>NZ_JBEXEX010000023.1:0-115387 GCF_040606445.1 Streptomyces sp. NPDC005408 | reverse complement strand
GGATGGCACCGATGCTGCGCGAGCGCGGCTTCGCCGTCGCCACCACGTACTGCTACGGCTGCATCCTGTGCCGCCGGTTCCCCGGTCCGCCGCGCCCCCGATCGGGGTGCGGGCCCTTCCGTATGCGTACGGCTCAGTCCTCGCCGAGATACGTCTTGCGGACGGACTCGTCGTGGAGCAGCTCCTGGCCGGGGCCGGAGAGCTTGATGGTGCCGATCTCCATGACATGCGCCTGGTCCGCCAGCGACAGCGCGGCCTGGGCGTTCTGCTCGACGAGCAGGATGGTGGTGCCCTGTGCCTTGAGCTCGACGATCGTCGCCATGATCTTCTGCATCATGATCGGCGACAGTCCCATGGAGGGCTCGTCCAGCATGAGCAGCTTGGGCTGCGACATCAGTGCGCGCCCCATCGCGAGCATCTGCTGCTCGCCGCCGGAGAGCGTGCCTGCCGCCTGCTTCCTGCGCTCTCCCAGAATCGGGAAGAGGTCGTAGGCGCGCTGGATGTCCTTCTCGATGCCCGCCTTGTCGTTGCGGAGGAAGGCGCCGAGCCGCAGATTGTCCTCGATGGACATGCGCGGGAAGATGTGCCGCCCCTCGGGGGAGTGTGCGAGCCCGAGGGAGACGATCTGGTGGGCCGGCACCTTCTTGAGGGACTTGCCGTTGAACTTGATCTGGCCGCCGACGGGCTTCAGGAGGCCCGAGAGGGTGCGCAGCGTGGTGGTCTTACCGGCGCCGTTGGTGCCGATGAGGGTGACGACCTCGCCGGCCTGGACGCTGAACGAGATGCCTTTGACGGCCTCGATCTTGCCGTAGGCGACGCGCAGGTCCTCGACTTCGAGAAGTGCGGTCATCAGTCGTTCTCCTTGCCTGCGGACCCTGTGGCCCCGGTTTCAGCCGCTTCCACTTCCGCTATTTCCTCGTCGCCCGGGGCGCCCTCGAAGGGCTCGCCGAGGTAGGCGGCGATGACGCGCTCGTCGCCCTGGACGGTCTCGCTGTCGCCCTCGACGAGCTTCTCGCCCTGGACGAGAACCGCGACGCGGTCGCACAGGTTGAAGATGAAGCGCATGTCGTGCTCGATGACGAGGACGGCGATGCCCATGTCCCGGATGGCGAAGACGAGTTCTTCGGTGGCCCGGGTTTCCTGCGGGTTCATGCCGGCCGTCGGCTCGTCGAGAAGGAGCAGGCCGGGGTCGCTGGCCAGGGCCCGCGCGATCTCGAGCTTGCGCTGCTCGCCGTAGGGGAGGTTCCGCGCGAGGTGCTCGGCCTTGTCGGCGAGGCCGATGAACTCGAGCAGTTCCATGGCCCGTGCCTTGGACTTGGCCTCGGCCTTGTGGAAGCCGGGGCCGCGCAGGAGGGCGGACCAGAGGCCTTCCTTGGTACGGGTGTGGCGGCCGACGAGCACGTTCTCCAGAACGGTCATGTTGCCGAAGAGGCGGATGTTCTGGAAGGTGCGCGCGACGCCCGCCGCCGTGACCTTGAACGACTTGGCGGGGAGGACGGTGCCCTTGTAGCGGACTTCGCCTTCGGTGGGGATGTAAAGACCGGTGAGGCAGTTGAAGAAGGTGGTCTTTCCCGCGCCGTTGGGGCCGATGAGACCGACGATCTCGCCGCTGTTGACGGTGAGGTCGACCGAGCGCACGGCGGTGAGGCCGCCGAACCGCATGGTGACGCCGCGGGCGTCGAGGACCGTCTCGCCGGGCGCGGTGGCCGGGGCGGTGTCCTTCGTGGTGGTGTCGGTGGTCATGGATCAGGCCCCTGTCTTGCTGAGGACTGCGGGCGCTTCCGCGGATTCGTGGAACTCGAGCTGGCGGCGCCGGTTGGGAATGAGTCCCTCGGGCCGGAAGCGCATCAGGAGTACGAGCGCGAGGCCGAAGGCAAGGAGCTGATAGTCGCCGAGGAACTGCAGCTTGGCGGGGATCAGGTAGAGCAGCGCGGCGCCGACGAGCGGTCCGCTGATGGTGCCCATGCCGCCGAGGACGACCGCGGCCAGCAGGAAGGCCGAGTTCGGCGGGACGACGTGGGCGAACTGGTACTGCTCCGGCGTCACGGTGTACGTGACGTGGGCCTGGACCGTACCGGCGAGGCCGGCGAGGGTCGCACCGAGGGCGAACGCGATGAGCTTGACCCGGAAGCCGTTGATGCCCATGGCGAGCGCTGCGGTCTCGTCCTCGCGGATCGCGATCCAGGCGCGGCCGATGCGGGAGTCACCGCTGCGGCGGAAGACCACCACGACGATCAGGGTGATCAGCAGCATCAGGAAGAAGTAGTTCGCGAACCGGCCGATGGTGACGCCGAAGATGGTGTGCTCGAGTCCGAAGTCGAAGCCGAACATCTGCAGGTTCGGGATCGACGAGATGCCGTTGGACCCGTTGGTGATGTCGGGGCCGGAGGTGCCGTCGAGGTTGTTGACGGTGATCCGGAAGATCTCACCGAAGCCGAGCGTCACGATCGCCAGGTAGTCGCCGCGCAGTCGCAGGGTCGGGGCGCCGATGAGGACGCCGAAGACCATGGACGCGGTGGCGCCGACGAGAACCGCTCCCCAGAAGGGGAAGTGGACGTCGAACGGCGAGGACGGCGATCCGGAGACCATGGCCGCGGCGTACGCGCCGACGCCGAGGAAGGCGACGTAACCGAGGTCGAGAAGTCCGGCGAGGCCGACGACGATGTTCAGACCGAGGGCGACGGTGGCGAAGATCAGGATGTAGACGCCGATCGTCGCGTACTGGTCGTCGGACTGGGTGAAGGGGAACGCGGCGGCCGCGGCGAACGCGCCTGCCATCGTCACTGTGCGGTGCCGGGCGGTGATCGCGGACAGGCGTGCGACGAGGCCCGACTTGAAGATGGCGGCGAAGCCGAAACCGGCGGTGATGAGGAAGCCGACGAAGAGCTCGTCGTACTGGGTGCCGATGCCGTACGTGAACACGACCAGGCCGAGGCTGAGCGCCGCGACGATGATCAGGATCTCGACGTACGAGGGCAGCTTGCGGGCGGGGGGTGCGGTGCCGGTGGCGAGGGCTGCCTTGATGACGGCGATCCGGTTGCGCCGGTTGTGACTGAGCTGGTCCCACCAGCTGTCCTCGGGGTCCGCCGGGTCGGGCGCGGGGCGCTCGAAGGGCAGGGCGAGGGCGCCGATGAGGGCGGCCAGGCTGACGATGCCGGCTATGAAGCCGCCGGGTTCGAGGTTGGCGAGACCGCCGAGCTGCTTGCTGATGGCGATCAGCGTGAACCAGGTGGTGGAGAAGGCGGCCAGCGCGGAGAGCCTGATCGAGCTGTCGGCACCGGCGGGAGCGAGCCACCTGAGGCCCTTGACTCCGTAGGAGGAGAGTCCGAACAGCGTTGTCAGGGCGCCCGCGATGAGGACGAGCCACTGGAGTCCGCCCGGGTATCCGTAGACCGTGAGGTCGCCGGGGAAGGCAGCGGTCCAGGTCCAGGCGAGGAACGCGGAGATGACGGTGAGAGCGCCGCCGCCGGTTGCAACCGCTCGCGCGATGGTCGGCGGGAGGGCGATGAGGCCCGTCTGTGCGCTGTCGGCCGGGGTACGCGGAGTGTCCGCGGTCGTGGTCTGTGTCGTCATCGGTGTCACGCCCTGTCCGCGACGCGCTCGCCGAGGAGGCCCTGTGGCCTGACGAGGAGCACGACGATGAGAAGTACGAAGGCCCAGACGTCGGCCCAGGACTGGCCGCCGAGCTGCTGCATGCCGGGGATGTCGTTGATGTAGGCCGTGGCCATGGTCTCGGCGATGCCGAGGGCGAGACCGCCGAGCATGGCGCCGTAGATGTTGCCGATACCGCCGAGGACGGCTGCGGTGAACGCCTTGAGGCCGAGGATGAAGCCCATGCGGAAGTTCACTTCGCCGTACTTGAGGCCGTACGCGACGGCTCCGACGGCGGCGAACGCGGCACCGAGGGCGAACGCGACCACGATGATGCGGTCCGTGTTGATGCCCATGAGCTTGGCCGTGTCCGGATCCTGGGCGGTGGCCTGCATACCGCGTCCGGTGCGGGTCTTCATGACGAAGAAGGCGAGGATCGCCATACAGATGGGGGCGGCTATCAGCAGGAAGATGTCACCGGTCTGGATGGTGATGCTGCCGAGGTGGAAAGGGCCACCGGGGATTTCGGGGAAGGTGCGGGAGGACTTCGCCTCGGGGTACCAGGCCCACACCGCCTGCTGCAGGGCCAGGGAGAGGCCGATGGCGGTGATGAGCGGGGCGAGGCGGGGTGCGGTGCGCAGCGGCCGGTACGCGAAGCGTTCCGCGCCGACGGCGATGGTGGTGGCGACGATGATCGCGCCGATCAGCATCAGTGGCAGAGCCAGCCACATGGTGGTGCCGGTGGGAAGGATGAGCCAGACCGTGAGGGCCCCGAACCCGCCGGTCATAAAGATCTCGCCATGGGCGAAGTTGATGAGCTGGACAATGCCATAAACCATCGTGTAGCCGATGGCGACGAGCCCGTACATGGATCCCAGTAGCAGGCCGTTGACCAGCTGTTGCGGCAGTTCGTGCACCGCAGGTCCTCCGAGTCTTTCGACGGATGTGACACCGCGCGGGGCGCATGTTTTGCGGCGCCCCGCGCGGCTGGTGAGGTGTTACGGAGTGACGATCAGCCGGCGAAGGTGCCGGACTTGACGGCCTTCCAGGCAGTGCCCTCGTACTGGTAGACCGTGAGCTGCTTGTTGGTGGCGTCGCCGAACTGGTCGAAGGAGACCTTGCCGGTCACACCGTCGAAGGAGACACCCTGCAGGGCCTCGATGACCTTGGCGCGGGCGTCGGACGGAAGCTTGCCGTCGTTGCCCTCGACGACCTTCTTCACGGCCTCGATGATCGACCAGGCGGAGTCGTACGAGTAGCCGCCGTAGGCCTCGTAGGCCTCCTTGTAGCCGCCCGCCTTGTAGTTGGCCACGAACTCCTTGGCCGAGGGGAGCGTCTCGACCGGCGCACCGACGGAGGTGGCGAGGTCGCCCACGCCCTCCTTGCCGGAGAGCTTGATGAAGTCGGCGCTGTAGATGCCGTCGCCGCCGACGAGCGGGATGGCGGCGCCGGACTTCTTGATCTGCTTGCTGAGCGGGCCGGCCACCGGGTACTCGCCGCCGTAGTAGACGACGTCGGCCTTGGAGCTCTTGATCTGGGTGACGACGGCCGCGAAGTCCTTGGTGTCAGGGTTCACGTGCTCGGTGCCGGCGACCTTGCCGCCGAGCTTCTCGAACTCCGCCTTGAAGGTGGCGGCGAGACCGGCGCCGTACGTCTTCTTGTCATCGATGATGAAGACGTTCTTCTTCTTGGCGGTGTTGTACAGGTACTGCGCGGCGAAAGGGCCCTGGATGGCGTCCGTGGTCGCGGTGCGGAAGTACGACTTGTACGGGCGGGCCTTCTCGCCGCTGTTCCACTTCGGTCCCTGGGTCAGGGCCGGGTTGGTGTTGGCGGGCGAGACCTGGGCCAGCTTCGCGTCGTCGAAGACCTTCTGCATGGACTCGGCGACCGAGGAGTTCAGCGGGCCTACGACACCGAGGACGTCCTTGTTGGCGACGAACTTGGTGGCGTTCTGCTGTCCGGAGGACGGCTGCGCCTGGTCGTCGAAGGCTTCCACCTTGAAGGTGATGCCGTTGACGTACTTCTTGGCGTTGGCCTGCTTGGCCGCGAGATCGACAGAGTTCTTGATGCCGAGGCCCAGGGCGGAGAGCTCACCGGTCAGCGGGGCATCGATGCCGATGACGACCGTGGTACCGCCGCCCTCGGCCCCGCTTTTGTTCTCGTCGCGCGAGCCGCAGGCGGTGAGCGACAGGGCTCCCGCGGTGAGCGCAGCCGTGATGGCTATGAGCGAACGTTGACGCACGATCAGTCCTTTCACCTGGCACGGCCGCCCCCCACGGGACGTACCGAGTCGAGCGCTGGAACCGAACTGAAGGTAATCCGGTGGCGCGGTGACTGGCCGTGACTCTAAGCGCGGTATTGGGGGAGGTGGAGTGGTCTGAGCAAGGATGTGACGCTCTTGTTATGCCGCGGCGTAATGGATAGCGGAGTTTCGAGGGTGGAACGGGGGAATTCCGGCCGGTTCGTCTTGTCCGCATGCTGAGAACGTGCAGGACTGTCCTAGGGTTTGAGTCCTGACATCTGATCTTGAGGGCAGGCAGTGCCAACCGCTCTGGCCAGGTCCCGGGCGTACCGATCGCCCAGAATGTAACTCTGCTCTTGCATTGCGCGCGCATTACGCAGGGTTACGTCGAGGAACGGGAGCCCGGCATTCCGTGTCACGGTTCGGCATTCCGACACGTGAACGGTAACGAGTACTTTGCGTGGCTTTCCGGTACTCACGGTGAACGGTGTTCCCGGCTTGCTGGAGACCCACATGCCCGCCGAGGTCTGGGTGATCCGTTCGACCGTCACCGGGGGGCCGGAGGTCGCGGTGACTGTGACGGTGAAATCGAACGAGTCCCGTCCGGCGGCCGGCCGGGCGGGAGCTTCGTAAGCCACGGCGACCGCCTGCGCCGGCCAGGGCGTCGGAGGCGGCGGGGGCGGCGTCGGCCGGGTCACGTAGAGATACGAAGCACCTGCGGCGAGGACGCAAGCGATTGCAGCGGTGATGACCGCGGGGCGATGCCGGGCGGCGAACTCGGAAGCCCGGCTCTGCCGGGGCCGGGCCGCGAAGGGCGTCGAGGCGTCGTCCGGCGCGTATGTGCCCTCACCCGGTTCGACCGGGCCGACTCCGCTCATTGCCAGGGGCCTCCGGTCGGGGACCCGCTACGGTAGCGCTCGGCGCACCGGGCCGAGGCCTGACTGTCGATCAACTTCCTTGCGGCGTCCGCCCCTTGGCGCTTCTGCTCGGCGCGAGCGGCGGCCGTCACGTCCAGCAGGATCTGGTGCTGCCCGCCGGACAGGCCCATGGCCTGATAGTCGAGGCCGGCCTGCTTCCCGCCGTCGAGCACGACCCGGGCCCAGTGGGATATCAGCTGGGCACACAGCTTCTCGGGGGACGTCGTCCGCGGCGAGGGGGACGCGGGAGGTGGCCTGTTCTCGCTGCGCGAGCCACCCCCGCAGCCGGCGAGGGCGGCGATCGCGAACGCGAGCGCGCACACGAGCAACAGCCCGCCCCGGGGCGGTGGTCCAGGCCTCATACGAGGAACGCTAGTCCGCCGACTCGGGGCAGGACAACGGTCGGGAGCGTCAGGCCCCGGCCGTTGGCGTCAGGCCCCGGTCGGTCCCGCCGCATCGCGCAGCAGACAGGTCAGCCGGGCCGTGCAGACCCGCTTGTCCTGCTCGTCGGTGATCACGATCTCGTACGTCGCCGTGGAACGGCCGCGGTGCACGGGCGTCGCGACGCCCGTGACCAGGCCGGACCGGACTCCACGGTGGTGCGTGCAGTTGAGATCGACGCCGACGGCGACCTTGGTGCTCCCGCCGTGCAGCATCGAGCCGACCGAGCCGAGCGTCTCCGCCAGTACGGCGGATGCGCCGCCGTGCAGCAGTCCGTACGGCTGGGTGTTGCCCGCTACCGGCATGGTGCCGACGACGCGCTCCGCCGAGGCCTCGGTGATCTCCACGCCCATGCGGTCGCCCAGCGTCCCGGCCGAGAAGAGCGCGGGCAGGTCGACCCCGAGCGCTGCGTATTCGTCGATGACCTCTTGCGGGAACTTCACGGTTCTCTGCTCGCCCATGGGGCCCGGCTCCGATCTCAGTACGGTGCATGCTGTGTGCACCGTCTTATCAGATGCCTGAGCGAACGCTTAGACGGGAGGTCCCATTCCCCGGACCCCCGGCCCCCGGACCCCCGGCCCCCGGACCCTCAGGCCTCCGGACCCTCAGGGGGTCTTGCCCGCCCGGACGCTCAGACGCCGTGCTCGAACCGGACCACCACGGACTTGCTTGCCGGGGTGTTGCTGGTGTCCGCGGTGGAGTCCAGCGGGACGAGCACATTGGTCTCCGGGTAGTACGCGGCGGCGCAGCCCCGGGCGGTGGGGTAGTGCACCACACGGAAACCGGGGGCCCGGCGCTCCACGCCGTCCTTCCACTCGCTGACCAGATCGGTGTACGAACCGTCCGCGAGACCCAACTCCCGGGCGTCCTCCGGGTTCACCAGGACCACCCGGCGGCCGCCCTTGATACCCCGGTAGCGGTCGTCGAGACCGTAGATCGTGGTGTTGTACTGATCGTGCGAGCGCAGCGTCTGCAGCAGCAGCCGGCCCGCGGGCACCTCGGGGAACTCGACGGGTGCCGCGGTGAAGTTGGCCTTGCCGGTGGCGGTGGGGAAGCGGCGCTCGTCGCGCGGGGCGTGGGGGAGCGTGAAGCCCCCGGGACGGGCGATCTTCGCGTTGAAGTCCTCGAAACCGGGCACCACGCGCGCGATGCGGTCGCGGATCGTCCCGTAGTCCTTCTCGAAGTCCTCCCACGGCGTCGTCGACGCGGGGCCGAGGACCGCCCGCGCAAGCCGGGCCACGATGGCCGGCTCCGAGAGCAGATGGGGGCTCGCCGGGGTGAGGTTGCCGCGGGAGGCGTGCACCATGCCCATCGAGTCCTCGACGGTGACCACCTGGCGGCCGCCCGCCTGGACGTCCTTGTCGGTGCGGCCGAGGGTGGGCAGGATCAGCGCCCGGGTGCCGGTCACGGCGTGCGAACGGTTCAGCTTGGTCGACACATGGACCGTGAGACGGGCCTTGCGCATCGCCGCCTCGGTGACCTCGGTGTCGGGCGTCGCGGCCACGAAATTGCCGCCCATGGCGAAGAAGACCTTCGCCTCGCCGTCGCGCAGCGCCCGGATGGACCGTACGACGTCGAAGCCGTGGTGGCGCGGCGGAGCGAAGCCGAACTCCTTCTCCAGGGCGTCGAGGAAGGCAGGCGCGGGCCGTTCGAAGATGCCCATGGTGCGGTCGCCCTGGACGTTGGAGTGCCCGCGAACCGGGCAGACACCGGCGCCGGGGCGGCCGATGTTGCCGCGCAGCAGCAGGAAGTTGACCACCTCACGGATGGTCGGCACGGCGTGCTTGTGCTGCGTGAGACCCATTGCCCAGCAGACGATGGTGCGCCGGGAGTCGAGGACCATGGCGAGCGCCTGCTCGATCTCGGAGCGGCCGAGCCCGGTCGCGGCGAGCGTCTCGTCCCAGTCGGCGGCGCGTGCGGCGGCCGTGAACTCCTCGTATCCATGGGTGTGTTCGCGTACGAACGCCTCGTCGACCGCACCGTCCGTATCGAGGATCAGCTTGTTCAGCAGCCGGAACAGGGCCTGGTCACCGCCGATGCGGATCTGCAGGAAGAGATCGTTGAGGGCCGTCCCCTTGAGCATGCCCTGTGGGGTCTGCGGATTCTTGAACCGCTCCAGACCGGCCTCGGGCAGCGGATTCACCGAAATGATCTTCGCGCCCGCGTTCTTGGCCTTCTCCAGGGCGCTGAGCATCCGCGGGTGGTTGGTGCCCGGATTCTGCCCGGCGACGATGATCAGATCCGCCTGGTGGAGGTCCTCCAGCGAGACGCTGCCCTTGCCGACGCCGATCGTCTCGGTGAGCGCCGAGCCCGAGGACTCGTGGCACATGTTGGAGCAGTCGGGGAGATTGTTGGTGCCGAACTCGCGGGCGAAGAGCTGGAGCAGGAAGGCGGCTTCGTTGCTCGTGCGGCCCGAGGTGTAGAAGAGCGCCTCGTCGGGGGAGTCGAGCGCAGTGAGTTCCTCGGCGATGATCGCGAAGGCCCGCTCCCAGGTGATCGCTTCGTACCGATCGGCCCCTTCGGGGAGAGCCCCTCTTTCGAGAAGCATGGGCTGGGTTATGCGGCCCTGCTGCCCAAGCCAGTAACCGCTGCGCGAGGCGAGGTCGGCCAGGGTGTGCGCGGCGAAGAAATCGGGCGTCACCCGGCGCAGCGTCGCCTCCTCGGCGACCGCCTTCGCGCCGTTCTCGCAGAACTCCGCCGTGTGCCGCTTGTCCTCCTCGGGCCATGCGCAGCCCGGACAGTCGAAGCCGTCCTTCTGGTTGACCTTGAGGAGAGTCTGCGCGGTACGGCGCATCCCCATCTGCTGTTGAGCCATGCGCAGCGTGTGCCCGATGGCGGGGAGGCCGGCGGCCGCGTGCTGCGGGGCCGCGACCTGCGGAGCGTCCTGGACCGGATCACCTGCGGGCGGCTTGCTGGCCATCGTGCTCTCCCTTGAGCCTGCTTCTGCTGCCGTACGTATCCGATCCTGTCACGGTTCTTCCCACGGTCGGGATTGTCAGTGGTACGTGGCAGGATCGTGGACGTGGCTGAGACGGCATCGAAGAAGACCGCAGACAACCGACCGCGCCTGCTCCTCATGGACGGGCATTCCCTGGCGTACCGGGCGTTCTTCGCGCTGCCCGCGGAGAATTTCACGACCGCGACCGGCCAGCCGACCAACGCCATCTACGGCTTCGCGTCGATGCTGGCGAACACGCTGCGCGACGAGTCGCCTACGCATTTCGCGGTGGCGTTCGACGTCTCCCGCAAGACGTGGCGCTCGCAGGACTTCCCCGAGTACAAGGCGAACCGCTCCAAGACCCCTGATGAGTTCAAGGGCCAGGTCGAGCTGATCGGCGAACTCCTGGACACCATGAACGCCGTCCGGTTCGCGGTGGACGGCTTCGAGGCCGACGACATCATCGCCACCCTCGCCACCCAGGCCGAGGCCGCCGGTTTCGAGGTGCTGATCGTCACCGGCGACCGGGACTCCTTCCAGCTGGTCAGCGAACACACCACCGTGCTCTACCCCACCAAGGGCGTCTCCGAGCTGACCCGCTTCACCCCGGAGAAGGTCCAGGAGAAGTACGGACTCACCCCCCAGCAGTACCCGGACTTCGCCGCCCTGCGCGGCGACCCGTCGGACAACCTGCCCGGCATCCCCGGCGTCGGCGAGAAGACCGCCACGAAGTGGATCAGTCAGTTCGGTTCGTTCGCGGAGCTGGTCGAGCGCGCCGACGAGGTCAAGGGCAAGGTCGGCCAGGCCCTGCGCGACCACCTGGAATCCGTCAAGCTCAACCGCCACCTCACCGAGCTGGTGCGGGACGTCGAGCTGCCGAAGAATGTCGCGGACCTGGAGCGCGCGCCGTACGACAGGACCGCGCTGAAGGGGTTCCTGGAAGTACTGGAGATCCGGAACCCGAGCCTTCGCGAGCGGCTCCTCGCGGTCGACCCGGGCGCGGAGGAGGACGAGGCCCCGGCTCCCGCCGCGGGCGTCGAGCTGGACGGCAAGGTGCTCGGCACCGGCGAGCTCGCCCCCTGGCTTCAGGAGCACGGCACCCAGCCGCTCGGCGTGGCCACCGTCGACACCTGGGCGCTCGGCACCGGCAGCGTCGCCGAGATCGCGCTCGCCTCGGCCACGGGCCAGGCCGCCTGGTTCGACACCACCCAGCTGAACGAGGCGGACGAGCAGGCCTTCGCCGCCTGGGTCTCCGACGCCGACCGGCCCAAGATCGTGCACAACGCGAAGAACGCGATGCGGGTCTTCCCGGAGCACGGCTGGAACCTCGACGGCGTCTCCATGGACACCGCGCTCGCCGCGTATCTGGTCAAGCCGGGCCGCCGTTCCTTCGCTCTGGATGCACTCTCCGTGGAGTATCTGGGCCGTGAGCTCGCCCCGGCGGCGGCCGACGGCCAGCTCGCCTTCGGCTCGGAGGACGAGCAGGCCGAGGCCGACGCCCTGATGTCGCAGGCCCGCGCGGTCCTCGACCTCGGCGACGCCTTCACCGAGCGACTGGCCGAGGTCGGCGCGGCCGGGCTGCTGCACGATGTCGAACTGCCCACCTCCGCCCTGCTCGCCCGCATGGAGCGGCACGGCATCGCGGCAGACCGGCCCCATCTGGAGGCCATGGAGCAGCAGTTCGCGGGCGCGGTGCAGCAGGCGGTGAAGGAGGCGCACGCCTCCGTCGGGCACGAGTTCAACCTCGGCTCGCCCAAGCAGCTCCAGGAAGTCCTTTTCGGTGAGCTGAATCTGCCCAAGACCAAGAAGACCAAGACCGGTTACACCACGGACGCGGACGCGCTGGCCTGGCTGGCCGGCCAGACCGAGCACGAGCTGCCGGTCCTCATGCTGCGCCACCGGGAGCAGGCGAAGCTGCGGGTCACCGTCGAGGGCCTGATCAAGACGATCGCGTCCGACGGCCGTGTGCACACCAGCTTCAGCCAGATCGTCGCGGCGACCGGCCGGCTCTCCTCCACCGACCCGAACCTGCAGAACGTACCGGTGCGCACCGACGAGGGCCGCGCGATCCGCCGCGGCTTCGTCGTCGGCGAGGGCTTCGAGTCCCTGATGACCGCCGACTACAGCCAGATCGAACTGCGCGTGATGGCCCATCTGTCGGAGGACGAGGGCCTGCTGGAGGCGTTCGCCTCCGGCGAGGACCTGCACACCACCGTCGCCTCGCAGGTGTTCGCCGTGGACAAGTCCGGCGTCGACGCCGAGATGCGCCGCAAGATCAAGGCGATGTCGTACGGACTGGCCTACGGGCTCTCGGCGTTCGGCCTCTCTCAGCAGCTGAACATCGATCCCGCCGAGGCGCGCGGCCTGATGGACACCTACTTCGAGCGTTTCGGTGGCGTACGGGACTATCTGCACCGCGTCGTCGTCGAGGCCCGGGTGACCGGCTACACCGAGACGATGCTCGGCCGCCGCCGCTATCTGCCCGACCTGAACAGCGACAATCGCCAACGCCGCGAGGCGGCCGAGCGGATGGCGCTCAACGCCCCGATCCAGGGCACCGCGGCGGACATCGTCAAAGTCGCGATGCTGAATGTCGACCGGGCGCTGCGGGAGGCGAAGCTCTCCTCCCGGCTGCTGCTCCAGGTCCACGACGAAATCGTGCTGGAGATCTGGCCGGGCGAGCGGGAGCGGGTCGAGGAGCTGGTCCGCAAGGAGATGTCCTCGGCGGTGTCGCTGAGTGCGCCGCTGGATGTCTCGGTGGGAGTGGGCCCGGACTGGGAGTCCGCGGCGCACTGACCCCCCGGACGCCCGCGCCTCAAACGCCGGACGGGCTGAATGTTCAGCCTGCCCGGCGTTTGAGGACTACGCCCGAAGGGCGTACCGGGGGTCCGCCCTCTCAGACCCGTTCCACCGCGCGTCCCCGCAACTGCATCCCCGCCCCGTACACCACCAGGCCCACCGCCAGCCCCGCCCCCGCCCCGAAGCAGGCGGTCGGGATGATGTCCAGCGGCGAGTCGACCTGCCCGTAGTAGGCGTACCACCGTGCACACCGCTGGACGACGCCGAGCAGCACGCATGCCCCGAGCAGCGTCGCCGCCAGCCATCGCTCCCGGCCGTCCAGCAGCCGCACCGACGCGGGCGCGATGACCGGAGGCTGCGTGTGCAGCGCGGACACCGCGAACCACACCAGCGCCACAAGCGCCAGCGCCGAAGTGCCGTACTGCGCATACGAGTACAGCGGCAGACCGGCCGCCGTCTCGTTGAGGACCGGCAGCAGCCGCGTGCCCCACCGGCCGTGGTGGGTGAAGGCGTCCCACACGACATGCGTGCTAGCTCCGAGCACCGCCGAGACATAGAACCGCAGCGCCATCGCCGGAGTCCGGTCCGTGCGCCGCGACCGAACACACCCCCGTACGAAGGCGTGGACCCGCCCCTGCCAGGCGGCCGGGAGCAGCGCCACCAGCGGCTCACGCACCATCACCCACACCGCCACCAGCGCAGCCGTGATCGCCACATCCACGGTCAGCACGCCGAGCGGTGCATGGGTGACGGTCCCGAACTCCATCGCACCCGGAACGGCGCCTGCCGCGAAGTACGTCATGTCGGGGGCGAACGAGCCCATCACGAGGGCCGAGGCGAGCAGCGGTCCGCGCGCGGTCCCGTTTCTGCGGATGCCCGGCAGCACCGCCGCGGCATGGCTCAACGTGAACGGCATGGTGGTGCCCCCTGGAAACCTGGAACCCGGACCTGGAATCCGGACGTGGAGCCCGGACCCGGTGCCCCGACCCGGACCCCTCTGGACCCTTGTCGATCATTGACGCCCAGTATGCGTGATGTTCGAACTCCGGGTTCGAACTCCGGATTGCGGGCGACACGGAGGTGGCCAACTGGTGAAAAACGGTCAGGGGTCGGTGTTCCGGGGCTCGTAGTTGCCGTAGGGTCACCTGAGTCCCGCGCTGGGGAGCGCGGGCAGCCGCCTCCGGGGAGGGAACAGACGTATGGCAGCGCAATTCGGCCGCCGACTGCGCAGGGGAGCCACCACCACTGCCGTGGCAGCGGCCGCAGTGGCCGCACTCTCCGCCTCAGGGGCGCCCGGCATCACGCATGCCACCACGGGTGACAGTCAGGGTGCTTCCGACGTCACCCCGCCGCCCGGCACCCCGGTCACCGGCAACTCCCCTTACTACACGGACCTTCCGCCGCTGAACACCCCCGACAAACCGGGCACTTCTGTAGATCTCCCCGTGACAGGTCCGACGGAATCGGGCGTACCCGCCACCGTCCTCGCGGCGTACAAGCAGGCCGAGCAGACCATCGCGGGCTCCGATCCCGGGTGCCATGTGCCCTGGCAACTGCTCGCCGCGATCGGCAAGGTGGAGTCCGGCCAGGCGCGCGGCGGCAATGTCGACGACAACGGCACCACGCTCTCGCCGATCCTCGGCCCCGTCCTCGACGGCGTCGGTTTCGCGAACATCTCGGACACCGACAACGGCGCGTACGACAGCGACCCGACGCACGACCGCGCGGTCGGCCCGATGCAGTTCATCCCCTCCACCTGGGAGAAGTGGGGCCAGGACGCCAACGCCGACGGCCGCCGCGACCCCAACAACATCTACGATGCCGCACTCGCAGCCGGGCGCTATCTCTGCGCCGACGGCCGGGACCTGGCGGTCAAGTCCGACCTCGACAGGGCGATCCTCGGCTACAACCACTCGCAGGAGTATCTGCGTACGGTCCTGTCCTGGTTCGAGTTCTACAAGCGCGGCACCCACGAGGTCCCGGACGGCACCGGTGTGCTGCCGATCTCCCACGGGCCCGGGAGCTCCGGCACCACTCCGAGCAACACACCCAGGCCCAGCACCACCCCGAAGCCGACGCCGACCCCGACGAAGCCCGGCGGTGGCACCACGCCCAAGCCGACCCCCACGCCGACCCCTACGCCGACGCCGCCCCCCACGCCGACCCCGTCGCCCGTCTCCCGTATCGAGGACGCGGGCACCGGCGAGCTGAGCACCATGGCGGGCCACGACTTCACCGGGCGGGCCACGGTGCGGGTGAGGAACACCGCGGGCAAGGCCGTCCCGTCCCAGGCCGTCCGCTTCGAGATCGTCGGCGAGACCGACACCCGCTTCACCGGCGGCAAGGCGAGTGTGATCCTGTACACCGGCACCGACGGCACGGCCACATCGCCCGCCCTCCAGGCGGGCGAGAAGACCGGAACCTTCACCCTCCGGGCGACGGTCGCGGGCGGCCGCGTGCTGCCCCCCGTCGACTTCACCGCGACCGTCACGGTCCGGGCCGCGGACGCCATCGCCAGGACCGACGACAAGGTCCTGACGGCCGCCCCCGGTACGGAGTTCGCGGACGCCGACACCTGCGAGGTCAAGGCCACCTACAAGGGCGCCGTCGCCGCGGGGGTCGCCGTCACGGCCACCGTGATCACCGCCGCGGACAACCCGGCCGAGAACGACAAGGGCCCCTACTTCAAGGACGCCGAGGGCAAGACGATCCGTACCCTCACGGACCTGAAGACCGACGCCAACGGCGTCCTGAAGCTCCCCAAGATCTTCGCGGACGACCAGACGGGCACCTTCCTGCTCCGTCTCACCACCGCGGGCGGCGCGACCGTGGACATCGAGCTCAAGGTCGCAGCGCCGGCGGCCTGACCCCGAAACCCAGCACTCCCGCACCGCCCCTGTGTCGCCCGCCGACACAGGGGCGGTGCAACGTGTTCTCATCTCGCGTCTCGATTGCTACGGTGCCCCCGCCCTGACGCCGTATCAGATCCATCCGGATCCGAGCCCCCGGGAGGCCGAGCATGCGCGCCCTCGTCGCCGCCGCCATCGGGCTTGCGGCCGCCCTCATCCTGGTCGTCGGCATTTCAGCGATCGGCTCTCCCCCCGGCGAGACCTCCCCGAAGCCGCTGCTGACCACCGTCCCCGGCCCCAAGAAGTAGGAGGGCCAGACCATGCGCCGCAGAGCGAGCCTCGTACTCCTCGCCTTCGCCGTCTTCTTCGCCGCTCTCTCGCCGCTGCTGCGCTGGTACGCCTTTCCGCGGCTGGTGAAGATCCCGCCCAGCCAGTACCAGGAGATGGTGCTCGAGGCGAAGCCCGCGACCCTCCTCGACTACGGCTCCCTCCAGTCGAAGCAGGTCGAGAAGGTCACCATCGTGCAGACGCTCAAGGGCAATGTGGAGGAGTCCGAGAAGATCGAGCGCAGTGCGGGCCGCGATGTCGTCGTCTGGGACGCCCTCTCCTATGTCGCCGGACCCGACGGCAAGATGGTCTCCCAGATCCCCGAGCGCTACATCTTCGACGCCCACAGCCAGGCGCCCGTTCACGCCACCGGGGAAATGGTCGACGGGGACGCGGTACGGCGCGAGGGCATCGAGTTCAAGTGGCCGTTCCTCACCGAGAAACGGGACTACGAGTACTTCGACGCCCAGCCCCGTACGTCGGCGCCCATCCACTACATGGGGACGCGGACGTTCCGCGGGCTCGAGGTCTACTACTTCGAGCAGACCATCCCCTGGACCAAGGTGCCGTACCCGAAGAAGATGCCCATCCCCGGCGTCGACGCCACCACGCTGGAGAAGCAGACCGGCACCACGCGCTGGTACACGACGAAGCGGATGTTCTGGGTCGACCCGGTCACGGGCGCTCCCGTCAACGGCGAGGAGATCCACAAGGAGGAGCTGCGCGGCGGCACCCTGCTGGGCGGCCGGGACAAGGTCACCGTGTTCGCCGGGCATGTGAAGATCCGCCCCGACTATCTGGACTACACGGTCGACCTGGTCAAGTCCAACCGCCGGATGGTGCTGCTGATGACGTCGTATCTGCCGTGGGGCTTCCTGGTTCTCGGCACCGGCCTGCTGGCACTCGCGCTGGTCCTGGAGGCCCGCAGCCGCCGGCCGCGGGCGCCCGCGGCGGAACGCGATCCGGAGCCGGTGCCCGTCTGACGCCTCCCTGTCAGCTCTCTCTGCCGAGGCGTGCCTTGGTGTGCCGGGTCGGCTCGGCCGTCGAAGGATCCTCCGGCCACGGGTGCTTGGGGTAGCGGCCGCGCAACTCGGCCCGTACGGACCGGTATCCGTCCTTCCAGAACGACGCCAGGTCCGCGGTCACGGCCGCGGGCCGCCCGGCGGGCGAGAGCAGATGCACCAGCACCGGCACACCCGAGACCGTGGGCGTCTCGCGCAGGCCGAACAGCTCCTGGAGCTTGACCGCGAGGACGGGCTGCTCCCCGCC
This sequence comes from Streptomyces sp. NPDC005408, assembly GCF_040606445.1. Classification (NCBI taxonomy): domain Bacteria; kingdom Bacillati; phylum Actinomycetota; class Actinomycetes; order Kitasatosporales; family Streptomycetaceae; genus Streptomyces; species Streptomyces sp. NPDC005408. The sequence goes on along the minus strand of NZ_JBEXEX010000023.1, from coordinate 98,014 downwards.
GTACTCGACCCGGATCCGCGAACCGCTCGGCACCTCGATCCGCTCCGGCGCCAGCTCGTCGAGGCGGGACGCCTCGCCGCCCGCCCACGGCAGCAGCCGCTGGAGGCCCTGGGCTGCCTGGATGCGCCCGAGATCGGCCCGGCGCCTGGCCCTGGACAGCTCCGGTTCCAGCCATTCCTCGGTACGGTCCAGCAGCGCCGCGTCCGACACATCCGGCCAGGGCGGACCATGTACCCGGTGCAGGAAGGCCAGCCGCTCGCGAATGCCCTCAGCATCGCGGGTCCAGCGCAGGAGCCCGAGCCCCTCGCGCCGCAGCCCGTCGAGCAGGGCTTCGCGTACGAGAGCGGGATCCGGGTTCTTCAGCGCGCGCACGGAGAGCTCGACGGCCCCCAGCCGCTCCACCTCGCGGGCGACGACATCGCCGTTCTCCCAGTGGACCTCCTCGCCGGAGACGAGCAGATGCGCGGCGGCGGTACGGGCCGTGTCCTCGTCGATGACGGCGGCGAGCCGTATCTGTGCCGACGCGGCATGGGCAGGGCGGTCGGCGACGGCGACGGCGAGCCAGGGCGCACGGCGCAGCGCCGACCCGACGAGCTCGCCGCCGGTCCCGGACGCCATCAGGAACGCACCGTCGCCGCGGGCCCTGGCCACCCGCTCGGGGAACGCGAGCGCGGCGACGACCCCGGCGACGGCGTCGTCGGCTCCCGCAGCCGGGGGCTTCGCCCCCAGGCCCCCGGTACGGCCTTCAGGCGTGTCCTCAATCGCCGGACGGGCTTGATTTCCGAGCGCCGACGCCAGCCGGCCCACCTCAGCTCTCCAGCGCCCCGCGTACCCGTCGCCGCCGCGGCGCGCCGTGCGCCACACCGCCGCCAGGTCGTCTCCGTACTCCCTCGGCGGCTCCTCACTGAGCAGGGCCACCACCTCGGAAGCCCGGCGTACGCCCACCTCCCGCGCGCCGTCGAGCAGTGCGCGCGCCAGCCGGGGGTGCAGGCCGAGCCGGGACATCCGTACGCCTCGTTCGGTGGCCCGGCCCGTCGCGTCCACCGCGCCGATCGCCGTCAGGACCGACTGCGCCGCGGCCAGCGCACCGGCCGGGGGTGCGTCCAGCAACGCCAGGCCCTCCGCCGACGGGTCACCCCAGCAAGCGGCCTGAAGCGCGAACGCCGTCAGGTCCGCGACCTTGATCTCAGGGGACGGGAAACGCGGCAGCCGGGCGTCCTCGGCCTCGGACCAGCAGCGGTACACCGCACCCGGGGCCTCGCGGCCCGCCCGCCCCGCGCGCTGGCGGGCCGCCGCCTGCGAGGCCCGCACCGTGGTCAGCGCGCTCAGCCCGCGTGCGTGATCGGTGCGCGGCTCCCGTGCCAGACCCGAGTCGACGACGACCCGCACACCCGGCACGGTCAGCGACGATTCGGCCACCGAGGTCGCGAGCACGACCCGGCGACCCGAGCCCCCGGACAGTACGGCGTCCTGCACCGCGGCAGGCGCCCGTCCGTGGACCTGGAGCACGTCGGCGTCGATACCGCTCAACTGGCCCGCCACCCGGCTGATTTCACCGACGCCGGGCAGGAAGCAGAGCACATCGCCGCTCCGCTCGGTCAGCGCCCGCCGCACCACGGAGGCCACATGGGTCAGCAGTGCGGGATCGACCCGCATCCCGTGCGGCGGCCGCACCGGCCGGGCAGGAGGCGCCCACACCACATCCACCGGATGCGCGACGCCCTCGGCCTCGACCACCGGCGCGTCGCCCAGCAGCCGTGCCCAGCCCAGGGCGTCCGTCGTGGCCGAGGCCGCCACCAGCCGCAGGTCCGGCCGCAGAGCGGCCCGTACATCCAGCAGAAACGCGGCCACCGTGTCCGCGTCCAGATGCCGCTCATGGCACTCGTCGATGATCACCACGTCGATCCCGGCCAGCTCCTGGTCGCGCTGCAAGCGCTGCAGCAGCACGCCGGTGGTCACCACCTCGACGACCGTCCCGCGCCCCACCACGCGCTCGCCGCGCACGGTGAAGCCGACCTTGCCGCCCGTCTTCTCGCCCAGCAGCCAGGCCATCCGGCGCGCGGCGGCCCTGGCCGCGATCCGCCGTGGCTCGGCGACCAGCACGCGCCGCAGCGGACCGCCGCCGACCAGACCGGCGAGCACCAGCGGTACGAGCGTGGTCTTGCCGGTGCCGGGCGGCGCGCACAGCACCGCGCACCCGCGTGTGTCGAGCGCTTGCCTGAGCGCGGGCACGGCGGTCTGTACGGGAAGGCCGGCGAGGGCGTCGTCGCGGATCACGGCCCCAGTCTCGCAAGAGGCGACGAGAGACGGATCAGGGACGGACCAGAGCCGACGAGAGCCCGATCAGAGCCGGATCAGGGATCGAAGGTCCTGTCGCAGGCCTTGCAGATCATGCGGTTCTTCCAGGAGGCCAGTTCCACCCGGGCCCGCGACGCCGCAGACTCCACCACGATCAGCCCGCCGCCCCCGACGACGATCGCGAGCGCCCCGCCCTGCCACTCGCCGGTGACCAGCAACGCGACCCCGCCCACGACGAGGGCGAGCCACCATCTCCACTGCGCCTCGGCAGCCAGGGGAGGCGCGAACTCCTCACTGCGCGGCGCGTCCGGGGACATCCGGCCGTGAAAGACACTCACCCTCTCCACGGCCTCGCTCTTTCCGCACTCCGGGCAGACGCGCATGCATACCCCCGATGGGAACAGCAGTCCGACGTACGAGCGCGTCAGTCATTCCCCGGAGCTGATGTGAACATGCTCAGAGCGGGCGAGCTGTGGGCCTAGTCACGCTCGCAGACGAAGATCGCCGTACCGGGGATCAGATTCCCGCGCAGCGGGGACCAGCCGCCCCACTCCTGGCTGTTCCATGCGGGCCACTCCGGCTCGACCAGATCCACCAGCCGGAAGCCCCCCGCCACCACGTCCCGCACCCGGTCGCCGATCGTCCGGTGGTGCTCCACATACACCGCACGCCCCTGTTCGTCCTGCTCGACATAGGGAGTGCGGTCGAAGTACGAGGCGGCCACCGACAGACCCTCGGGCCCCGGCTCGTCGGGAAACGCCCAGCGGATCGGGTGGGTGACCGAGAAGACCCAGCGCCCGCCCGGCCGCAGGACACGCCGTACCTCACGGAAGACCTGAACGGGGTCCGCGACGAAGGGCACCGCCCCGTACGCCGAGCACGCGAGATCGAACGAGCCGTCCCGAAAGGGCAGCGCCCCCGCGTCCGCCTCGACCAGCGGTACGTCGTCGCCGATCCGGAGCGCGTGCTGGAGCTGGCGGTGGGAGAGGTCCAGGGCCACCGGGCGCGCGCCCTGGGCGGCCAGCCAGCGCGAGCACTGCGCGGCACCCGCCCCGATCTCCAGGATGTCGAGCCCCTTCAGTGACCCGGCGGGACCCAGCAGTGCGGCATCCGCCTCGTCGAGCCCCTCCGGACCCCAGACAAAGCGGTCGTCGCCCAGGAACGCCCCGTGCTCGGTCTGATACTCATCGGCGTTCCGGTCCCACCAGCCGCGGCTCGCGCGGCTGCTCTCCGAATCGCCGGCAATACGGCGAGTGGCTTCCGGCTCGAAATCTTGGAACATCGTCACCGTCGTTGTAGTTTGCGTTCAGCGCGGCCGATGGCGGCCATTGTGGCCTCGGCGCGGCGCCAATATGCGGCTGCCGCCGCGTGGTTGGTTGTGCGGGTATGGGGCGTTCCGCCCCGGGTGTGCGCCTTCGCGCATTGACCATGCCTGGCTGCGCCCGTATGCTACAAGTTGCGCTGCGGGCCTGCGCGCTTCAGACAGAGCAGGCTGCGCTCGCATCTGTATGTATGTCCCCTCGGTTCACGAGGCGCCCCCTTCTCTTGGGCGGCGCTTCCTAGGCTGTCCGGCTTCTGCAGCTGCGATACGGGCTCTCGGCGTAGCAGTACCTACGACTCACTGTCCGTACCGGAGCCTTTTCCCACATGACGAGCAGCACCGAGACCACCGCCACCACTCCGCAGGTAGCGGTCAACGACATCGGTAACGAGGAAGCCTTCCTCGCCGCGATCGACGAGACGATCAAGTACTTCAACGACGGCGACATCGTCGACGGCGTCATCGTGAAGGTCGACCGGGACGAGGTCCTGCTCGACATCGGTTACAAGACCGAAGGTGTTATCCCGAGCCGCGAGCTCTCGATCAAGCACGACGTCGACCCGAACGAGGTCGTCAAGGTCGGCGACGAGATCGAGGCCCTGGTTCTCCAGAAGGAGGACAAGGAAGGCCGCCTGATCCTCTCGAAGAAGCGTGCCCAGTACGAGCGCGCCTGGGGCACCATCGAGAAGATCAAGGAAGAGGACGGCATCGTCACCGGTACGGTCATCGAGGTTGTCAAGGGTGGTCTCATCCTCGACATCGGCCTCCGTGGCTTCCTGCCGGCATCTCTCGTCGAGATGCGCCGTGTCCGCGACCTCCAGCCCTACGTGGGCAAGGAGCTCGAGGCGAAGATCATCGAGCTGGACAAGAACCGCAACAACGTGGTCCTGTCCCGCCGCGCCTGGCTCGAGCAGACCCAGTCCGAGGTTCGCCAGACGTTCCTCACCACCCTGCAGAAGGGTCAGGTCCGCTCCGGCGTCGTCTCCTCGATCGTCAACTTCGGTGCCTTCGTGGACCTGGGTGGCGTCGACGGTCTCGTCCACGTCTCCGAGCTCTCCTGGAAGCACATCGACCACCCCTCCGAGGTTGTCGAGGTCGGCCAGGAAGTCACCGTCGAGGTTCTCGACGTCGACATGGACCGCGAGCGCGTCTCCCTGTCGCTCAAGGCGACGCAGGAAGACCCGTGGCAGCAGTTCGCCCGGACCCACCAGATCGGTCAGGTCGTCCCGGGTAAGGTCACCAAGCTCGTTCCGTTCGGTGCGTTCGTGCGCGTCGACGAGGGCATCGAGGGCCTGGTCCACATCTCCGAGCTGGCCGAGCGCCACGTGGAGATCCCGGAGCAGGTCGTCCAGGTCAACGACGAGATCTTCGTCAAGGTCATCGACATCGACCTCGAGCGTCGTCGCATCAGCCTCTCGCTGAAGCAGGCCAACGAGTCCTTCGGTGCCGACCCGGCCTCGGTCGAGTTCGACCCGACCCTCTACGGCATGGCCGCGTCGTACGACGACCAGGGGAACTACATCTACCCCGAGGGCTTCGACCCGGAGACCAACGACTGGCTCGAGGGCTTCGAGACCCAGCGCGAGGCGTGGGAGGGTCAGTACGCCGAGGCGCAGCAGCGCTTCGAGCAGCACCAGGCCCAGGTCATCAAGTCCCGTGAGGCCGACGAGGCCGCCGCCGCCGAGGGTGCTGCTGCCCCGGCCGCCGGTGCGGGTGCCGCCGCTGGTGTCTCGGGTGGTTCGTACTCCTCGGAGTCGGACGACAACTCCGGCGCCCTGGCGTCGGACGAGGCCCTGGCTGCCCTGCGCGAGAAGCTGGCCGGCGGCCAGAGCTGACGCTCTGCACCAGCTGGTGAATAGCTGAAAGTAAGGCCCGCTCCCCCTGGGGAGCGGGCCTTACTGCGTTATGGCGTGCTTACTGCGTCATGGCGTGACGGAGATGTTCGTCAGACCCTTGCCGCCCGTGACCGTGTTGCTCGCGTAGACGGTCGTCGGGCAGCTCGCGCTGTAGTTGGTGACGTTGACGGCGAGCTGCTTGGAGCCGGTCGCGCCGGTCAGATCCGACGTGTTGGCGCGGAAGACGGTGCCGCAGCCCCAGCCGCTCTGCTGGGTGTGGGTCTCGTAGCCGTTGTTCGTGGTGTTCTTGCCGGTGTTGTTCTCGACGAGGGCGTCGTTGCCCTTCACGTCGACCCAGGAGTCGTCGAAGTTGGCGCCGGTGAGCCCGCGGCCGTCGAAGGTGTTGCCGACGATCTTCGCTCCGGTGGTGCCTTCCTTGATGTCGACGGCCTCGCCACCGACGTCCGGACCGATGGTGTTGTTCAGTATCTGCGCGTTGTCGCTCTGGTCGGAGGTGCCGCCCGCCGAGCCGACGTAGACGCCCTCGCCCAGGCCGCTGCCGTCGTTGCCGGTGTCGTAGATCCGCGAGTTCTTGATGACGCCGTTGCGGCTGGACTTGCGGAAGTGGACGCCCTCCATGTCCAGGCCGTGCACCGTTACGGAGTCGATGACGACGCCGTCCGCGGTGTCCATCATGATCCCCTTCTGGCCGCCGGTGACGGTGATGCCCTTGACGGTCCAGTACGAGGCGCCGTTGAGGTGGAGGCCGTAGCCGCCGCCGGCCGTGAGGATCGCCTTGGACGAGCCGGTCAGGGTGATGCGGGAGCCGGAGGTGCCGGACACGGTGGTCTTGAAGTTCCCGGTGTAGGTGCCGTCGGCGAGCTGGATCGTGTCGCCGGGGCGGGCGGCCGAGAGCGCTGACTTCAGTCGGGCGGCCGTGGTCACATCGATGACCGTGGCGGCTCGTGCCGGTGCGGCGAGCAATGACAGACCGCCGGTGGCGATAGCCCCGGCAAGCAGGGCAGGGAGCAGGTTTCGGGTACGCATGTGGGGTGCCTTCCCGTTCTCATACATAAACGATGGGCGAGTTTCTGAACCCTGAATTGCTCGTGACGGTAGGGATGGGCCCGGGACATGTCAAGGTCCGGACCAACTCGCCGGGGATCCGCCGCCGTGAACTGAGCCTCCCCCGCCATGTGTTCATCGCGTGAGGCGGGAATGCCCGTGCGTCACCAGGCGTTCTTCTCTACGAACACAAGGAGGAGCGGTAACCGTGCTTGATCCGCAGGGTTTGTACGAATGGGAGCCGAAGGGCCTCGCCGTCGTCGACATGGCGCTCGCGCAGGAGTCGGCCGGCCTGGTCATGCTGTACCACTTCGACGGATACATCGACGCGGGAGAGACCGGCGAGCAGATCGTCGACAACCTGCTGGAGACACTGCCGCACCAGGTGGTGGCCCGCTTCGATCACGACAGGCTGGTGGACTACCGTGCCCGCCGCCCGCTGCTGACCTTCAAGCGCGACCGGTGGACCGCGTACGACACGCCGAGCCTGGAAGTCCGGCTCGTCCAGGACGCCACGGGCGCTCCGTTCCTGCTGCTGTCGGGCCCCGAGCCGGACGTCGAGTGGGAGCGCTTCGCCGCAGCTGTCGGACAGATCGTCGAGCGGCTGGGAGTGCGGCTTGCGGTCAACTTCCACGGCATCCCGATGGGCGTCCCGCACACCCGACCCGTCGGCCTCACCCCGCACGGCAACCGCACGGACCTGATGCCGGGTCACCGCAGCCCCTTCGACGAGGCGCAGGTGCCGGGCAGCGCCGAGTCGCTGGTGGAGTACCGCCTGATGGAGTCCGGGCACGACGTCCTCGGTGTCGCCGCGCATGTGCCGCACTATGTGGCCCGCTCGTCCTATCCGGACGCCGCGCTGACCGCCCTGGAGGCGATCACTGCGGCCACGGGCCTCGTTCTGCCGGGCGTCGCGCATTCGCTGCGTACGGAAGCGCACCGCACCCAGACCGAGATCGAGCGCCAGATCGGCGAGGGCGACGAGGAGTTGGTGGCCCTGGTCCAGGGCCTTGAGCACCAGTACGACGCGATGGCGGGCGCCGAGACCAGGGGCAGTCTGGTCGCTGAGCCGGTGGATCTGCCGTCCGCGGACGAGATCGGCCGTGAATTCGAACGCTTCCTCGCGGAGCGGGAGGGTGACTCCTGACCCGCTCGCGTAGGCTGCGGGCCATGCTGAAGGTGGGCCTGACCGGCGGAATCGGCGCCGGCAAGAGCGAAGTCTCCCGTCTCCTCGAGTCGTACGGAGCCGTGCTGATCGACGCCGACAAGATCGCCCGCGAGGTTGTGGAGCCCGGGACACCCGGGCTCGCGGCCGTCGTTGAGGCCTTCGGCCCGGAGATCCTCACCCCCGAGGGCACGCTGGACCGGCCCAAACTCGGCTCGATCGTCTTCGCCGACCCCGACCGCCTGGCGACGCTCAACGCGATCGTCCACCCGCTGGTCGGGGCGCGTTCGATGGAGCTGGAGGCGGCGGCCGGGCCGGACGCGGTCGTCGTTCATGACGTACCGCTGCTCGCCGAGAACAAACTGGCACCGCTCTACGACCTGGTGGTCGTCGTCGACGCGTCGCCCGACACACAGCTGGACCGGCTGGTGCGGCTGCGCGGAATGACGGAGTCCGAGGCGCGTGCCCGGATGGCCGCGCAGGCCACGCGCGAGCAGCGGCTAGAGATCGCCGATCTGGTCATCGACAACGACGGGCCACTCGAGCAGCTGGAACCGCAGGTGCGGAAGGTCTGGGCGGAGCTGAAGGAGCGGGCTGTCGCCTCGGAGCCGGGCTCCCGTTAGCCGTCCGTCAGCCTCCATCTCGCTCGGTGGTGCAGGCTTTTGATCGGAATACCGCTGCCGGAGGCGGTGTTGGAACCGTGCAGCGAGGGGAAGGATGCGACCGTGCCCAAGAGCAATCCGGAGACGCACGTCATCGACTACCGCGCGGCAGAGCAGTTGCTTGCCGCGAGGGATCCGCGCGGCGCCGTCAAGTTGCTGGACTCGGTGATCGCTGCCCACCCCGAGAACACGGCGGCCCGGCTGCTGCGCGCCCGCGCCTTCTTCGCCGCGGCCCAACTGCGCCCGGCCGAGCTCGAGTTCGAGCTGGTTCTGGAACGCGAGCCGGACAATGCCTTCGCCCACTTCGCACTGGCCCGCACCTTCGAGCGGGCAGGCCGTCCGGACCAGGCCACGCGCCACTTCCGCCTGGCGGCGGCGCTGGACCCGAAGCCGGAGTATCTGAAGGCGGCACGCTTCGACGGCGAGGCGTGACAGGGCTGGACCCGGACAGGGCCTAGTGACCCGGCCGCGGGCGGCGGTTGCCATGGTCCGGTTCGTACGGCGGGATGTCGCGGCCCGGCTGCCAGTGCGGGCCCTGGTGGATGTGGTGCAGGACCATGAAAAGGTCGACCGTGACGATCAGCAGCAGTACACCGCAGGCCGCTGCCCAGCCCGGGTGGTCCGCGAGGGTGAAGATCGCCGTGCCCGAGGCGGCCCAGATCAGCCCCCATACACTCAGCCAGAACCGCAGCCGCAGGGGACTGCGTGCAGTCGTCGGTTCACTCCCAGTGCGCATGGCCATCGCATCTCCTGCCTTCCAGGATGCACCCGCTTCGGGTGCCGCCCTGGCCGGCGCTTTCCGCTCGGCCGGCCCGGAGGGTAGGAGCCGGCGGTGACAGGCGCAGGCGCGTGGGTGGAGCTGCCGGAGACGGACGAGCTGGCCGAGGTCCTGCTGGATCTGGCGGTGCCGCACGAGGACATCAACGAACTCCTGGCGCTGCGGGGGCGGGTGACCACGGACCCCGGGCTGCGCAGGCTCCTCGATGCGGGCGTCCAGAGGCTGGTCAAGGACATGGGCAGGCCGGGCGGTGGCGGGGAGCCGCCGCGGATGCCCGAGGACTCGGGCGCGCTGGCCCGTTTCTTCCCGGTGTACGTCCTGGTCGCGGCGCTGCCGCAGGTACGGGCGTACCACCGCGAGCGCTCCGTGCCGGACGACATCTCCCGGCGCACGCTCGCCGATCTCGGCCGCCATATGGCCGTACACCGCAGACGCCGGGGGGTGGGCGGTCTTTCGATACCGGGCTGGCTGGCCCTGCACTTCCGGGGCGAGATCTACCAGTTGGGGCGGCTGCAGTTCCAGCGTTCCCGGCTCGGCGGCCGTACCGGCGAGGCCGTGCGGGCCGCCGGGCTGCCGTTCGGGCCCGAGGACTTCGCCCTGGATGTGCATGTCCCCGGCTTCCTCGGGCCGATCACACCCGAGGCCTGCGACCGTTCCCTGGCGCTCGGCCGGGAGTTCTTCGCCCGCCACTTCCCCGAGGAGCCGTACCGGATCGCCGTCTGCCACTCCTGGCTGCTCGACCCGCAGCTCGCCGGGTATCTGCCGGAGGAATCCAACATCATCCGCTTCCAGGACCGCTTCCGTACGGCGTACGAGATCAAGGAGGCCGACGACGGCGATGCGGTCGGTTTTGTGTTCGGTGACCCGGAGCTGCCGCCGGACACGCTGCCGAGGCGCACCACGCTGGAGCGTGCGATCGGCGACCATCTGCGGGCGGGCCGTCACTGGCACTGCGGGCACGGCTGGTTGGAGATCTGAGCCCTTCCGAGGGAACGGCCGTCCACGCGCCGTTCGTTCTGCCTGACATGAGCGGACAGATGCGTGAGGGACACCAGGGGACAGGACCAGGAGCGATCACACCCGACGGCTGTGCCGTCGAGCTGTACACACGGCTGGCCGTGGGCAGCGAGCCGGACATCATCGAAGCCGCCGTTCCGACGGGGGCGAGCATCCTCGAACTGGGCAGCGGGGCGGGCCGGGTGACCCACTCGCTCGTGAAGCGCGGCTTCGCCGTGACGGCCGTTGACGAGTCTCCGGAGATGCTGGCGCAGATCAAGGGCGCGCGGCGTACCGTACGCAGCCCGATCGAGACGCTGGAGCTGGACGAGGATTTCGACGTCGTGATGCTCGCGTCGTACCTGGTGCACACCGGTGAGAACGAGGTGCGTGACGGGCTGCTGCGGACCTGCCGCCGTCATGTCAAGGACGACGGCTGCGTACTGATCCAGCGTGAGGGCCTGGACTGGCACACCAGAGTGCCGCGCGAGCGGGTGGATCCGGCCGGGTACACGGTGCGCATCGCGTCATCGGAGCCGGTCGGCGACGGCGTGAACTCCGTGCACGCCGAGTACATCTTCCCGGACGCCCGCTGGACGCAGACGTTCCGGACGCGGCCGCTGACCAAGGAGGACTTCGAGGGGCATCTCGGACGGGCGGGGCTGGCTGTGGAAGCGTATCTGACGGACGACGGTACGTGGGTGAGGGCGCGGCCTGTCCGGTAGTGGGGCGATCGAGGGGCGGTCGGCCTGGCCGAAGTGGTCGTCGGTCATGCGGAGTTGAAGTTTTTTGAATTGAGGCCCGGTGGAGCGATGAGTCCCGGGCCCCTTCGCCGTCTACCTCTCGAAAGCACTACGGAACGCTTACCGGAGGAGACCATCATGTCCGCCACGACCGCCGCCACCACCTCGAACACCGCCACCGCCACCGCTACCGGAACCACCCTGAGCCGCCGCTCGCACCTCGCGGTGCGCACGCTGCAGATCGTGCTCGCGCTGTTCATGGCGATCCCGAGCGCCACGCCCAAGCTCATCGGTCACTCCTCGGCGGCAGAGTCCTTCGACAAGATCGGCTTCGGCGACTGGTTCATGTACCTGACGGGCGGTCTTGAGCTGGCCGGCGCGATCGCGCTGGTGATCCCGATCCTCTCCGGTCTGTCGGCGCTCGCCTTCATGGGCCTGATGATCGGCGCCTTCATCACCCAGGTGACCGTGTTCGACGGTCAGTATGCGATCACGCCCGTCATTCTCTTCGTCATCTTCGCCGGGATCGCCTGGGTGCGCCGCAATCACACGGCGGAGCTCGTCGCCCTTGTCCGCAAGCGCCTCTAAGGGGTACGGGTGGCCGCCTGCTCGCCGCCCGGAATCCGGCTCAGGAAAGGCCGCACCCGCGTCAGGGTGCGGCCTTCCTCCGTTCCCGGGGCGCCTGGCTCCCGAGAGCCGGCCGAGGGCTGCTGCCAAGGGACGGCCGAGGGCTGCTGCCGAGGGCTAGAGACTCGACCCAGGGGGTATACCAGACATACCGTGGTAATAATACCCGGCTCGGACGGTAGGGGGTGCCCCGATGGTCGAAGAGCTGGTGGTCGCGGGCGTGGCGGTCGCATCCGGCATCGTCGTGTACGCGATGGCGGCTGCCAAGGTGGTCAAGCAGTACGAACGGGGTGTGGTCTTCCGCCTCGGCCGACTGCGTGACCAGGTGCGCAGCCCGGGATTCACCATGATCGTTCCGATCGTCGACCGGCTGCACAAGGTCAACATGCAGATCGTGACGATGCCGGTGCCGGCGCAGGACGGCATCACCAGGGACAACGTGACGGTGCGTGTCGACGCGGTGATCTACTTCAAGGTCGTGGACGCTGCCGACGCGGTCGTGCAGGTGGAGGACTATCGGTTCGCGGTCTCGCAGATGGCGCAGACCTCGCTGCGGTCGATCATCGGCAAGAGCGATCTGGACGATCTGCTCTCGAACCGCGAAAAGCTCAACCAGGGGCTGGAGTTGATGATCGACAGTCCCGCCATGGGGTGGGGCGTGCAGATCGACCGGGTGGAGATCAAGGACGTGTCCCTGCCCGAGGCCATGAAGCGGTCGATGGCGCGGCAGGCCGAGGCCGACCGTGAGCGGCGGGCCCGGGTCATCAACGCCGACGCGGAGCTGCAGGCGTCCAAGAAGCTGGCCGAGGCGGCCGGGGTGATGTCCCAGCAGCCGGCCGCGCTCCAACTCCGCCTGCTCCAGACCGTGGTCGCCGTGGCGGCGGAGAAGAACTCCACGCTGGTGCTGCCGTTCCCGGTGGAGCTGCTGCGCTTCTTGGAGCGTGCCCAGCAGCCCGCACAGCAGCAGCCCGCGCCCCAGCAGCCACCGCAGGTCACCCAGGCGCAGCCCGAGGAACTGCCTGCCGAGTCCCGGCCCGCCGAGGTCGAGGCGGGGTCCGCCGAGCCGCCGGCCGTGGAGTCGGCCGAGTCGGCTGCCGAGAGGGCGTCCGAGGCGGCGCAAGAGGTGGCCGTGGATCCGCCCGTCGAGCTGCCGCTGCCGCCCGCGGCCTGAGTCGTCGGACGTCCAATGTCAGACCCCCGCCGTAAGGTCGTAGATCAGTGCTTCGGTGCCTCGGTGCCGTTGCGTACGACCTGCGGGAGGGAGGTGACCCATGACGTCCGGCACGCCGAATTCGTATCCGAATTCGTATCCGAATTCGTATCCGAATTCGTATCCGACTCTGAATCCGCATCCGCGTCCGAACCCGCGAGAGACGCTGCGTACCTGCGCCGCGGTCTTCGTACCGGCGGCGTTGCCGCGCGAGGGCCGGGTTGCCTTCTGGGACCCCGACGGCGACCGTCTCCAGGACTCCACCGACGAGCTCACCGTCGTACGCCGCGACGGCGACGGCCCGGACATCCGCAGCGGTCCTGTCCCTGCCGTGCTGCTGCCCGTCGCCGAGGCTCTGCCGCTGCTGGCCCGTGCCCGCAATGACCCGGGCGCGCACCCGGCCGCGGCCTGCTGGGGTGCCGCCGCCCTGCACGCCCTTCATCTGGCGGCGCGCGGCAGGCTGCTGCCCGGGCTGACCGCGACCGATCATGACGCCTGGCGTTCGGGCCCCCTGGACGCCGACGACATCGCCCAGCTGCGGGCCATCGCAGCCGCCATGCCGTACGAAGCGCATGCGGCTCCCGTCCCCGGGCTGAAGCCGCTGCGGCTGCACGAGCCCGAAGCACTGGTGCGGTCCTTCTTCGATGCGGTGGCAGACACCCTGCCGCGCACGCCTGCGGCCGCCTATGCGGCGGGGGCGCCCTTCGCGGCCGTGGCTCCCCAGCATTTGCCGGGGGCGCGGGAGTGGGCGGCGGAGGCTGCCGCAGGCATGGACGCGGGCGTGCGGGTCTCGCTCCGCCTCGACCTGTCCGCGTTCGAGCTCTTCGACACGGCGGACACGACAGACACGGCGGGCACCGGGGACGCGGCGGACATCGCGGAGGAGGACGGCGCGCACCGCACCGCCGGTGCGGCCCTCGTCCAGGTGCACAGCCTCGCCGATCCGACGCTCGTCATCGACGCGGCCCGGCTCTGGGCGGGCGACGGGGACGAGCACTTCGGGCCCCGTGCCCGGATCGACGCGGTCCTTGCGCTGCGCCGCGCGGCCCGGGTCTGGCCGCCGCTCGCCCGCGTGCTGGAGCGGGACGTGCCCGATGTGCTGCCGCTGACCGAGGACGAGCTGTACGAACTGCTCGGACCGGGGGCGGCGCGGCTGGCCGCGGCAGGGGTGGCCGTGCACTGGCCCAAGGAGCTGGCGCGTACGCTCTCGGCCGCCGCTGTCGTGCGCCCGGCGCCCGGCTCGGCGACGGACGGCACACCGTTCTTCGACAGCGAGGAACTCCTCAAGTTCAACTGGCAGCTGGCGCTCGACGGCGATCCGCTGACTGAGCAGGAGATGGACACGCTCGCGGAGTCGCACCGCCCGATCGTGCGCCTGCGGGACCAGTGGGTGGTGGTCGACCCCGATCTCGTACGCAAGGCGCGCAAGCGGGAGTTGGGACTGCTGCAGCCCGTCGACGCGCTGGCCGTGGCGCTGACCGGCACGGCCGAGGTGGACGGCGAGACGGTGGAGGCGGTGCCGACGGGCGCGCTGGCGAGCCTGCGCGACCGGCTCGTCGCGGCCTCCACCCCCGTCGCACCCCCGTCCGGCCTCGCCGCCACCCTGCGCGACTACCAACTGCGCGGTCTGGCCTGGCTCGACCTGATGACCTCGCTGGGGCTCGGCGGCTGTCTCGCGGACGACATGGGTCTCGGCAAGACGGTCACACTGATCGCCCTCCATCTCCACCGCGACCGCGAGGCCCCCACGCTGGTCGTCTGCCCGGCCTCGCTGCTCGGCAACTGGCAGCGGGAGATCGAGCGCTTCGCCCCCGGTGTGCCCGTGCGACGTTTCCACGGCGCCGACCGCGCCCTGCCGGGGCGCGACGGCGGCTTCGTCCTCACCACGTACGGCACGATGCGTACGAGCGCGGAGCAACTGGCGGCGCACACCTGGGGGATGGTCGTCGCCGACGAGGCACAGCACGTCAAGAACCCGTTCTCGGCGACGGCCAAGGCCCTGCGCACGATCCCGGCCCCCGCCAGGGTCGCCCTGACCGGCACCCCCGTGGAGAACAACCTCTCCGAGCTGTGGGCCCTGCTGGACTGGACGACCCCGGGGCTGCTCGGCCCGCTCAAGGCCTTCCGCTCCCGCCACGCCCGCCTGGTGGAGAACGGCGAGGACGACGACGCGGTGGAGCGCCTGTCCCGTCTCGTACGCCCCTTCCTCCTGCGCCGCAAGAAATCCGATCCGGGCATCGTGCCCGAGCTGCCGCCGAAGACCGAGTCCGATCATCCCGTCGCGCTCACCCGCGAGCAGGCTTCGCTGTACGAGGCGGTCGTGCGGGAGACGATGGCGGCGATCGAGGGCGCGGAGGGCATCGCACGGCGGGGCCTGGTGATGAAGCTGCTCACCGCGCTCAAGCAGATCTGCAACCATCCCGTGCAGTTCCTCAAGGAGGACAGGGCCCGGCTGGCAGGCCGCTCCGGCAAGCTCGCCCTCCTCGACGAGCTCCTCGAGACGATCCTGTCCGAGGACGGCTCGGTCCTGGTCTTCACCCAGTACGTCTCGATGGCCCGCCTCCTGTCGGCGCATCTCTCCTCCCGGGCGATCCCGTCCCAACTCCTCCACGGGGGAACGCCGGTGGCGGAGCGGGAGCGCATGGTCGACCGCTTCCAGTCCGGCGAGGTTCCGGTCTTCATCCTGTCGCTCAAGGCGGCCGGCACCGGGCTGAATCTGACCCGGGCGGGCCATGTCGTCCACTTCGACCGCTGGTGGAATCCGGCGGTCGAGGAGCAGGCGACGGACCGTGCGTACCGCATCGGCCAGACCCAGCCCGTCCAGGTTCACCGGCTGATCGCGGAGGGCACGGTGGAGGACCGCATCGCCGAAATGCTCGCGTCCAAGCGGGCGTTGGCCGATGCGGTCCTTGGCTCCGGAGAGGCGGCACTGACCGAGCTGACCGACCGCGAGCTGGCCGACCTCGTCTCGCTGCGGAGGCAGTCATGACACCGCGCACCCCGGCCCGGTTCGCCGACACCCGCCACGACGACCGCCGTCGTACGTTCCCCGCCCTGCAGCCCCTGGACGGCGAGGAGTTCGCGTCGAGCTGGTGGGGCAACGCATGGGTGGAGGCCCTGGAGGACACGGCCCTGGACCGCGCCCGGCTCAGCCGGGGCCGTGCGTATGCGGGCCGCGGCCATGTCGACGCGATCACGGTCACGCCGGGCCGGGTCATGGCGTACGTCCACGGCAGCAGACCCCGCCCGTACCGCACGGAGATCCGACTGCGCACGCTCACCGACGACGACTGGGACGGCTTCCTGGCCGCGGCGGCAGCACGTCCCGACCACATCGCCGCGCTGCTCGACAAGGATGTGCCGCACGCCCTGGCGACGGTGGCGGATCTGCTGCCCACGCCCGGCGACCTGATCCCCGACTGCTCCTGCCCGGACGACGGTTACCCCTGCAAGCACGCGGCCGCGCTCTGCTACCAGACGGCCCGGCTGCTCGACGAGGACCCGTTCGTGCTTTTCCTGATGCGGGGGCGTGGCGAACGCGAGATCCTCGCAGACCTCTCGCACCGCAACGCGACCCGGTCCGCGGCCGAACGCACCGGCGCCGCGTCCGGCACCCCCGTACCGACGGTCCCGGCCCTCGACGCCGCTGCCCCCCGAGTGCTCCCGCCCCTGCCGCCCCCGTTCGCCCCGCCCGCACATCCGGGCCGCCCCCCGGCCTACCCTCAAACCCCGGGCGCGCCCGACCCCCTCGCCCTGGACCTTCTCGCCACCGAGGCGGCCGCCCGCGCCCACAGCCTCCTCATCACCGGCTCCGACCCCACGGCCCAACTCACCCGGTGGCAGGACGCGGTCCGGCTGGCCGCCGCCCACCCCGGCTCGGGCCTGACCGCCTCCACCCGTGCCCTCTACCGCGACCTGGCGGCCGCCACCGACCACACCCCCACCGACCTGGCCCGCGCGGTGGCCGCCTGGCGGCAGGGCGGCCTCGCTGCCCTCTCCGTACTCGAAGAGCCCTGGGACCCACCCGCGGGCCCCTTCGACCGCGCCCGCCCGGCCCTGATCGCCGCGGACTTCCCGCACTTCCGCCCCTGGCGCAACCACCTCTCCACCCGCTCGCTCCAACTCCGTTTCGGCCGCGACGGCCTCTGGTACGGCTACGAGTCGGACGCGGACCGCGAGGACTGGTGGCCCCGCGGCACCCCGGACGCCGACCCGGTGGGGGCACTCACCGCTCTGTTCGGCAGGTGAGCGCCCACTCCCGCAGCGCCGCGAAGTCCGCCTCCCGCAGCCCCCGCCCCGGGTGGATCCGCAGCAGCAGCGCCGGTGCGTCGTGGTGTGCCGCGACATGGGCCGTGTCCAGGTCCGTGATCATGTCGTCGACCCAGGCGAACGGGCGGCCCGACGCCCAGGCCAGCAGCGGCCGGGTCTTCCAGTAGAGCCCGTCCGGGTCCTTGGCGAAGAGTTCCGGCCACTCGATCACCGGGAGGTCGGAGGGCAGGCCGACGCCCGGGGCGATCATGGTGTTGGCCTCGTGCATCCAGGTGGTCGCCCAGGCCAGTTCGAAGGGGAGGTCCGTCAGCCGCGCCCCGTGGGCAGGGTTGAGGCGGACCCGCAGGCCGCGGCGGTGGCGGCGGGAGCCGGGGGTCTGGCGGGAGAGCCAGTTCGCGGGGTGCAGGCGGTGGGTCGTGTAGCCGCGCAGACGCGGCAGGCGGGCCGCGTACGGATTGAGGGGGCCGTCGACGTCGAGGAGGAGCAGTGGGCGATCGGTCATGGAGGAGAACTTCCCACTGCTGAGCCGGACAAGTCGCTTGTCTAGGCTGGGGACATGGCACTCCAAGATCCCACGAGCGAGCTGGTGGCCGACCCCTACGCCGTGTACGCGCGCCTCCGCGAGGCTGGGCCCGTCCACCGCATCGCCGGGACGGACGGTCTGCCGGCCTGGCTGGTCACCCGCTACGACGACGTACGCCAGGCACTCGCCGATCCCCGGCTCTCCCTGGACAAGCGCAACGCGGCACCTGGCAATTACCGGGGGATGGCGCTGCCGCCGGCGCTGGACGCGAATCTGCTCAACATGGACCCGCCGGACCACACCCGCATCCGGCGTCTGGTGTCCCAGGCGTTCACCCCACGCCGCGTCGCGCAGCTGCGCGAGCCGATCCGGAGAACAGCCGATCAGCTGTTGGACGCCATCGCCCCGAATGGCCGCGCCGATCTGATCGCCTCGTACGCCGCGCCGCTGCCGATCAGAGTCATCTGCGACCTGCTCGGCGTGGCTCCGGAAGACCGGCGCGATTTCCGGGCGTGGACCGATGCCCTGGTTGCCCCGGACCCTGCGGAGCCGTCACGGGCGAAGGAAGCGGTCGGCGGCCTGTTGGCGTCCTTCACCCAGCTCATCGCCCGCAAGCGCGCCGAGCCGGCCGACGACCTGCTCTCCGCCCTGATCGCGGTACGCGACGAGGAAGACCGGCTGAGCGAGGACGAGCTGATGTCCCTTGCCTTCCTCATCCTGTTCGCCGGATACGAGAACACCGTCCACCTCATAGGCAACGCCACGCTTGCCCTGCTCAGCCACCCCGACCAACTGGCCGCGCTGCGCGCCGACCCTGGCCGACTGGCCGGCGCCGTCGAGGAGTTGGCCCGTTACGACGGCCCCGCACCGCTGGCCATCCGCCGCTTCCCCCTCGAGGACATCTCCATCGGCGGCGTCACGATCCCGGCGGGCGGGACCGTCCTGCTCTCGCTCGCGGCCGCCCACCGCGACCCGCACCGTTTCACCGACCCTGACCGCCTCGACATCGGCCGTGACGCCACCGGCCATCTCGCGCTCGGGCACGGCATCCACTACTGCCTGGGCGCACCCCTGGCCCGGATGGAGACCGAGATCGCTCTCGCCGCGCTGCTCGAGCGGTTTCCGCGGCTGGAGCTCGACGCCCCGGTGAGCGAGCTGCGCCGGCGCCCCTCGATGCGGGCACGGGGGCTGCTGACTCTGCCCGTTCGCTACTGATCAGAAGTCGGCGAGCGTCGGCTCGTCCAGCCGGGCCACCGAGTCCTGTGCGTACGCCGCCGCGTAGGCCTCGCGGATCCGCTCGATCTGCGGGTGGCGTACGTGTGCCTCCGCGGCCGGGTAGAGCAGGATCAGCTCGTACGAACGCTCCTTCTCGATGGTGCCGTTGGAGTCCCGCCACTGCCCACGGCCGTCCTGGATCGTCAGCCCGGACGGGAAGCTCGGCGTGACCGAGTTGTCGACGAAGGCCATGAACTCTGCGTCGGTCACATCGGGCCCGCCGTCGGGCCGCTCCGTGCCGAAGAACAGCCGCGTCTCGAGATACGCCGAGCCGCGCGCCTCGGCCGTCGCGCTCCGGGACGAGGGAGAGGCCGTGGGGGAGGCCGTGGGAGCGCTCACCCCCAGAACGGCGACGGTCGCACCGGCGACGGC
Source organism: Streptomyces sp. NPDC005408 (assembly GCF_040606445.1). Classification (NCBI taxonomy): domain Bacteria; kingdom Bacillati; phylum Actinomycetota; class Actinomycetes; order Kitasatosporales; family Streptomycetaceae; genus Streptomyces; species Streptomyces sp. NPDC005408. Next base: position 78,875 of record NZ_JBEXEX010000023.1, on the reverse strand, counting down.
GAGCAGGGTGCGCTGCTTCAAGGTGGGCACGGGTGGGGATCCCTTCCTTCGGTGGTTCTGCGTGGCGGGTGCACGGCGGGCTGTCACGTGCGCGCTGACCTTGGCACGGCTCGACGCCCCGGAAATGCCGACACACTGAGAACCCCATGACGTCAGAAGTCAGAAGGAGGAACAGATGGCTGCTGCGGACGCCGGCCGGCCCGCCGAACTTGTCATCGAAGGGTGCATCGCCCTCGTACACGGGGAGCAGGGCGAGATCGACTTCGTCGAGGACGCGGCCGTCGTCGTACGCGGTGCGGTCATCGAGGCCGTCACGTCCGCCGGCGCCGCCGCCGAAGTCCCCGCCGTCGAGCGCATCGACGGCCGTGGGCAGCTCGCCATGCCCGGACTCATCAACTGCCATACGCACTCACCGATGGTCGCCCTGCGCGGAGTCGCCGAGGACATGCCGGTGGAGGAGTGGTTCAACGACTGGATCTGGCCCATCGAGTCCAACCTCACCGACCGGGTCGTCGAGCTGGGGGCGCGGCTCGCCTGTGCCGAGATGATCCGGGGTGGGGTCACGGCGTTCGCCGATCACTACTTCTCGATGGACAAGGTCGCCGCCGCGGTGGTGGACAGCGGGCTGCGGGCCAATCTCGGCTGGGCGTACTTCTCCAGTCAGGGTGCCGAGGGGCGGGAGCGGTCGCTCGACTTCGCGTTGCGGATGCGGGGTGCGGCCGATGGCCGGATCACCACATCGCTGGCTCCCCACGCCCCGTACACCGTCGACGACGAGGATCTCGAGACCACCGCCGGGCTCGCGCGCCGGCACGGGCTGCTGGTGCACATCCATGCCGCCGAGAACAAGGGCCAGACGGACAACAGCCTTGCGCGGTGCGGGCGTACGCCGATCGAGGTGCTGGAGCGGGCCGGTCTGCTGGACGTGGATGTGCTCATCGCGCACGGAACCGGGATCACCGAGAAGGACCTGTCCGTTCTGCAGCGGGGCGCCGGGCGGATCGCGGTCGCCAGCGCGCCCAGGGGGTATCTCAAGTTCGCCTGGGACACGACGCCGGTCCGGGCGCTCGCATCCGTCGGGATTCCCGTCGGGCTCGCCACCGACGGGGCCGCGTCGAACAACACCCTCGACGTGTGGGAGAGCATGGCGCTCACCGCGCTGGTGCAGAAGTCCGCGGAGGGGGACCCGGCCTGGCTGACCGCGCGCCAGGCGCTCGATCACGCGACGACGCAGAGTGCGCGGGCTATCGGGCTCGGCGAGCAGATCGGCGCGCTCGCGCCGGGGCGGCGGGCGGATCTGATCCTGGTGGATCTGAGCGGGCCGCACACCCAGCCGATGCACGACATCGCGGCGACGCTTGTGCACAGCGCCCGCTCCGGGGATGTACGGACCACAGTCGTCGACGGGCGGGTGCTGATGCGGGACCGGCGGCTGCTGACGCTCGACCTGCCTGCGATCGTGGTCGAACTCACCGAGCAGCTGCCCGCGTTGACCGAACGCCGGAAGGGCCGACGGATCCAGGACTACGACGGCTAGGCCCTGTCCGGTCGACACCAAGGGACCAGTTCGATAAGCCGCCCACTCGATTGAGTGAAAGAACGATTTGCCATAACCCGAATGGCCTCATGGACGTTGGTTCGGGTGCGGGCGAGTGCCCGCGAACTTCTCCTGAAGGCAGGAACCCATGAGGCAGGTTCACCGAAAGGGTCTGGCCACCGTGATGCTCGCGGGTGGCGCGCTCGCCATGGCGGGATACGCGCATGCCGACTCCAACGCGGACGGCGGTGCGGCTCGTTCGCCCGGAGTGCTGTCCGGCAACACGGTGCAGCTTCCGGTGAATGTCCCGGTCAACGTCTGTGGCAACACCGTCAACGTCGTCGGACTGCTCAACCCCGCGTCCGGCAACTCCTGCGCCAACACCTCGCACGGGGGCGGCGGTTCGCACCACGGCCACCAGCCCGGCGGTGCCACCGCCGAAGGCGGCAGAAAGGATTCCCCTGGTGTCCTGTCGGGCAACGGCGTCCAGGTCCCCATCGATCTGCCCGTCAACGTCACCGGCAACTCCGTAAACATCGTCAGTATCGGAAACGCCGCCACCGGCAACTCCTCGTCCAACACCCCCGGCAAGCCGCCCGTCCGCCCGCGGCCCGCCACCCCGCCGAAGCCCGCGGCGCCCCACACCCCCGCACCGGCCCCCGAGACGCCCGGACCCCAGGTGGGCCTCGCCCAGACCGGTGCCGGATCCGTGGTCGGGTTCGCCGTACCCGCGAGCGCCGCCCTGCTCCTCGGCGGCGCCGTCCTCTACCGCCGTGCCCGGTCCGCCCACGAGTCCTAGGCCCTGTCCGGTCGGTCAGGCCGGGACCAGGACGCCAGCACCCCCTCGATCACCGCCGCCACCCGGACCCGCGCCACGTTGCGGGCGACCCCGGCCATCAGCAGGGCGTCGTACTCCGTGTCAAGATGCCGTACGGAAGCCCGCACCGCGGCCGTGACCGCACCCTCCTCCAAGGAGCGGCCCGCCGCGGTGCGGCCCACCCTGCCGCTGCCACGTGCCGAAGCGTGCGCGGCAACATCCTGGCCGCGGGCGGGCGGACAGCCGGGGAACAGCCGCAGGATCTCCGCCGCGAACGAGGCGGTGAACCGCACATCCTCGGCCGCCCGGCGCACCGCGTCCCGCTCCCGGCAGCGGGCCCGGGCATCCGCGTCCGCCAGACAGGCCGACTCGGCGCGGGCCAGGGCGGCCTCCTCGACGAGCAGCCCCTGGCGTTCGTACCGATTGCCGCGGCGGTTGAAGCGGACCACGACCGCGCACAGCGAACTCGCCTCGCGGGCGCGCCGGGTGAGTGCAGCGCTGCCCCGCGGCAGGAAGACGAGATGGGCGAGGTCGGCACAGTCCAGGCAGACCGGCGCGTTGAACTCCAGCAGATGCATGGGAAGGGGCCCCTGACGGCACTCCCCGCAGTGCCGCCCTTTCAGTGGCTGGATCACCACAAGATCCATGTACGCTCCGCTCCCATGACGCTGCGCTGTGCCGTACTCGACGACTACCAGGATGTTGCCCTCTCCATGGCGGACTGGGCGGCCCTCGCACCCGATGTCGAAGTCCGGTCGCTGCAACGCCATTTCACGTCCGAGGGCGAGGTGGCCGAAGCGGTCGGCGACTGCGAGATCCTGGTCGCGATGCGCGAGCGGACCCCCTTCCCGGAGTCGCTGTTCGCCCGTCTGCCGCGCCTCAAGCTGCTGATCACCTCCGGTATGCGCAACGCCTCGATCGACCTCGATGCCGCTGCCCGGCACGGCGTGACGGTGTGCGGCACCGCAAGCGGCTCCGAGCCGCCAGCCGAGCTCACCTGGGCGCTGATCCTCGGTCTCGCACGCCATGTGGTGCAGGAGGGCTCGGCCCTGCGGGACGGCGGCCCCTGGCAGTCCACGATCGGCGCCGATCTGCACGGCCGCCGGCTCGCGCTCCTCGGCCTCGGAAAGATCGGCGCGAAGGTCGCCCGCGTCGGACAGGCCTTCGGCATGGAGGTCATGGCCTGGAGCCAGAACCTCACCGACGAGCGCGCCGCCGAAACCGGAGTCGTACGCGCCCACTCCCTCGGGGAGTTGCTCGAGGCCGGTGACTTCGTCTCCGTACATCTGCAGCTCAGCGAACGCACCCGCGGTCTGGTCGGGGCGAGTGAGCTCAAGCGGATGCGGCGTACGGCCTGTCTCGTCAACACCTCGCGGGCCGCGATCGTCGACCAGGCGGCGCTCGTCCAGGCGCTGCACGACGGCTGGATCGCCGGAGCGGGCGCCGATGTCTTCGAGCAGGAGCCGCTGCCCGCCGACCACCCGCTGCGCACCGCGCCGAACTTCCTCGGGCTGCCGCACCTCGGCTATGTCACCCGGCGCAACTACGAGGGGTACTTCCAGGGAGCCGTCGAGGACATCGCGGCCTATCTCGAAGGCCGCCCCCTGCGCGTGCTCAGCGCACGCCCGGCGCCGCCGCCCCGATGAACTCGGACAGTGTCTCGCGGGCCTGCTCGGAGCGCTGCGAGCGGTCCGCCTCGTCCGGCGCCTCGTGCATGCAGTTCGTCACCTCGAAGGCGGACGCGGCCAGTTCGAGCGCCTGAGTGTCGTCGCAGACCAACTGGACCCGGATCAGCGCCTGATGGGCGCTGGAGCGCAGCCGGTAGGAGTCGATGCGCGCCTCCTCGGCCACCGAGCTGCCCGGCGCCTCCTGCGCCCGGTGCCAGCGGTCGTTCTGGCCGCGCCGGTAGTCGACGAGCGCGCCCGCGAAGGCGCTGTAGGCGGAGATCCGTTCCTGGCGCAGCTGTTCGGCGCGGCTGAGGGCGGCGCTGCGCTCGGCCGTCTGGCGCTGGAAGAAATGCGTGGCCACCGAGCCCAGCAGGGTGCCGATGACCGCGATGACGGCTGTCTCCATGGTGCGTACTCCCCGAGGGATCTGAGCAAGGGAACTGAGCAAGGGATCTGAACTTCGGGTCTGAACTTCGGATCTGAATAATCGTTCGAGTGCGCGCGGGCGGGCTTGGTAGCTTGATCGACGTGGCGAAACTCAATCAGATCATCGCAGTCGAGAAAGGCGTCAAGTCCAAGGCGCATCAGGACCTGACGGCCGCCCATCACGGGCTCCAGAAGCCTGCGCTGCTGGCCGGAATCTCGCGTACGTACCAGCCCAAGGACGAGGAGGGCGAGCAGCTGCCGCCCGAGTCCACGCGTGTCCAGGTCAAGGCCGAGGATGTGCTGCGCGAGACCGCGAAGACGCTGACGCGGCTGTTCGACGTGACCGCCACGAAGGACTGGGCCAACTGTGCTGCGCGTGCCGATGTGACCGTGGACGGTCGCGTCCTCGTGAGCGATGTGCCGGTCGCTTATCTCCTCTTCCTGGAGAAGCAGCTCACGGACATCAACACCTTTGTGCGCAAGCTCCCGGTGCTCGACGCCTCGGAGTCATGGGCGCAGGACCCGTCGACGGACGCGTGGAAGACGGAGGCGGTGCGCACCCTTCGTACGAAGAAGGTGCCGCGCAACCATGTGAAGGCCGAGGCGACCGAGAAGCACCCGGCGCAGGTCGAGGTGTACTACGAGGACATACCGGTCGGTTACTGGACGACCGTGAAGTTCTCCGGAGCGCTGCCGGCCCGGCGGGTGAACGAACTCCTTGAGCGGGTGGAGAAGCTTCAGCAGGCCGTGAAGTTCGCCCGCGAGGAGGCGAACGGCGCGGAGGTCACCGACCAGCGGGTGGGTGACGCCGTGTTCGGCTACCTGTTCGGGTAGCCTCAATGACTCCCCGTCCGCCGGTGTGCGGGCGGGGTGCGCGAGGAGCGCAAGCTGAAACTGAAGCTTGTCGTGACTGCGCGGTTCCAGTGGAGGTTCGAGTCCTCCCCGCGGCATTCTCCGTAACGACGGGCCGCGGTAGCCCAACTCGGCAGAGGCAGACCGCGATCAATCTCAGACTATTGCTCCAGACTCAGCATTCGCCGCCGATCGCCGGATCGACCGGGCCCAGGCCCCGGTGCGTCGAAATGCCGGTTCAAGTCCGGCCCGCACAGCTCGATGTGCGGTGGTCCAAAGGCAGGACGCGGCGACATGATGACTGACCTGGGTTCTCAAGCGTGCCGGCGTGCTACATGGGCGGCATCACAGGGCTCGGGGGCCGGCTACGCCCCCGGGCCCGCTCCCGTTTCCGGGCCCGGGACAGAATTCTCATCCGGTACGTTGGGGCGGTTTTGGCGACGTTGGTGACTTGGAGGAGTTCCATGGGGTTCAAGGACAGAACGCGTACGGCGATGGTCCTGGTCGGATGCCTGGCGGCGCTCGCGACGGTGCCCTCCGCGGCGAACGCCACGCCCGGCAGCGGCGTTTCGGGCACGGTCCTCGCGCAGGGCGTCTCCGAGGGGACCCTCAAGCTGAAGGCCAAGGGGAAGACGGATGTGGTCGTACGGACGATCACGATCGCCCCGGGCGGTTCCACCGGCTGGCACTCGCACCCCGGGCAGGTTCTCGCCGTCGTCAAGTCCGGGACGCTGACGCGGACTCTGGACGACTGCTCCGTCGAGGTCACCACTGCCGGTAAGGCCTTCGTCGAGCCGGCCGGGCCGCGGCACCGGCACATCGGGCGCAACCTGGGCAGCGAGCCGCTGGTGCTGTACGTGACGTATCTGCTGCCCCAGGGCAGCCCGTTGTCGAACGACGCGGACGCGCCGCCGTGCGCCGGTAAGCAGGCCACAGGCAAGCAGGCCACAGGCAAGTAGGCCATGCAATTCGAAGCGATCACCTGGGAACGGCTGACCGAGGCCATCGCCGACAAGGCCATGGAGGTCAAGGCCGATGACGGCAGTTCCCGGCTGCGGATCGCCGTCGACGGGGCGCCCGCCGCGCAGACCGGGGAGCTTGCCGGGAGGGTCGGCGAGGCGCTGCGGGTGCGGGGGCGGGGCGTCCTCGTCGTGGGGACCGAAGGGTTTCTGCGGCCCGCGTCGCTGCGGTACGAGTACGGGCGCGAGGACCCCGAGACGTACTACAGCGGCTGGTACGACACCGGGGCGCTGTGGCGGGAGGTCTTCGGGCCACTGGAGGCGGGCGGCAGCGGGCGGGTGCTGCCCGATCTGTGGGATCTTGTGAGCGACCGCGCCACCCGCAGTGCGCATGTCGAACTCCCGCCCGGCGGTGTGCTGTTGCTGCACGGGCCGTTTCTGCTCGGGCACTGGTTCCCGTTCGATCTGAGCGTGCATCTGCGGCTGTCGCCCGCGGCGCTGCGGCGGCGTACCCAGGAAAGCGAGCGCTGGACGCTGCCCGCCTTCGAGCGGTACGAGAACGAGGTGGGACCCGGGGAAGCGGCAGATGTGCTCGTACGGGCCGATGATCCGCGTCACCCCGCGTGGGGCGGCCTGCGCTGATCAGGTCGGCAGCCGATCGGGCCGTCCGCCGATCAGTGTCACCGCCTCGGCGCCCGCCCGGCAGCCCTCCGCCGCGGCCGTCGCCGGATCAGCGCCCGCGAGCCGGGCGGCGAGGAACGCACCCGTGAAGGCGTCGCCCGCGCCCGTGGAGTCCACCGCATCGGCCGGGACGGGCGGAACACGGGCCGTGACCGTGCCCGACTCGGCGACCAGGGCACCGTCGGCGCACAAGGTCACGACCGTCAGCGGGACATGGAGGCTCAGCTTCGCGGCGGCGTCGGACGGGTCCGGCAGGCCGGTCAGCAGGCGGGCCTCATCGGCGTTGGGGACGAGGACGTCCGCGCCGGAGAGCGCAGACAGCATCCGGTCCACGCCGAGCGCCGAGATGAAGCCCGCCGATGCCGGATCCACGCTGACCGGGATGCCGAGCTCTCGCGCCGACTCCATGGCGAGCAGGGCCAGTTGTCGGCTGATGTCGGCGAAGAGGAGATAGCCGGACAGATGCAGATGGCCGACGCCGTCGAGCAGCGTCGGCGACCAGTCGGCCGGGGACAGCCGCAGCACCGCGCCGCTGTCGGTGAGGAAGGTCCGCTCGGCGGACGCGTCGACGAGGGCGATGACCGTGGCCGTGGGTGCCTCGGCGTCGGGGACGAGGAGCGGCCGTACGCCCGCGGCGCGCAGCCGGGCGTCGTGCCAGCCCGCCTCGTCCTGGCCGACCCGTGCCAGTATCCGTACGTCCGGGCAGCCCCAACGCGCCGCCCAGCAGGCCACGTTGGCCCCTGCCCCGCCCGGCAGAATGCGGATCGCGGCGGCCGTGTCCGTGCCCCGGGCGAGGGGCGCGTGGTGCCGGGCCACCACATCGGTGACCACATCGCCGATGACGAGCAGGGCACCTGGGCCCGCACCGGCGGCGACCGTCACAGCGCCGCCGCGATCCGGGCCGCCAGCCGGACATTCCCGCGCACCGCCGCCACATTCGCCTCCAGTGACGCCCCCTCCGTGCGCCGCATCAGATAGTCGAGCAGGAAGGGAGTCACGGCCTGGCCGACGATGCCCCGCTCCCGGCACTCGTCCAGCGCCTCGCCGAGGACCCGGTCGTGCAGCGCCGGATCCAGCTGTTGCGTCTCCGGGACCGGATTCGCGACGATCAGCGCGGCGTCGGGCCTGCCGAGTGCGTCTCTGGCCCGGATCACTTCGGCCGCCTCCTGCGGCGTACGGACGGTCCAGTCGACCGGCTCCCCGGAGGAGGTCAGATAGAAGCCGGGGAATTCCTGCGTGCCGTACCCGAGGATCCCGACGCCCAGCGTCTCCAGCCGCTGCAGCGTCGCGGGGACATCCAGAACCGACTTCACGCCCGCGCAGACCACCGCGATCGGGGTCTGGGCGAGCAGCCGCAGATCCGCCGACTCGTCCTGTGTCTCGGTCCACTCGCGGTGCACTCCGCCCAGGCCGCCGGTCGCGAAGACCCGGATCCCGGCCCGCGCGGCGAGGAACGCCGTCGCCGAGACGGTCGTAGCCCCGCTCGCCCCAGCCGCCAGCGCGGGCGCAAGATCCCGGTGCCCCAGCTTGCGTACGTCATCGTCGCCCGCGACCCGCTCCAACTGCCGCTTGTCCAGGCCGATATGGACCTTTCCGTCGAGGACGGCGACTGTCGCGGGGACGGAGCCCTCGGAACGTACGAGCTCCTCCAGCTCCTCGGCGACGGCGAGATTACGGGGACGCGGCAGCCCGTGCGCGATGATCGTCGACTCCAGGGCCACGACGGGCCGGTGCGCGGCGAGCGCTTCCTGTACTTCCTCGGTCACTTCGGTCAGCTGCATGTCCCATCCCTGGCACGGGAGGGCCACGCCCAAACCCGGCCGGGGTGAGGCCGGGGCGGGCCTCATTTGGTAGGAAGGTTTCCTGTCGGCTATTGACAGGAGCATGGCTCATTGCCACGCTGCCTCCAGCGGCTTGGCGCGGCGCCCGACTCCCGGGCGTGACGCGCTCAGCGAGAGCTCTGACCCGGCCGCCGTGCGCTGCGCCACGCCCAGGACGCAGCGGTCCGCACGGTGTCCAGCTCTCGCCGTCCCCGTCCAGGGAGCCCAGGTATGCGCCTGCCCGCCTCCGCCTCACCACGCCGTACTGCGACATCCGGCATCATCGCCGCCCTGTTGCTGTTGCTCGCCGGTGTACTCATGGCCTATCCCGACCGCGCCGACGCGAGAGTCCCCGCGAGTGCCGCGGACCCGCTCGTCTCGCGCGGCAAGCCCGCCACCGCATCGTCCGTCGAGAGCGCCGCTTTCGACGCGGGCAATGCCTTCGACGGCGATCCCGCCACCCGCTGGTCCTCCGCCGAGGGCAAGGATCCGCAGTGGATCCGGGTCGACCTCGGCGCCACCGCCACCGTCTCCCGGGTCACGCTCAACTGGGAGGCCGCATACGCCACGTCGTACCGCGTCGACGTCTCCGCCGACGGCTCCGCCTGGACGACCGTCGCCACGGAGACGGCGGGCAACGGCGGCCTGGACGACCTTACCGGGCTGACCGGCAAGGGCCGTTATCTGCGCGTGTACGGCACGGCTCGCGGCACTTCGTACGGCTACTCGCTCCACGAGGCCGAGGTCTACGGCACCCTCGACGGCACAGGGCCACCGGCCGGCGCCTTCACGGTGGTCGCCGCGGGCGACATCGCCGCGCAGTGCACCGCGTCGTCGAGCTCGTGCGCACACCCGAAGACCGCCGCGCAGGCACAGAGGATCAGCCCGAAGTTCTATCTGACGATGGGCGACAACCAGTACGACGACGCCCGGATCGCCGACTTCCGCGCCTACTACGACAAGACCTGGGGCGCCTTCAAGGCGAAGACCCGGCCGGTGCCCGGCAACCACGAGACATACGACCCGGCCGGTGCCCTCGCCGGATACAAGGCGTACTTCGGCTCGATCGCGTATCCGCAGGGCAAGCCCTACTACAGCTACGACGAGGGCAACTGGCACTTCATCGCGCTCGACTCCAACTCCTTCGACCAGAGCGCGCAGATCCAGTGGCTCAAGGACGACCTCGCCCGCAACACCAGGAGCTGCATCGCCGCCTACTGGCACCATCCGCTCTTCAGCTCCGGCGGGCACGGCAACGACCCGGTCAGCAAGCCGGTATGGAAGATCCTCTACGGAGCCAGGGCCGATCTCGTGCTCAACGGCCACGACCACCACTACGAGCGGTTCGCCCCCCAGAACCCGGACGGGAAGGCCGTCGCCGACGGCGTCGTCGAGATCGTCGGCGGCATGGGCGGTGCCGAGCCCTACCCGATCGAAGAGGTGCAGCCCAACAGCCAGAAGCGGATCAGTGGTCCGTACGGCGTGCTGAAGCTGGACTTCACGGACACGGGATACGGCTGGCAGTACATCGGGACGGACGGCCGCGCCAAGGACACCGGCCCGAACTACACCTGCCACTGATGTATCTGGCCACCGCTCGCCAGGACACGCCGCCCGCGCTCGCAGCCGGGGCGGGGCGGCGTGTGTCCGGAACTGTTCTCGCGCTGGGCGCGGTCAGCCTGGTCACGGACATCTCGTCCGAGATGGTCACGGCCGTGCTGCCGCTCTACTTCGTCCTGGGTCTTGGTCTCTCCCCGCTCCAATTCGGCTTCCTGGACGGGATGTTCAACGGTGCGACCGCGCTCGTACGGCTCATCGGCGGTCATGCCGCCGACCGCGGCGGACGGCACAAACGCGTCGCCGGGACCGGCTACGCCCTCTCCGCCTGCTCGCGGCTCGCCCTGCTGCTCGCGGGCGGCGCGACGGCCGGGATCGCGGCGGCGCTGGCGGCGGACCGTATCGGCAAGGGCATCAGAACCGCCCCGCGCGATGCCCTGATCTCGCTGAGCAGTCCGCCGGACGCGCTGGGGCGTGCCTTCGGCGTGCACCGGGCGATGGACACGACGGGCGCGCTGCTCGGGCCGCTCGCCGCGTTCGCGTTGCTGTGGGCGACGGCGGACGCGTACGACGCGGTGTTCGTGGTGAGTTTCTGCGTGGGGCTGCTGGGGGTGCTGCTGCTGGTCGTGTGTGTGCCCGGCCACCTGGGGCCGCCGTCTGCGCCGTCTGCGCCGACTCCCGGATCCCGCAGGGTGTTCGACGTCCTGCGGAACACGACGTTCCGCCGCATCGTGTACGCGGCGGCACTGCTCGGCGCGGCCACCATCGGGGACGCGTTCGTCTATCTGCTGCTGCAGCGCAGGCTGGACGTCGCGGTGAGCTGGTTTCCGCTGCTGCCGCTGGGCGCCGCGGCCGTCTATCTGCTGCTCGCGCTTCCGGCGGGCCGGATCGCGGACCGCGTCGGCCGCCGGCGGCCCTTTCTGTACGGACACGGCGCGCTGCTCATCGCTTATCTGCTGCTGCTGGGCCCCATCGGCGGCCCGTCTCTGCTCGTCTGCGTACTGCTGTTGCTCGGAGTGTTCTACGCGGCCACCGACGGGGTGCTGATGGCGCTGGCCGGACCCGTACTGCCGGTGGCCCGGCGGGCGAGTGGTCTTGCGCTGCTGCAGACCGGCCAGGCGGTGGCCCGGCTGATCGCTGCGGCCGGGTTCGGGGCGGCATGGACCCTCTGGGGGCCGCGGCCCGCGCTGGCCGCGGCGGCGGTCGCTCTGGCGGCGGCGCTGGCGGGGGCGTGGACGGTCCTCCCGCGTACCGAAGTCCCGCGTACCGAAGTCCCGCGTACCGAAGCCCCGCGTACCGAAGCCCCATGTGCCGAAGTCCCGCGTGCCGAAGGGAATGTGTCATGACGCACCTGAGCCCGCGCGCCCGGATCGCGGTGATCGTCCTCGTGGTCGTCGTCCTGTCCGGGGCCGCCGCCGGCTACACCGTCCGGGCGGCCAAGGACCGGCAACAAGCGTCCGCCGACAGCGGGTTCACCCTCGCCCGGCGCGGGCTCTACTTCCAGGACACCGGCAGCGGACGCACAGCCCGCCAACCCGGGGATGGGGGTCCGCGCGCCACCGGGGGCCCGTCCTGCGACCGCTTCTACGCGGCGGGCGGCACCGCGCTGTGCCTGCGCCGCCGCCCCGGCCTGCCGCCGCGCGCGTACGCCGTGGTGCTCGACCGGCGACTGCGCGAAGTCCGGCGCATCGCCCTGCCCGGGATCCCCAACCGGGCGCGCGTGTCGGCCTCCGGGCGGATGCTGTCATGGACGATGTTCGCGAGTGGCGACTCGTATGCCACCTCCGCCTTCTCCACCCGTACGTCCATCCTCGATCTGCGCACCGGCTATCTCGTCAAGAACATGGAGCAGATCCCGCTCACCATCGACGGCCGCCGTCACCACGCCCCCGACCTCAACTACTGGGGGGTGACGTTCGCGCGGGACGACAACCGCTTCTACGCGACCGTCTCGACCGGCGGCCGTACCCATCTCGTCGAGGGCGACATGCGGAGGTGGTCGGCCCGGGCCCTGCGCGCGAACGCGGAATGCCCCTCGCTGTCGCCCGACAACACCCGTATCGCTTTCAAGAAGAAGGTGTCCGGCGATCCGGGCCGCCCCTGGCGGCTGTACGTGCTCGATCTGCGGACCATGAGCGAGCACCCCCTCGCGGAGCGGCAGAGCGTCGACGACCAGGCGGCCTGGCTGGACGACCGCACGCTGGCGTACGGGCGCGGCGGCGACATCTGGACGGTCCCGGCGGACGGCTCGGGCGAACCCCGGCTGCTGGTGCCCGATGCCTCGTCGCCGGCCTCGGTCAGTTGAGCGCCCTGCGTACCGCGAGGGCAGCCATCGGCAGCAGCAGGCAGGCGCCGACCACATTCAGCCAGCCGTAGCTCGCCTGCGCGACGATCAGTCCGGCGGCCGCGCCGCCGATGCCCGCCGAGGTGTTCATGGTCAGGTCGGACAGGCCCTGCACGGCGGCCCGGGCGGGCTGCGGCACCGAGTCCGTGAGCAGCGTGGAACCTGACACCAGGCCCGCCGACCAGCCGAGGCCGAGTACGAAGAGCCCGGCGGCCGTCTGACCGTGGCTCGCCCCGGCCGTACCGGCGAGCAGTGCGGCCAAGGAGAGCAGCCCCACCGCGAGACCGATCACGGAGAGCCGGCCGACGCGGTCCGCCAGCCAGCCCATGACCGGCGAGAACGCGTACATGCCCGCGATATGGCCGCTGATGACCAGGCCGATCAGCTGGATGTCCGCGCCATGGTGGCTGAGTGCCACCGGGGTCATCGACATGATCGACACCATCGCGGTGTGCGAGACGGCGACGGTGACCAGCGCGAGCCGCGCCATCGGCGACTCGCGTACGGCCCGCACCCCGGCCCGCAGTGAACGCCCCTCGGGGGAGCGGTCGGCCGGGGACAGCGCCCGTGCGGTCAGCAGCGGATCGGGTCGCAGCAGTACGAGCACCAGTACCGCGGAGACGAGGAACACCCCGGCCGCCCAGACGAACGGGCCCGCGGCCGCCGGTATGCCGAGCCCGGAGACGCTGCGGCCCGCGGGCGCGGCGATATTGGGGCCGAGCACCGCGCCGATCGTGGTCGCCCAGACCACATTGGAGATGGCTCGGCCGCGCCGCTCCGGCTCGGCCAGGTCGGCGGCCGCGAAGCGCGCCTGAAGGTTCGCGGACGAAGCGGCGCCGAAGACGGCCATGCCCAGGAGCAGCAGCGGAAAGTTGTCCACGACCGCGGCCAGCACGACCACGCCCGCGCCCAGCGCACCGAGCAGATAGGCCAGAACGAGCCCGGGCCGCCGCCCGCGTGCCGTCATCAGCGCGGCCAGCGGCATGGACAGCAGCGCGGTCCCGGCCACGGTGGCGGTCGGCGCGAGACCGGACAGGGCCTCGGTGCCGCTCACCTGCTGCGCCAGTACGGCGGCCAGCGCGATACCGGTCGCGACGCCGAGCCCGCCCAGTATCTGGCCGGCTATGAGCACCGCGGTGATACGCCGTCGCAGCGCGGGCAGTTCGTCCGCCGTCACCGGTGCCGGAGCGGCGGCCTTGTCGAGCGCGGTCACCGCACACCCCCGGGCTCGGAAGCATGAGCGCATACGTCCGGCGCATCGGACATGTCGGGTGCGTCAGGGCTGGTGGTCACTGGCGCAGTGTGCCAGCCCGTACGCACGTGCGAAACCGTGTTCCCGCCGGGTCGGCGCCTCGGCCGTCGGCTCAGAACAGCGGCTCGGGCAGCACACCCTCCAGCGCCAGCAGCTTCCGCTTGGTCTCCAGGCCGCCCCCGAACCCGCCGAGCCCACCGCCGGTCTCCACCACCCGATGGCACGGCACCACCACAGGCAGCGGATTGGACCCCATCGCCGCGCCCACCGCCTGCGCCGCGCCCGGCTCGCCCACCCGGGCGGCCAGGTCTCCGTACCCGACGACCGTGCCGAATGGCACGCCTGCCGCCAGCTCCCGCAGCACCTGCCGGTTGAACCCGCCGGACAGCGACCAGTCCAGCGGCAGGTCGAACTCCCGCAGCCCGCCCGCGAAATACTCTTCGAGCTGGCGTATAGGCTCGGCCAGCAGGCCCGTCGCGTCCTCGACCGGCTCGGCGGCGAGCCGCCCCGCCAGCCGCCCGAGCGCCCTGTCCCGTACCGCCGGGTCGGCATGGAAGACCACGCTCACCAGACCCTCCTCGGTCGCGGCGAGCAGCAGCGGTCCGATGTCCGTGCCCACGACGGTCCACTCGAAGCTCTTCATGCGGACCACCGTACGACCGGCCACTGACAATGCTCGGTGTGGCCGGAACGTGAACGGATCCGCCCAGAACGCCTCCCGTGACAGTATCCGTGTCGATAAATCTCTGTTCAAATGTTTGCTTACCGTGGCGCGAGCCCTACTCTCGCCCCCGGACCGGACGTTCCGTCAGGGATCGCGGGGATCACAAGGAGCGAAGGGCGTACACCGCATGCAGGGGACTGTCGACGGATTCAGCTATGGCCTCGTCACGCCCGTGGCCGCCTACCTCATGGCATGTCTGGGCGGGGCCCTCGGCCTGCGCTGCACCACCAGATCCGTCCGCAACGGGCGCTCCTTCAAGCCGGGCTGGCTAGCCCTGGGCGCCACCGCGATCGGCTCGGGCATCTGGACCATGCACTTCGTCGCGATGATGGGCTTCACCGTCGCCGAGGCCCCCATCAGCTACGACAGAACGACGACCTTCGCCAGCCTCGCCGTCGCGATCGTCATGGTGGGGATCGGGATCTTCATCGTCGGCTACCGCGGCGCGACCCCGATGGCGCTGGTCACCGGCGGCACGATCACCGGCCTCGGGGTGGCCACCATGCACTACCTCGGTATGGCGGGAATGCGCCTGGAGGGGCAGCTCGAGTACGACACCCCGACCGTCGCCCTCTCCGTGGTGATCGCCGTCGTGGCCGCCACCTCCGCCCTCTGGGCGGCCGTGTGGATCCACGGGTTCCTGGCCAGCCTCGGCGCCAGCCTGGTGATGGGCATCGCCGTGAGCGGCATGCACTACACGGGGATGGTGGCGGTCAGCGTCCACCTCCACCGGGCGGCCGGTTCCGCGGGCAGCAGCGGCGCGCCCGCCGAGCTGCTCGCGCCCCTGCTCGTCGGCCCGGTCGTCTTTCTGCTGCTCGCCGGAGTGGTGGTGATGTTCGACCCGCTGCTGGTGATGGGCGAGCCGGACTGGCGGCGGCCCGTGGACGCGGCGGCCATGCGTCCGGGGGTGCCCGCACAGCGCACCAGGACCGCGAACGGACAGCCCCCGGGCTGGGCCGCCGACCGTTCCCCGCGCCGGGAGTCCTCGCGTGCCCGCGACCGGTGGCCCCGCTGACCCCCTGAGCGCCACTGAGCCCTGACCCCCAGAGCGCCTGATCCGTCCCCGATCGGCACCCGGCTGTCAGTGGTGGGTCGTACGGTGGATCCATGCGGCCCGTTTCCAAGATCGAACGTACGGTGGCGCCCTTCGAGGTCGTCAGTTCCTACCAGCCCAGCGGCGACCAGCCGACGGCCATCGCCGACCTGGAGCGGCGCATCCGCGCAGGTGAGAAGGATGTCGTCCTGCTCGGCGCGACCGGCACCGGCAAGTCGGCGACGACCGCCTGGATGATCGAGAAGCTTCAGCGCCCCACCCTGGTGATGGCGCCGAACAAGACGCTGGCCGCCCAGCTGGCGAACGAGTTCCGCGAGCTCCTGCCGAACAACGCGGTGGAGTACTTCGTCTCGTACTACGACTACTACCAGCCCGAGGCGTACGTCCCGCAGTCGGACACGTACATCGAGAAGGACTCCTCGATCAACGAAGAAGTCGAGCGGCTTCGCCATTCGGCGACGAACTCCCTGCTCACCCGGCGCGATGTGATCGTGGTCGCCTCCGTCTCCTGCATCTACGGCCTGGGTACGCCGCAGGAGTACGTCGACCGGATGGTGCCCCTCAAGGTCGGCGACGAGATCGACCGCGACCAGTTGCTGCGCCGCTTCGTCGACATCCAGTACACGCGCAACGACGTGGCGTTCGCGCGCGGCACCTTCCGGGTCCGGGGCGACACCATCGAGATCTTCCCGGTGTACGAGGAGCTCGCCGTCCGTATCGAGATGTTCGGCGACGAGATCGAGGCGCTGTCCACCCTCCACCCGCTCACCGGCGAGATCATCAGCGACGACCAGGAGCTGTACGTCTTCCCGGCCAGCCACTATGTGGCGGGCCCGGAGCGCATGGAGAAGGCCGTCAACGGCATCGAGAAGGAGCTGGAGGAGCGCCTCGCCGAGCTGGACAAGCAGGGAAAGCTCCTGGAGTCCCAGCGGCTTCGGATGCGCACCACGTACGACATCGAGATGCTGCGCCAGATCGGCTCCTGTTCGGGCGTCGAGAACTACTCGATGCACTTCGACGACCGCGAGCCCGGCACCGCGCCCAACACCCTCCTCGACTACTTCCCCGAGGACTTCCTGCTCGTCATCGACGAGTCGCATGTGACCGTGCCCCAGATCGGCGCGATGTACGAGGGCGACGCGTCCCGCAAGCGCACGCTGGTCGACCACGGCTTCCGGCTGCCGTCCGCGCTCGACAACCGCCCGCTGAAGTGGGAGGAGTTCCAGCAGCGGATCGGCCAGACCGTCTATCTCTCCGCCACCCCCGGAAAGTACGAACTGTCCCGCGGCGACGGCTTCGTGGAGCAGATCATCCGCCCCACGGGCCTGGTCGACCCGGAGGTCGTCGTCAAGCCCACCGAGGGCCAGATCGACGACCTGGTGCACGAGATCCGCGAGCGCACCGAGAAGGACGAGCGTGTCCTGGTCACCACCCTCACCAAGAAGATGGCCGAGGACCTCACCGACTACTTCCTCGAACTGGGCATCCAGGTCCGCTATCTGCACAGCGACGTCGACACGCTGCGCCGTGTCGAGCTGCTGCGCGAACTGCGCGCCGGTGAGTACGACGTCCTGGTCGGCATCAACCTGCTGCGTGAGGGCCTCGACCTGCCAGAGGTGTCCCTGGTGGCCATCCTCGACGCCGACAAGCAGGGCTTCCTGCGCTCCGGCACCTCGCTGATCCAGACCATCGGCCGCGCGGCGCGCAATGTCTCCGGCCAGGTGCACATGTACGCGGACACCATCACCCCGGCGATGGCTCAGGCGATCGACGAGACCAATCGCCGCCGGGAGAAGCAGGTCGCGTACAACACCGAGCGCGGCATCGACCCGCAGCCGCTCCGTAAGAAGATCAACGACATCGTCGCGACGATCGCGCGCGAGGAGGTCGACACCGAGGAGCTGCTCGGCAGTGGCTACCGGCAGGCGAAGGCCGAGAAGCCCGGCAAGGGAGCCAAGGCCCCCGTCCCCGCACTCGGCAAGAGCGCGGTCAAGAAGGGCGAGGTGCTCACCGACCGCCCCGCCGCCGAACTGGCGGGGATCATCGAGGAGATGACCGACCGGATGCGGGCAGCAGCCGCCGACCTGCAGTTCGAGATCGCCGCCCGGCTGCGTGACGAGGTCGGCGAACTGAAGAAGGAGCTGCGCCAGATGAAGGAGGCGGGCCTCGCCTGAACTCCTGAGCCTGGTGTGTGTTTCAAGACCGACACAAAAACGAGCCAACTGTGCTGCGCCCATGGCGCCACTGCGTAGGGTGCTGCACAACCGCACATATGGGCGGCAGCTATTCGGGAGAAGGGGACAGCGCGTGACGGTCAACATGACCAAGGGTCAGGCCATCAGCCTGCAGAAGAGCGACGGGGGCACCCTGACCGCAGTGCGGATGGGGCTCGGCTGGCAGGCGGCGCCGCGCCGCGGTCTGTTCGGCTCGCGCACCCGCGAGATCGACCTGGACGCGTCGGCAGTGCTGTTCGCCGACAAGCAGCCGGTGGACGTGGTCTTCTTCCGCCACCTCGTCAGCGACGACGGCTCGGTCAAGCACACCGGCGACAACCTGGTCGGCGGCGCGGGCTCGGGCGGCGACGACGAGGCGATCCTTGTCGACCTGCAGCGGGTGCCGGTCCACATCGACCAGATCGTCTTCACGGTGAACTCCTTCACCGGCCAGACGTTCCAGGAGGTGCAGAACGCCTTCTGTCGCATCGTCGACGAGACCAACGGCCAGGAGCTCGCCCGCTACACGCTCGACGGCGGCGGCCAGTACACCGCGCAGATCATGGCGAAGGTGCACCGCGCCGGCGGCGGGTGGCAGATGACGGCTCTCGGCAACCCGGCCAACGGCCGTACCTTCCAGGACCTGATGCCGTCGATCCTGCCGCACCTGTAGGCACGGCTCGTACGGAAGACACGCAGCTCCCGGAGGCATCAGGCCGCCGGGAGCTGCACCGCTTACCACCACCACCGCACAGCACTGAGGGGACAGAGCGATGACGGCCGAGCTGGTCCGGGGGCAGAACCACCCCTTGCCCGACACCCGTCTGGAGATCAGGGTTTCGGCCGGCCACCCAGTCGTCGCCTGCGCCACCTGCTCGGATGCGCAAGGGACCGTACGCGACGAATGGGTCGCACACCCCGGCGCACCCACCATGCCCGGGGTCGAGGTGCCGCGGCGCGCCACCGATGCGCCCCGGTTCACCGTCGACCTCGACGCGGTGCCCGAGGCGGTGCACCAGATCAATGTGCTCCTCGCGCTCCCCGAAGGGGCAGGCGGCCCGGCCCAGTTCGGCGCCACCGCTGCCCCGTTCCTCGCGGTCACGGGCCAGGGCGATGCCGAGGTGGCCAGCTTCACCATCACCGGTCTGGACACCGAGACCGCGCTCGTCGCCGTCGAGTTGTACCGCCGCCAGGGCGCCTGGAAGGTCCGCGCGGTGGGGCAGGGGTACGCGGGCGGGCTCGCTCAGCTGCTGGCCGACCAGGGCATGGTCAAGGCCCTTGAGGCGGCCGCGGACATCCAGGGTTCGGCGGGCGTCCTGCGCACGCCCCGGGCCGAACCGGCGCAGCTGCGTACGAGCGCCGCCGACGGCGCGTACATCAGGCCGGACATGCCGCGGCCCGACCAGACGCCCGCGCCCGGACCGGACGCCACCCTTCCCGACGGCCTCTCGGCGCCCGGCCAGCAGCCTGCCTCCACGGGCCCCCAGCAGACCCCGACTCCCGACGCCCCGCCGACGCCGGGCGGGCCCATCAACTACGCACACCCGCGGCGCCAGTCGGTCGCGCCCCCGCCGCCGCCCCCGGCCGCACCGCCCGCACAGCCCGGTCAGCCGGCCGCGCCCGTCGCGGGCGACGCCACCGGCTGGTCCCTGGAGGAGCGGCTCTACAACCAGATCTGGGGCATGTTCGAGGACCTGGCCCGCAGCGTTGCCGCGTACCGCAGCGCCGTCGACTTCGCCGAGACCCGGATGGACCAGGAGCTCGACCAGGTGCTGTCCGATCCCCGCAGCCGTATCGGAGGCGCCGGGGACGCGGCCCGCGAGGCGGCCCGTGCCAAGTGCGAGCAGCTGACCGACCAGGCCCGCCAGGCTCTGGACCGCGATCTGGCCCAGCTCACCGCCGAGTCGGATGTCGTCGAGCCCGCCCTGCCGCCCGCCTTCGCCCGCTGGGACAACCCCGCCTGGCATGCGTACCGCGTCCCGATGGAGATCCCGATGGCGCTGCGCCTCGGCGACCTCCAGCTGCCCGAGAGCCCGGAGCTGCGCATTCCGCTCCTGGTGCGACTCCCGCTGGAGCGCGGGCTGTGGGTGGACAGCGGACGCACCGGTTCCGAGGCGGCGATGATGCTGGACGATGCGCAGCTGCGCAGGCTCGCCATGGACAACGCGGTCACCCATGCGGCGAGGCTGCTCGCGGTCTATCCGCCCGGCGAGTTCACGGTCCATGTCATCGACCCTGCGGGCGCGGCGACGGCCTCGCTCGCCCCGCTGGTCGGCTCCGGCGTCCTCGCGGGGCCGCCGGCGGCCGGCGCCCAGGGCGTGAGCGCCACGCTTGCCGCGCTCACCCAGCGGGTTGACCTGGTGACCATGGCGGTCCGCGGCGGAGCGGCCGACTCGCTCCCGCCGGACCTGGACACCGCGGAACAGCTGCTGATCGTCAATGACTTCCCGCACGGCTTCGACGACCGTGCGGTCACCCAGCTCCGCTATCTCGCCGACGAGGGTCCGGCCGTCGGCGTACATCTGCTGATGGTCGCGGACCGCGAGGACGCGAGCGCGTACGGACCGGTCCTCGATCCGCTCTGGCGCTCCCTGCTGCGCATCACCCCGGTTCCGGACGACCACCTGGCCGACCCGTGGGTCCGGCACGCCTGGACGTACGAGCCGCTGACGGTCCCGCCGGGCAGCGGTGTGCTGCGTCAGGTGCTGGACCAGGTGGCCGCGGCCCGTCGCTCCTGGGGCCGTTGACCTGCGCACTTGAAGATTGCTTTACCGAGCCCTTTACCGTTCCTTGGGGATTCCTGTACTCTCCTTTGAACGGAGGGGAGTACTCCCGGATGCGGCGTTCCCGTCAGTACGGACCGACATCGGTCCCGGGGCGCCGGCCCGCGGCGGGTGAGGCCGCGCGGGTGGAGGAGACCTCCGGCAGCGACGACGCTGATCAGTAGCCGTACGACGCCGGAGGCGCAGTGGACGTTTCATTGACCCTGTGGGCGCTGACCATTCTTGGTCTGAGCGCCCTGATCGCAGTCGACTTCTTCATCGGGCGCAAGCCCCATGACGTGTCGATGAAGGAAGCCGGAATCTGGACCGTCGTCTGGATCGTCCTGGCCGCCCTCTTCGGCCTCGGGCTGATGGTGTTCGGCGACAGCCAGGCATCGGGCGAGTTCTTCGCGGGCTTCATCACCGAGAAGTCGCTCAGCGTCGACAATCTCTTCGTCTTCGTCCTGATCATGGCGAAGTTCTCGGTGCCGTCCCATCTCCAGCAGCGTGTGCTGCTCGTCGGTGTGCTGATCGCGCTCGTCCTGCGCGCCATCTTCATCGCCGGCGGTGCCGCGATCATCGCCAGCTTCTCGTGGGTCTTCTACATCTTCGGCGCGTTCCTGATCTACACCGCCTGGAAGCTCATCCAGGAGGCGCGATCGGACGACGAGGAGGAGGAGTTCGAGGAGAACCGCCTCCTCAAGTCCATCGAGAACCGCTTCGGTGTGGCCGACAGGTACCACGGCACCAAGCTCTTCATCCGCAATAACGGCAAGCGCGTGCTGACCCCCCTGATGGTGGTCATGCTCGCCATCGGCACCACCGATGTGCTGTTCGCGCTGGACTCCATCCCCGCGATCTTCGGCCTGACCCAGGACCCGTACATCGTCTTCACGGCGAACGCCTTCGCGCTGATGGGTCTGCGTCAGCTGTACTTCCTCATCGGCGGACTGCTCAGGAAGCTGGTCCACCTCAGCTACGGCCTGTCGGTGATCCTCGGCTTCATCGGCATCAAGCTGGTGCTCCACGCCCTGCACGAGAGCGGGGTGCATGTCCCCGAGATCTCGATTCCGTTCTCGCTGGCGGTCATCTGCGGCGTGCTGATCGTCACCACGATCACGAGCCTGATCGCCTCCAAGAGGCAGGCGGAGCGGGAGGCGCTCGAGAGCGCGGAGAAGGAAAGCGTCGAGGCCTGACGCCTCTCGCCGGGCGGGCGCGGGGCCAACGCCGTTCCGCACCCGCCGGGTTCGCGGTTCTCAGTACGTGACCGTGATCCGGCGCCCCGGTCCGTCCACGCGGACCGACCCGCCGTACGGGATGACGAGCTGCGGGTCCGTGTGCCCGAGGTCCACGTCGAAAACGGCCATCGTCCGTGGGGCGTACGCGACCAGTGCCCGCAGCACGGCCTCACGCTGCTCGGTGGTGTAACGCGCCGCCGCTGCCTGGTCGTTCGGCTGCGCGAACGACCAGGTCTTGGGACGTCCCATCAGCAGCGCGGGGAACTGCCGCAGCAGCCCGCGCTCGCCCATGTTCCGCAGAATCCGGAACACCTCATCGGCGCACGGCAGTTCCTCGGAGGTCTCCAGGAAGAGCACACAGCCCTGGTACGCCGAGGGGTCGGCCAGGATCTCCCGGTCCGCCATGAGTAGCCAGGAGAGGATCTCCAGATTGCCGCCCCAGCTCCGGCCCTCCACGAGAAGCTGCGGTCCGTGCCAGCTCCAGCCGTTGCCGGGCCGGGTTTCCGGCTCAGCAGTGAAGGTCGCCGGATCGGCCCAGTCGCGATTGACATCGCCGAACCGCTCGGCGGGGCGCAGCTCGTAGGGCCCCGAAGTGAACAGCGCGGCCCGCAGCGACTCGGCCGTATGCGGATTCATCGCCCCGGGTCGCCCCAGCTCCGTCATCACGCTCGCGCCGTGATAGCCGACGATTCCGGTGTTCCACAGCCAGGCCAGGAGATTCGTGTTGTCGCTGAAGCCGAAGAAGGGCTTGGGGTTGTCGCGGATCAACTCCCGGTCCAGCAGTGGCAGCACGGTGATCTGGTCGTCCCCGCCGATGGACGCCATCACCGCCCGGATGGACGGATCCTTGAAGGCGGCATGAATGTCGTCGGCCCGTTCCTGCGGCGTGGACCCCATCTTCCGGGTCGCCGGGAACTGCACCGGTATGAGCCCGAAGTCGTTCTCCAGCCGCTGGAGTCCGAGTTCGTACGGAAAGGGCAGCAGCCCCGGCAGACCGCTGGACGGCGAGATCACGGCGATACGGTCCCCCGGACGGGGTTTCGGGGGATAACTGGGCTCCGTCATGATCGGGAGGGTAGTCGGGCAGAGTTGCCCCAGGACATCGCTTTTCGGACCCGACCGACGAGGATCATGTGAGACCCATAGGCGTACGGCACGAGCGGCCACCCGAGCCCGCGCTGCGGCTCGACCGGACCGCGGAGCCGCCGCGGGCCGCCGTTCTGCTGCTGCACGGGGGCCGGGCCGACGGAGTGGAGCCGCCGCCGGTGTGGAATCCGCCCGGGGCCCGGATGCGCCCCTTCGCGCGGGCGATCGCACGCGCCACGGCCGAGCACGACATCGTGCTCGGAACAGTCCGCTACCGCCACCGCGGCTGGAACGGAACGCGCGCCGACGCGGCGCACGACGCACTGCGGGCCCTGGACGAACTGGAGTTCCTGACCGGGCCCGTGCCCGTCGTCCTGGTCGGCCACTCGATGGGCGGGCGGGCCGCCCTGCGGGCCGCGAGCCATCCCCTGGTGGAGGCGGTGGTCGGCCTCGCCCCGTGGTGCCCCGAGGGAGAACCGGTGGAGCACCTGGCGGACAGGCGCGTCGTCCTGGTGCACGGCGACCGCGATCGCGTGACGGACCCAGAGGACTCCTGGGAACTCGCGGCCAGGGCACGCGCCGCCGGAGCCGAGTCCTGCGCGCTGCGGATTCCCGGCGGCGACCACGCCATGCTCCGCGGAGCCCGGGCCTGGCACGCGCTCACCACGCGTCTGGTCACAGGGCTGCTGCGCCTGGGGCCGCTGCCGCCGACGGTGGCGGACAGCTTCGACGACCTGGGGCCGATCGACGTCCGGACGCCGGAGGGAGACCGGACGCCTGGGGGAAACCGCACGTCGGAGGGAGACCGCACGCCGGAGGGAGAGCGGCCGCCGCTCGCGGGCTGAGCTACCAGCCGCGCTCGCGCCACTCGGGCAGATGCGGCCGCTCGTCGCCCAGCGTCGTGTCCTTGCCGTGGCCGGGGTAGACCCAGGTCTCGTCCGGCAACTGGTCGAAGAGCTTGGTCTGGACGTCGTTGATCAGGCTCGCGAAGGCCTCGGGATCCTGACGGGTGTTGCCCACACCGCCCGGGAAGAGACAGTCGCCGGTGAACAGGTGCGGGGGGCCGTGCGGGTCGTCGTAGATCAGGGCGATGGAGCCCGGGGTGTGGCCCACGAGACGGCGGGCGGTCAGCTCGACGCGGCCGACCCTGATCGTGTCCCCGTCCTCGACCGGTACATCGGTCGGGACGGGGATGCCCTCCGCGTCGTACCGTCCGGCATACGTGCGGGCGCCGGTCGTCTCGACGACCTCGGCCAGCGCCTGCCAGTGGTCGGCGTGGCGGTGGGTGGTCACGACGGACGCGATGGAGTCGTCACCGATCAGATGGAGCAGGGTCTCGGGCTCGTTGGCCGCGTCGATCAGCAACTGCTCGCCGGTGGTCCGGCAGCGCAGCAGATAGCTGTTGTTGTCCATCGGGCCGACCGCGGCCTTGGAGATCATCAGGTCCGTCAGCTCGTGCACATCAGCCCGGCCGCCGACCTTCACCACTCCGCTGTACGTCATGGGCTCAGCCTATAGCGGGGGCAGCTTCGGCAGCAGGGCTCCGCCGGTGTCCAGGCCCGTCCCGTCGCGCCGTCCCGCGAGCCATCCGAGCACTGCCGCCGCGGGTCCTGTGACCGTCACCGGGGCGCCTTCCGTGCCGCCCGTGTGCCACTCGCCGGAGTCCTTGGCGCCCGGTTCCCTGTCGCTCGCGACGACCCGGGTCGGCGGGAGGTCCGGGCGTCCGGAGAAGCGCTCCGTGAGGAAGGAGATCTCCCGGTCGGTGAACTCCTCGGGCAGATCCTCCAGCTCGTAGCCGACGTCCAGATCGACATGGTGCAGCTCGACCTCGGCGAGACGGCGGAACGGGACGCGGGCCGCGGCGTCGGTGATGCCGTTGCGCAGTTCGACCGTGCGGCTCCAGTCGGCGGGGACCCCGCCCGCGGCCTGGAAGGCGGCGGCGGTGTCGCGTACATCCGCGAGCTGGACGGCGGGCGGCCGGGGCGCGTCGCGCTCGATGTCCGCCTCGCGCGCCTCGCCGCTGACATACATCGGGCGGCCTTCGAGAACATTTACGAGCGCTTCGGCGTTACGGGAGAGATGGGCCAGTACGTGGCCGCGGCTCCAGCCCGGGAGCCGTGACGGTCCGGCGGCGGCCGCGTCGTCAAGACCGGCGGCTTCGGTGAGGAGCCGATCGGTGGCTTCGCGTACAGAGGCCAGGTCGCGCAAGGGATCGATCATGCGGCCGACGATAGCCCTGCCACACGATCGGGTGAAGGTGTCAGAGTGCGGCCGTAAATCGAATGCGCGTGCTATAGGCTCGGTGGAGGCATCCTGGTTGGTGCAGTCATTTCACAGCTTGGAATCCAAACGATCCGGCGGCCCCCATAGTCTGGGACGGGGGCTGTGCCCCCGCTTCTCTCAAGAAAGGTGCGGACCGGCGTGGCCGACCGTCTCATCGTCCGTGGCGCTCGCGAGCACAATCTCAAGAACGTCTCGCTCGACCTCCCGCGTGACTCCCTCATCGTCTTCACCGGGCTCTCTGGGTCGGGCAAGTCGTCTCTCGCGTTCGACACGATCTTCGCCGAGGGGCAGCGCCGGTACGTCGAATCGCTCTCCTCGTACGCCCGGCAGTTCCTCGGTCAGATGGACAAGCCGGACGTCGACTTCATCGAGGGCCTCTCCCCGGCCGTCTCGATCGACCAGAAGTCGACCTCGCGCAACCCGCGCTCGACGGTCGGCACCATCACCGAGGTCTACGACTACCTCCGCCTCCTCTTCGCCCGTATCGGCAAGCCGCACTGTCCCGAGTGCGGCAGGCCCATCTCGCGCCAGTCGCCGCAGGCCATCGTCGACAGGGTGCTCGAACTGCCCGAGGGCAGCCGCTTCCAGGTCCTGTCGCCCCTCGTGCGCGAGCGCAAGGGAGAGTTCGTCGACCTCTTCGCCGACCTTCAGACCAAGGGATACAGCCGGGCGCGCGTCGACGGGCAGACCATCCAGCTCGCCGAGCCGCCCACGCTGAAGAAGCAGGAGAAGCACACCATCGAGGTGGTCGTCGACCGCCTCACCGTCAAAGACAGCGCCAAGCGCCGGCTCACCGACTCGGTCGAGACCGCGCTCGGCCTCTCGGGCGGCATGATCGTGCTCGACTTCGTCGACCTCCCCGAAGACGACCCCGAGCGCGAGCGGATGTACTCCGAGCACCTCTACTGCCCGTACGACGACCTGTCCTTCGAGGAGCTGGAGCCGCGCTCCTTCTCCTTCAACTCGCCCTTCGGCGCCTGCCCCGACTGCACCGGCATCGGCACGCGCATGGAGGTGGACCCCGAGCTGATCGTCCCGGACGAGGAGAAGTCCCTCGACGAGGGAGCGATCCACCCCTGGTCCCACGGCCACACCAAGGAGTACTTCGGGCGGCTGATCGGCGGTCTCGCCCAGGCACTCGGCTTCTCCACGGACATGCCCTGGGCCGGGCTGCCGCAGCGCGCCAAGAAGGCCCTGCTGTTCGGCCACAAGACCCAGGTCGAGGTCCGCTACCGCAACAGGTACGGACGGGAGCGGGCGTACACCACGCCCGCCTTCGAGGGCGCCGTGCAGTTCGTCAAGCGGCGGCACACCGAGGCCGAGAGCGACTCGAGCAGGGAGCGCTTCGAGGGCTACATGCGCGAGGTGCCCTGCCCGACCTGTGAAGGCACCAGGCTCAAGCCGATCGTCCTCGCGGTCACGGTGATGGAGAAGTCCATCGCCGAGGTCTCCGCGATGTCCATCAGCGAATGCGCCGACTTCCTCGGCCGCCTGACGCTGAACGCCCGGGACAAGAAGATCGCCGAGCGGGTCCTCAAGGAGGTCAACGAACGGCTGAAGTTCCTGGTCGACGTCGGCCTCGACTACCTCTCGCTGAACCGCGCGGCGGGCACGCTCTCCGGCGGTGAGGCGCAGCGCATCCGGCTCGCCACCCAGATCGGCTCCGGACTGGTCGGCGTTCTGTACGTCCTGGACGAGCCGTCGATCGGACTGCACCAGCGCGACAACCACCGGCTCATCGAGACCCTCGTCCGGCTGCGCGACATGGGCAACACCCTGATCGTCGTCGAGCACGACGAGGACACCATCAAGGTGGCCGACTGGGTCGTCGACATCGGCCCGGGCGCCGGCGAGCACGGCGGGAAGGTCGTGCACTCCGGCTCGCTCAAGGACCTGCTGGCCAACAAGGCGTCGATCACCGGTCAGTACCTCTCGAAGAAGCGGTCCATCCCGACCCCTGACATCCGCCGGCCAATGGACCCGGGACGGCAGCTCACCGTCCACGGCGCCCGTGAGAACAACCTGCGCGACATCGACGTCTCCTTCCCGCTCGGTGTGCTCACCGCCGTCACCGGAGTCTCCGGCTCGGGCAAGTCGACGCTGGTCAACGACATCCTCTACACCCACCTCGCCCGCGAGCTGAACGGCGCGAAGTCGGTACCGGGCCGCCACACCCGGGTCGACGGCGACGACCTCGTCGACAAGGTGGTGCACGTCGACCAGTCGCCCATCGGCCGTACGCCGCGCTCCAACCCGGCGACGTACACCGGTGTCTTCGATCATGTCCGCAAGCTCTTCGCGGAGACGATGGAGGCCAAGGTCCGGGGCTATCTCCCCGGCCGCTTCTCCTTCAATGTCAAGGGCGGCCGCTGTGAGAACTGCTCGGGCGACGGCACCATCAAGATCGAGATGAACTTCCTGCCCGATGTGTACGTTCCGTGCGAGGTCTGCCACGGAGCGCGCTACAACCGGGAGACCCTCGAGGTCCACTACAAGGGCAAGTCCATCGCCGAGGTGCTGGACATGCCGATCGAGGAGGCGCTGGACTTCTTCGAGGCCGTCCCGACGATCTCCCGCCATCTGCGGACGCTCAACGAGGTGGGCCTCGGCTATGTCCGTCTCGGCCAGTCCGCGCCGACGCTCTCCGGTGGCGAGGCCCAGCGTGTGAAACTGGCGAGCGAGCTCCAGAAGCGCTCCACCGGCCGCACGGTCTATGTCCTGGACGAGCCGACGACCGGTCTGCACTTCGAGGACATCAGCAAGCTGATCACGGTGCTGTCCAACCTGGTCGACAAGGGCAACACGGTCATCGTCATCGAGCACAACCTGGATGTCATCAAGACCGCGGACTGGGTCGTCGACATGGGCCCCGAGGGCGGCAGCGGCGGTGGCCTGGTCATCGCCGAGGGCAGCCCGGAGCAGGTCGCGGGGGTGCCGAGCAGCCACACCGGCAAGTTCCTGCGGGACATCCTGGACGCCGAGCGGATCAGCGACGCGGTCGTGCCGCAGGCCCGCAGGGCGCCGAAGAAGGCGGTGGCCAAGAAGAACGCGGTCGCGGCGAAGTCGGCGCCGGTGAAGAAGACGGCGACGGCCAGGACGGCCAGGGCCCGCAAGGCCTGAACTTGGACGGCCTGGTCCTTGAGCGCCGGGCGGGCTTGACCAGCCTGCCCGGCGCTTGAGGCAGAGCACTTCGAGCCTGCCCGGCTGCCGGGCGGACGGGCTCACTCACCCTGCGAGCTCCGACGCGTACGGCGGTTCAGCGCCCGTGCGGGAGCAGGTCACCGCGGCCGCCCGGGCCGCGAAGCGGAGGACCTCGCGCCAGCCGTCCGCGTCCAGCGCGGCCATCGTGTCCGCCGACAGGGCGTCCCGGGCCGCGAGGCCGTGCAGCAGCCCGGCGTTCACTGTGTCGCCCGCGCCGATCGTGTCCGCGACGGCCACCGGCACGGCCGGGACCGAGACTTCAAGACCCCTACGCCCCGGCCCGCCGCGAGTCCGGACCGTTAGCCCGTCCATGCCACGCGTCAGCACCACCGCTGCGGGCCCCTCCGGTATGCCGCCGAGCCACTCGGCGTCGTCCTCGGACAGCTTCAGCAGCGAGACATACGGCAGCCAGTCCGCGAACCGCGCCCGGTAGGCGTCCGCGTCCGGGATCAGACCGGCCCTGATGTTCGGGTCGAGCAGGGTGAAGAGCCCGCGCCCCGCCTCCCGCCGCAGCAGCGCCTCGTACGCACTGGCGCCCGGCTCCAGTACCAGCGAGCAGGTCCCGAAGGCCAAGGCCCGTACCGTATCCGGCAGTTGGGGCGGCAGCTCGAAGAGCCGGTCCGCGCTGCCCTCCACATAGAAGCCGTACCCGGCCGAGCCGTCCGCCTGGATGGTCGCGAGGGCCAGCGTCGTCGGCTCCGGTCCGCGCTGGACGAGCCCGGTGTCCACCCCGGCCGTGTGTAGCCCGGCCAGCAGTGCCTCGCCGAAGCCGTCCGTCGAGACACGGGAGCAGAAGCCGACCTGCGCGCCGAGCCGCCCCAGCGCGACGGCTGTGTTGTACGGCCCGCCGCCCAGCCGCGGCAGCAGCGCGGGCAGGGGTTCGCCGTCCCCCTGGGGGACCAGATCGATCAAGGATTCTCCGGCGACGACGATCACGGCCCGAACGTAACCCATAGCCTCCCGAGACGACAGGGAGCGGTCGGGAAGCCCGCGTGAAGCCGCCGGGAATCCGTCGGAAAGCCGCCGGGAATCCGTCCGGGAGCCCGCCGACAGGGCCGCCGATCTCCGCCGGTATCGTCGGGTCTGTCACCGACGCACCCGATCGACCAATGCCTGTGGAGTTCCCATGCCCGGCCAGCCCGCCGCCCGCCGTACCGTGCTGAAAGGCGCCGCCCTCGCAGGCGCCGCCGGGCTGGGGGTCGCCGCCTGCTCCACCGAGTCGAAGCTCGGTCACGCCGAGAACCCCACGCCGACCGCACCCGTCGAGCTCGGCGCGGCCGATGCCGTCCCGGTCGGCGGTGCCAAGCTCTACCGCGAGCAGCGCCTCGTCGTCAGCTGCCCGGCCAAGGGCCAGTACAAGGCGTTCAGCGCGCAGTGCACGCACGCGGGCTGTGTCCTGGACAAGCTGGAGGGCACCGAGGGCCACTGTCCCTGCCACGGCAGCCGCTTCGACGTCACGACCGGCAAGGCGGTCCGCGGCCCGGCGACCGTGCCGCTTCCCGAGGTCCCGATCAGTGCGAAGGGCGGCAAGCTCGTCGCCGGCCCGAAGGCATAACCACCCGAAGGCGTAACCCGGGATCACTCCCAGTCCCAGTCGATCCCCAGGATCCCGGGCCGTACGCCCTGCTCCACCAGATGCACCGTACGATGCCGCCCGCTCAGCGTCAGATCCGTCCGGGCCCCGCGCGGCGCCCCCGTCGTGGCCTGCGCGAATCTCCGGCACCGCACCGGCAGCGCGCCGTCGTCGAAGCGCACCTGCAGCACGTACTGCCCGCCCGCGAAGCTGAAGCCGCGCACATACTCAGTGCTCGGCCCGCCGGTCCCGTCCTCGAAGCCGTAGCCGAAGAGGTAGGTCTCACCCGCGCGCAGCCGTGCGTCGAAGAGCAGCTCCGCGATGAGCACCCCGGTCTCCCGGTGCCACCGCACCCGCCCCGTGCGGCAGTTCTCCAGCGCGCTGACCTCCACGCGGGCCGGGTCGCAGCCGGGGTCGCCGTGGTGGATGGCCAGATAGCGGTCGATTCCGTCGCGGTGGGAGCGTACGACATGCGCCGAGTCGCGCCCCAGCAGCTGGCGCGCCGCCCCGATCCGCACCCGCTCGTGGTGGCCGACCGTGTGCAGCCCGCCGTCGGCCGGTGACTCCAGATCGGCGAGCAGCTGCTCGACCACGCCGGACGCCTCCACCAGTGAGCGGTACGAGCGCGCGGCGGGGCGCTCGACATCGGTGCGCGCGCTGCCCTCGCCGAGATCGAGCAGCCGGATCAGCGAGTTCCCGGGCAGTTCGAGCACATCCTCCAGGGCGCGCACGGCGCGCAGTGACTCGGGGCGCTGCGGGCGCCGCGCGCCCTGCTGCCAGTAACTCAGACTGGTCACACCGACCTTGATGCCTCGGTGTGCGAGATGATGCTGGACGCGCTGGAGCGGCAGTCCGCGCACGGCGAGCGCGGCGCGCAGCGCCAGATGGAAGGGGCCGGTGTGCAGCACCTGTGCCAGATCGGCCTCGGTGTGGCCCATGGTTCCTCCAGCGGCTTTTCGGGTGCGAGTGAACGTTCACGGTGGGGGGTGAGCCGCTGAGGGTGGGCGGCGACGGGCGTCCAGGTGGAACGGGACGGAGGTGTTCACATCCCGGCCACGGCATTCACAACGCCGTGTCACCCCGCATTGAAGCGTGTTGACCTGCCCTCGACAAGGACTGATGCTCATCCGCAGCGTCCGGACGCGCTCCTCCATCCCCACCCAATCGGGAGGAACGCGATGCGCAACACCAAGAGACGGCTGCCTGCCGCAGCGGCTGTCCTTGCCGCACTGTTCATCTGGCCCGTGTCGACGGCGACCGCCGCGCCGCACGACGACACCTCCGCACCCCGTGCCACCCTTGCCTGGAAGCGCCTGGACATCACCATGCAGGCGCAGCAGAAGACCAACTGGTGCTGGGCGGCCGGTGGCAACACCATCGCCGCGTACTTCGGCAGGAACTACTCCCAGAACCAGTTCTGCAACGCCGCCTTCGACCGGCAGCAGGGCAGCGAGTGCCCCAACTCGCAGGCCACGCTGGGCAATGTCCAGAACGGACTGCGCTGGGCGGGCATCAACGCCGGTTCGTACGTCACCGGCTGGCTGCGCTACCCGACCGTCCAGACCGAGATCGACGCCAACCGTCCCATCGAGACCCGCATCCAGTGGTCGAGCGGGGGCGGGCACATGCATGTGATCTACGGCTACGACACCGCCAACAGCTGGGTCTACTGGGGCGATCCCTGGCCCTCCAGCGACCGCTACAACTGGGCCTCCCACGCCTGGTACGTCGACAACGACTCCTTCTCCTGGACCCACTCGCTCTACCGGATCGGGGCGTGAGTGCGATGAAGAGAACCGCACGAGCGAATGCAGGAGCGAGCTTCCGAGCGACCTCACGGGCCTCGGTCACGGCTGCCTTCGTGGCCTGCCTCTCCCTCGGCGCCATCGGCACGGCCACCGCTGCCGACGGCCCCTCCGCGGCGGACCGTGCCGAGGCGGGGCGCGCCGCCGCGGCGCCGGCCACCCTTGAGACCCTGTCCCGTTTCTTCGCCCGGGACGGGGCGGTCACCAGGGCGGCTGCTGCTCCCCGCGTCGAAGCTGCCACCGTCCCCGTCTACACGCTCACGCCGGAGTTCGTGGCCGGGAAGACGGGCGCTCCCGTCGCCCGGCTGGAGTTCCTCGCCGCCGAGGCGGTCTCGTCGGACGGCCAGAAGGCCTCGCTGTGGACGGCCCGTCAGGGCGGCCGCTGGCAGGTGGTCAACATCGCCACCGGCGACGACGAGTTCCGCTATGCGCAGCTGGGCGCCCGCAAGCTCCCCGGCGGCACGGTCTTCCGGGAACCGCAGATCGACGCCTGGTACGTCAGCAAGGGCACGAAGGTGCTCCCGCTGGACGAGGACGCGATACGGGCGGTGGGCGGCCACGGCACCACACTCGCCGCCTACCAGCACCGGGTCGGGGCCGCGTACGCGGACAAGCTCCCCGGCTCGGCGTACGCGAAGAAGGGCGGCGCGGGCGGTTACGCACAGGCCGCTGCGACGCCCCATGACGACCCGGCGATCACGGTCGCCTCGGCGGCCGGGGGAGCGGTCGCGCTCGCGGCGCTCGCACTGATCGGCACGGCCGCCTGGCGCCGCCGTCGCGCCTGACGTCCCGGGGCTCCGCCCCGGACCGGTGTACCCGGGGCGAAGGCCCCGGGTACACCGTGCCCGCCCGCACTGTCACCGCCCGCCAGTAGGGTGGACGGCATGGCAGACCCCTCCAGCTACCGCCCCAAGCCGGGACAGATCCCCGACTCGCCGGGGGTCTACAAATTCCGCGACGAGCACCGCCGGGTGATCTACGTCGGGAAGGCAAAAAGCCTGCGCCAGCGCCTCGCCAACTACTTCCAGGACCTGGCGAATCTGCACCCGCGCACCCGCACCATGGTCACCACGGCGGCCTCCGTCGAGTGGACCGTCGTCTCCACCGAGGTCGAGGCGCTCCAGCTGGAGTACTCCTGGATCAAGGAGTTCGACCCCCGCTTCAACGTCAAGTACCGCGACGACAAGAGCTATCCGTATCTCGCGGTCACCCTCAATGAGGAGTTTCCGCGGGTCCAGGTGATGCGCGGTGCCAAGAAGAAGGGCGTGCGCTACTTCGGTCCGTACGGCCATGCCTGGGCGATCCGCGAGACCGTCGACCTGATGCTGCGGGTCTTCCCCGTCCGTACGTGCTCCGCCGGGGTCTTGAGGAACCACCAGCAGAAGGGCCGCCCCTGTCTGCTCGGCTACATCGGCAAGTGCTCCGCTCCCTGCGTCGGCCGGGTCACGCCCGAGGAGCACCGCGAACTGGCCGAGGAGTTCTGCGACTTCATGGCCGGCCGCACCGGCACGTACATCCGCCGCCTCGAGAAGCAGATGATGGCGGCCGCCGAGGAGATGGAGTACGAGAGGGCGGCCCGGCTGCGTGACGACATAGAGGCGCTCAAGCGGGCCCTGGAGAAGAACGCCGTCGTCCTCGCGGACGCCACCGACGCCGATCTGATCGCCGTGGCGGAGGACGAGCTGGAAGCCGCCGTGCAGATCTTCCACGTCCGCGGCGGACGCGTCCGCGGCCAGCGCGGCTGGGTCACCGACAAGGTCGAGGCCGTCGACACGGCGGGTCTCGTCGAGCACGCCCTGCAGCAGCTGTACGGCGAGGAGAAGGGCGACGCGGTCCCCAAGGAGGTCCTGGTCCCGGCCCTGCCCGAGGACACGGGCGCGGTCAGCCAGTGGCTGAGCGACCGCCGCGGCTCGAACGTCTCGCTGCGCATCCCCCAGCGCGGCGACAAGAAGGACCTGATGGAGACGGTCCAGCGCAATGCCCAGCAGGCCCTCGCGCTGCACAAGACCAAGCGCGCCAGCGATCTCACCACCCGCTCCCGTGCCCTGGAGGAGATCGCGGAGGCCCTCGGTCTCGACTCGGCGCCGCTGCGGATCGAGTGCTTCGACATCTCGCACCTCCAGGGCGAGGACGTCGTGGCCTCCATGGTGGTGTTCGAGGACGGCCTGGCCCGCAAGAGCGAGTACCGCCGCTTCCAGATCAAGGGCTTCGAGGGCCAGGACGACGTCCGGTCCATGCACGAGGTGATCAGCCGCCGCTTCAAGCGCTACCTGGCCGAGAAGGACAGGACGGGCGAGTGGATCGGCGAGGACGTCCCCGAAGACGCCCCGGAGGACGAGGGCA
Source organism: Streptomyces sp. NPDC005408 (assembly GCF_040606445.1). NCBI lineage: Bacteria > Bacillati > Actinomycetota > Actinomycetes > Kitasatosporales > Streptomycetaceae > Streptomyces > Streptomyces sp. NPDC005408. The sequence continues at coordinate 44,681 of NZ_JBEXEX010000023.1, read as the reverse complement.
GGCGCAAGCGCTTCGCGTATCCGCCCCAGCTCGTCGTCGTCGACGGCGGACAGCCCCAGGTCGCAGCCGCGCAGCGCGCCCTCGACGAGCTCGGCATCGACGATGTCGCCGTCTGCGGACTGGCCAAGCGCCTGGAGGAGGTCTGGCTGCCGCGCGACGACGACCCGGTGGTCCTGCCCCGCTCCAGCGAGGGGCTGTATCTCCTGCAGCGGGTCCGTGACACAGCTCACGACTTCGCGATCCGCTACCAGCGCTCCAAGCGGACCAAGCGCATCAGGACAAGCCCGCTGGACGCGGTCCCCGGCCTCGGCGAGACCCGTAAACAGGCGCTGATCAAGCATTTCGGCTCGGTGAAGCGGCTGAAGCAGGCGACAATCGAGCAGATCTGCGAGGTTCCCGGCATGGGCCGCAAGACGGCAGAGTCCGTGGTCGTGGCCCTCGCTCAGGCGGCTCCGGCCGCCCCTGCCGTGAATACGGCAACAGGAGAGATCATTGAAGAGAACGACGGGGGAAGCACGAGATGACTGAGCACGACCGAGACGGAGCAGCAGACGTGAGTACGGGCACCACGATCGAGCCCGGCGGAGCCGCGGAGGCGGCCATCCCCGAGCTGGTCATCATCTCCGGTATGTCGGGTGCCGGGCGCAGTACGGCCGCGAAGTGTCTGGAGGACCTCGGCTGGTTCGTCGTCGACAACCTGCCGCCCGCGCTGATCCCCACCATGGTGGAGCTCGGCGCCCGCTCGCAGGGCAATGTCGCCCGGATCGCCGTCGTCGTCGACGTACGCGGCAGGCGGTTCTTCGACAACCTCCGCGAGTCCCTCGCCGACCTGGACTCCAAGCAGGTCACGCGCCGGATCGTCTTCCTCGAGTCCTCCGACGAGGCCCTGGTCCGCCGTTTCGAGTCGGTCCGCCGACCGCACCCGCTGCAGGGCGACGGCCGGATCGTCGACGGCATCGCCGCCGAGCGCGATCTGCTGCGTGAGCTGCGCGGCGACGCCGACCTGGTGATCGACACCTCCAGCCTCAATGTGCACGAGCTGCGCGCCAAGATGGACGCCCAGTTCGCGGGCGACGAGGAGCCGGAGCTGCGTGCCACGGTGATGTCGTTCGGGTTCAAGTACGGCCTGCCGGTCGACGCGGACCTCGTCGTCGACATGCGCTTCCTGCCGAACCCGCACTGGGTCCCCGAGCTGCGCCCCTTCACCGGCCTGAACGAAGAGGTGTCGAACTACGTCTTCAACCAGCCCGGCGCCAAGGAGTTCCTCGACCGCTACACCGAGCTGCTCCAGCTGATCGCCGCGGGCTACCGCCGCGAGGGCAAGCGGTACGTCACCATCGCCGTCGGCTGCACCGGCGGCAAGCACCGCTCCGTCGCCACGTCCGAGAAGCTGGCCGCCAGGCTCTCCTCCGCCGGGATCGAGACCGTCGTCGTCCACCGGGACATGGGGCGCGAGTGACCGCACGTAACCTCCGTCTCCGGCGGCTGCGCAGGTCCACCACGCACGCCCCCACGGGACGGAAACGCGGCGCGCAGCCCAAGGTCGTCGCGCTCGGCGGCGGCATGGGCCTGTCCGCGTCGCTCACGGCCCTGCGCCGTATCACCGGTGACCTCACCGCGGTCGTCACCGTCGCCGACGACGGCGGCTCCAGCGGCAGGCTCCGCGACGAGCTGGGTGTGCTGCCCCCCGGCGATCTGCGCAAGGCCCTTGCGGCCCTGTGCGGCGACGACGACTGGGGCCAGACCTGGGCCCGCGTCATCCAGCACCGCTTCCAGTCCAAGGGCGATCTGCACGAACATGCGGTCGGCAATCTGCTGATCGTCGCCCTGTGGGAGCAGCTCGGCGACCATGTCCTGGCTCTGGACCTGGTCGGCAAGCTGCTCGGCGCGCACGGCCGGGTGCTGCCGATGTCCGCCGTGCCACTGGAGCTCCAGGCGCTGGTACGGGGCCACGACCCGGCCCGCCCGGACGCGGTGGACACGGTCCGCGGCCAGGCGACCGTCGCGCTCACCCCGGGCGAAGTGCAGTCCGTGCACCTCGTCCCGCACGACCCGCCCGCCGTCCCGGAGGCCGTCGCCGCGGTCCTGGACGCCGACTGGGTGGTCCTCGGTCCCGGTTCCTGGTTCTCCTCGGTGATCCCGCATCTGCTCGTGCCCGAACTGCTGGACGCCCTGATCCAGACGAAGGCCCGCCGGGTCCTCTCGCTCAACCTTGCGCCCCAGCCCGGCGAAACAGATGGCTTCTCACCGCAGCGTCATTTGGAGGTTTTGGGACGACACGCGCCTAAACTCGCCCTGGACGTGGTGCTGGCCGACGAGGCCGCCGTGCCCGACCGCGAGTCCCTCGCCGACGCCGCCAAGCGGTTCGGTGCCGCGGTCGAGCTGGCGCCCGTGGCCTCGCCCAATGGCGTTCCGAAGCATGACCCGGAGCTGTTGGCCGCCGCGTACGACCGTATTTTTCGGATGCATGGAAGGATCGGCCCATGGCGATGACGGCAGCGGTGAAGGACGAAATCTCCCGGCTTCCCGTCACCCGGACCTGCTGCAGAAAGGCGGAGGTCTCGGCGATCCTTCGGTTCGCGGGCGGGCTGCACCTGGTCAGCGGCCGCATTGTGATCGAGGCGGAGCTGGACACCGGAATCGCGGCACGCCGGCTGAAGCGGGACATCCTGGAGATCTTCGGGCACAGCTCCGAGCTCATGGTGATGGCGCCGGGGGGACTGCGCCGCGGCTCGCGCTATGTCGTACGGGTGGTGGCCGGCGGCGACCAGCTGGCCCGCCAGACCGGTCTCGTCGACGGCAGGGGACGCCCGATCCGGGGACTGCCGCCGCAGGTCGTCTCCGGCGCCACATGTGACGCGGAGGCCGCCTGGCGCGGCGCGTTCCTGGCACACGGCTCGCTCACCGAGCCGGGCCGCTCCTCCTCGCTGGAGGTCACCTGCCCGGGCCCCGAGGCTGCCCTCGCACTGGTCGGCGCGGCCCGCAGGCTGCAGATCCCGTCCAAGGCCCGCGAGGTGCGCGGCGTCGACCGCGTTGTCGTCCGTGACGGTGACGCCATCGGCGCGCTGCTGACGCGGCTCGGCGCCCATGAGTCCGTCCTCGCCTGGGAGGAGCGGCGGATGCGGCGCGAGGTGCGCGCCACCGCCAACCGTCTCGCCAACTTCGACGACGCCAATCTGCGCCGCTCGGCCCGTGCTGCTGTTGCCGCGGGCGCCCGCGTCCAGCGCGCTCTGGAGATCCTCGGCGAGGAGGTGCCCGAGCACCTTGCCGCGGCCGGACGGCTGCGCATGGAGCACAAGCAGGCATCCCTGGAGGAGTTGGGCGCGCTCGCCGACCCGCCGCTGACCAAGGACGCGGTCGCGGGACGTATCCGCCGGCTGCTCGCGATGGCCGACAAGCGGGCCCAGGACCTCGGCATTCCGGGTACCGAGTCCAACCTCACCGAGGAGATGGCGGACGGCCTGGTCGGCTGAGCCACCGTCACCATCCGCTCCACCCACTGCTGTCGGCGTCCGCACGGACGCCGGCAGCGGTTTCGTATGCACACTTTCGGATCGCGTGGCTGCCTTGACATGACCATGGGGTGTGATCAGTCTGGCGTCTGTTCACTTTCCTGGCAGTTACCAGCAAGGGGGGCCAATGAGACGAAGAGCGAGATCGATCCTCGCCGCCGTATCACTCCTGACAGCCGGACTCGCGGCTGCGCCGCTCGCCCAGGCACAACCCGGAGGCGACGGCGACGGACTGTCCGTATGGCGCGCCGAAGTCACCAAGGCCCAGGTCCCGCTGATCCTCGCAGCGGGCGCCGACGGCCATGAACTGACCGAGCAGGTGCCCGACAAGGGCGCCGCCACCGTCGAGCTCTACCTCACCGACAAGCAGGCCGCCGCTCTGCGCAAACAGGGCATCGATGTCACCGAGCACACCGTCTCGGCCTCGGCCGGGAAGCGTGTGGCGGCGGCCGGCGACGGCGTCTTCCGCCCGTACAGCGGCGAGAACGGCCTCAAGCGCGAGATCCTCGCCACCGCGCAGGCCAACCCCGCCCTCACCAAGGTCGTCAGCATCGGCAAGACCATCAAGGGCCAGGACATCCTCGCCCTCAAGGTCAGCAAGGGCGCCAAGAAGTTCAGGGACGGCTCCAAGCCCTCCACGCTGTACATGTCCAACCAGCACGCGCGCGAGTGGATCACCCCGGAGATGACCCGGCGGCTGATGCACTATTACCTCGCGGGCTACGGCAAGGACCCGCGGATCACCAAGATCGTGGACTCCACCGAACTGTGGTTCGTCCTCTCGGCCAACCCCGACGGCTACGACTACACGTTCACCGGCACCGAAGAGCGCCAGTGGCGCAAGAACCTCCACGACAACAACGGCGACGGCAAGATCGCCCCCGGCGACGGCGTGGACCTCAACCGCAACTTCACCTACAAGTGGGGCTACGACAACGAGGGTTCGTCCCCCGACCCGGCCTCCGAGACCTACCGCGGCACCGGCCCGTCCTCCGAACCCGAGACCAGGGCGCTCGACGCCTTCGAGAAGCGCATCGGCTTCGAGTACGGCATCAACTACCACTCCGCGGCCGAGCTTCTGCTGTACGGAGTCGGCTGGCAGGTCGCGACCCCGACACCGGACGACGTGCTCTACCAGTCCCTCGCCGGTACGCCGCAGAACTCCGCGATCCCCGGCTACCACCCCCAGGTCTCCTCCGAGCTCTACACCACCAACGGCGAGGCCGACGGCCACGCGGCCAACGTCAACGGGATGATGATGTACACCCCGGAGATGTCGACCTGCGGCACCGCATCGCGCATCGACCCCAACGACCCCTGGAACCCGGCCGACTGCGCCTCGGTCTTCACCTTCCCGGACGACGAGAAGCTGATCCAGCAGGAGTTCGCCAAGAACATCTCGTTCGCGCTCTCCGTCGCCGAGACCACGGCCCATCCCGACCAGCCCTCCTCCTCGCTCGGTCTGAAGGCCGCCGACTTCACCCCCGACGCCTTCACCACCTCCTACGCGCGCGGTGGCGACCAGGAGGTCTCCGTCGTCGCCCGCAGGTCCGTACGCGACAAGGAGCTCAAGTACCGCGTCAACGGCGGCCGTACGCACGACCAGGCGCTCAGGCGCTGGAAGGGCGGCGAGACCTACGGCGGCCACGACAACATCCGCTTCGACGAGTACCGCGCGAAGGTCCAGGACGGCGACGTCGGCGACAAGGTCGAGGTCTGGTTCACCGGCGAGAGCAAGGCCGGAAAGCCCACCGCCGGCGAGCACTTCACCTACACGATCGCCGAACGGCCGCGCGCCGACACGCTGGTGATCGCGGAAGAGGGCGGCACCAACCCGGCGAAGAACACCGCCGCCTACACCAAGGCGCTGGCGGACAACGGCCACAGGGCCGCCGTCTGGGACGTCGCGACACAGGGCGTCCCGAGCGCACTCGGCGTGCTCGACCACTTCAGGACGGTCGTCTGGTACACCGGCGCCGGCCAGCCCTCCGCGGCGACCACCGGCGTCGTACGGGACTACCTCAACGAGGGCGGCAAGCTCATCAACGCCGGTGAGCAGGCCGGCGGAACCGTCGACCTCGGCGGAGCGGACTCCAACGACTTCGCCCAGTACTACCTCGGCGCCTACAACCGCGTCGGGCTCAAGTCCCCGCCCTCCTTCGCCGGTTCCGGGACGCTCGCGGGTGCGAAGGCGACCCTCGGCGACGCGAGTGGCAACCCGCTCGACCTGGCCGGGGCGTACACCATCACGTCGGACACCCTGAAGCCCGACAAGTTCCCGCAGTTCCAGAGCGCGTCCGCGGGCAGCTATCCGGGTATCCGCACTCCCTTCGAGCCCGCGGCGGGCGACTGGTTCGCTGCGGCGCAGCACCAGGACGACGCGTACATGCGTCTGGCGCGCACCGTGGACCTGTCCGGCACGGCGGCCACCGCCAAGCCGAGCCTGCAGTTCCAGCTCAGCTATGACACCGAGCGCGGCTTCGACAATGTCGTCGTCGAGGCGCACACGGTCGGCCAGGACGACTGGACGACGCTGCCGGACGCCAACGGCGGCACCACCAACCAGGTGCCCGTCCAGTGCGAGCAGGGCTACTACGTACAGGGCCACCCGTTCCTCGCCCACTACCTGACGGTCGCGGCCTCCGGCTGCACGCCGACCGGCACCAGCGGCGCCTGGAACCGCTTCACCGGCTCCTCCAACGGCTGGCAGCAGGTCTCCGTCGACCTCAGCGCCTACGCCGGCAAGCAGGTCGAGCTCTCGGTCTCGTACGTCTCCGACCCGGGCACCGGCGGAGTCGGCGCCTTCGTCGACGACACCAGGCTCGTCGTCTCCGGCACCCCGCAGGGTCCGGAGGGCTTCGAGACCGCGCTCGGCCCGTGGAGCGTCCCCGGACCGCCGGCCGGCAGCCCCGGGAACGCGGGCGACTGGGCGCGGGCCCAGGCGCTCTTCCACTCCCAGGCGGCCGTCACCACCGAGGACAGCGTGCTCATCGGCTTCGGCCTGGAGCATGTGCCCGGCGCGGCCGACCGCAAGCAGGTCATCGGGAAGGCGCTGAGCGCCCTGAATCGCTGACGCTGCGTAGTCAGGACCGGCGGTCTCTGCCCCTACTGGAGGGTAGGGATCGCCGGGCCACGCACGGACCCTCTCGATGTCACTCGGAGGCCGCCAGGGGGGTAGGGTCGTAGGCGGTCGGGGACATCCCATACAGCTCGCCGGCGTCGAAACCCGGCGTACCAACGAGGAGATCGGTTCGTGACGATCCGCGTAGGCATCAACGGCTTTGGCCGCATCGGTCGTAACTACTTCCGCGCGCTGCTGGAGCAGGGTGCTGACATCGAGATCGTGGCTGTCAACGACCTTGGTGACACTGCGACCACCGCCCACCTGCTGAAGTACGACACCATCCTGGGCCGCCTCAAGGCCGACGTGTCCCACACCGAGGACACCATCACCGTCGACGGCCGCACCATCAAGGTGCTGTCCGAGCGCAACCCCGCCGACATTCCGTGGGGCGAGCTGGGCGTCGACATCGTGATCGAGTCCACCGGTATCTTCACGAAGAAGGCCGACGCCGCGAAGCACATCGCCGGCGGCGCCAAGAAGGTCCTCATCTCGGCTCCGGCCAAGGACGAGGACATCACCATCGTAATGGGCGTCAACCAGGACAAGTACGACGCGGCCAACCACCACGTCATCTCCAACGCCTCCTGCACCACCAACTGTGTGGCGCCGATGGCCAAGGTTCTCCTCGAGAACTTCGGCATCGTCAAGGGCCTGATGACCACGGTCCACGCGTACACCAACGACCAGCGCATCCTGGACTTCCCGCACTCGGACCTGCGCCGCGCCCGCGCCGCCGCCGAGAACATCATCCCGACCACCACCGGTGCCGCGAAGGCCACCGCGCTGGTCATCCCGGAGCTGGCGGGCAAGCTCGACGGCATCGCGATGCGCGTCCCGGTCCCCACCGGCTCCGTGACCGACCTGGTCATCGAGCTCGAGCGTGAGGTCACCAAGGACGAGGTCAACACCGCGTTCCAGAAGGCCGCCGAGGGTCAGCTCAAGGGCATCCTGGACTACACCGAGGACCAGATCGTCTCCTCGGACATCGTCAACTGGCCCGCCTCCTGCACCTTCGACTCCTCCCTGACCATGGTCCAGGGCAAGAACGTCAAGGTCATCGGCTGGTACGACAACGAGTGGGGCTACTCCAACCGCCTCGTGGACCTCACGGTCTTCGTCGGCGGCCAGCTCTGATCTGCAACGAGAGCACCACGATGTGAGCAACAGGGCTCGGGCAGCGCAACGAAGCGCCGTTCGAGCCCTGTTGCACGTCCCCCTTTGCGGCAATTGATGGTTGCTGTGATCCGCAAGACGCGGAGCCGCTCCCAAGGAGTCCTGCACGTATGAAGACGATCGACGAACTGCTCACCGAAGGGGTCGCGGGCAAGCGGGTATTCGTCCGCGCCGACCTCAATGTGCCGCTCGACGGCACCACGATCACCGACGACGGCCGTATCCGCGCCGTCCAGCCGACGATCGCCAAGCTCGCCGAGGCGGGCGCGCGCGTCGTCGTCGCCTCCCACCTGGGCCGCCCCAAGGGCGCCCCGGACCCCGCCTTCTCGCTCGCCTCGGCCGCCAAGCGCCTGGGTGAGCTGCTCGGCGCCGATGTCGCCTTCGCGACCGACACCGTCGGCGAATCGGCCAAGGCCACCGTCGCGGGCCTCGCCGACGGCCAGGTCGCCGTCATCGAGAACCTCCGCTTCAACGCCGGCGAGACCAGCAAGGACGACGCCGAGCGTGGCGCGTTCGCGGACGAGCTGGCCGCTCTCGCGGATGTGTACGTCGGCGACGGCTTCGGGGCCGTCCACCGCAAGCACGCCTCGGTCTACGACCTCCCGGCCCGTCTGCCGCACGCGGCCGGCTATCTCATCGCCACCGAGGTCGGCGTCCTGAAGAAGCTCACCGACGAGGTGAAGCGCCCGTACGTCGTGGTTCTCGGCGGCGCCAAGGTCTCCGACAAGCTCGGTGTCATCGACGAGCTGCTCGGCAAGGCCGACCGCATCCTCGTCGGCGGCGGCATGGCCTACACCTTCCTCAAGGCCAAGGGCCACGAGGTCGGCATCTCCCTCCTCCAGGAGGACCAGATCCCGACGGTCACCGAGTACATGGAGCGCGCCGAGAAGAACGGCGTCGAGATCGTCCTGCCGGTCGACATCCTGGCCTCGGGCGAGTTCCCCGACCTGAAGACCAAGGCCCCGGCCGACGTCGTCACGGTCGACGCGGACAAGATCCCCGCCGACAAGGAGGGACTGGACATCGGCCCGAAGTCGCGCGAGCTCTTCGCGTCGAAGATCGCCGATGCCGAGACCGTCTTCTGGAACGGTCCGGTGGGCGTCTTCGAGCACCCCGACTACGCCGGGGGCACCAAGGCCGTCGCCCAGGCACTGCTCGACAGCGACGGCTTCACCGTCGTCGGCGGCGGCGACTCCGCCGCTGCCGTGCGCACTCTCGGTTTCGACGAGAACGCATTCGGCCACATTTCCACCGGCGGTGGCGCCAGCCTCGAATACCTCGAGGGCAAGACGCTCCCCGGCCTTGCCGCACTGGAGGACTGAAAAACCGTGAGTGACCGTATCCCGCTGATGGCGGGCAACTGGAAGATGAACCTCAACCACCTCGAGGCCATCGCGCACGTCCAGAAGCTCGCCTTCGCCCTGGCGGACAAGGACTACGAGGCCGTCGAGGTCGCCGTCTTGCCGCCCTTCACCGATCTGCGGTCCGTACAGACCCTGGTCGACGGCGACAAGCTCAAGATCAAGTACGGCGCCCAGGACGTCTCGGCGCACGACTCCGGTGCGTACACCGGCGAGATCTCGGGCCCGATGCTGGCCAAGCTGAAGTGCACCTATGTCACCGTGGGCCACTCCGAGCGCCGGCAGTACCACGCCGAGACGGACGAGCTCTGCAACGCCAAGGTCAAGGCCGCCTTCAAGCACGGCCTGACCCCGATCCTCTGCGTCGGTGAGGGCCTGGACGTCCGCAAGGCGGGCAATCAGGTCGCGTACACGCTCGCGCAGCTCGACGGCGGTCTCAAGGACGTCCCGGCCGAGCAGGCCGAGTCGATCGTGATCGCGTACGAGCCGGTGTGGGCCATCGGTACCGGCGAGGTCGCGACCCCCGAGGACGCGCAGGAGGTCTGCGGGGCGATCCGCGGGCGTCTGGCCGAGCTGTACTCCCAGGAGCTGGCCGGCAAGGTCCGCATCCAGTACGGCGGCTCGGTGAAGTCCGGGAATGTCGCCGCGATCATGGCGCAGCCCGATGTGGACGGTGCCCTGGTGGGCGGTGCGGCGCTGGATGCCGAAGAGTTCGTCAAGATCGTCCGGTTCCGCGACCAGTAAGTATGCGGTAGCGCGGATCCGTCGTACCCTTGCGGGGGCCGAGTAGGCAGGATGGAAATGCCACCCGGCCCCCGTCGTCCATTTCAGTTCTAGGAAGTTGGTCCAGCCGTGATTGTCGGGTTCTCGATTGCCCTGATCGTCTTCAGTGCGCTGCTGCTGCTGCTGGTGCTGATGCACAAGGGCAAGGGTGGCGGTCTCTCCGACATGTTCGGTGGCGGAATGCAGTCCTCGGTGGGTGGCTCCTCGGTCGCCGAGCGTAACCTCGACCGCATCACCGTTGTGATCGGTCTGCTGTGGTTCGCCAGCATTGTCGTACTTGGTCTGCTGATGAAGCTGGACCGCTGACCCAGGCTTTCCACGTCCCGGAGTGGGGTGTAACTCCAATCACTGGACGAGCGTTGGGCCTTACGTAGACTGGGGCACCGCGGCGCAGCCGCTGTGAGACGCTGTGCAGCACCATCACGCAGGGAGTTACGACCGTGGCAAGTGGCAACGCGATCCGGGGAAGCCGGGTCGGAGCGGGGCCGATGGGTGAGGCCGAGCGGGGCGAGTCCGCGCCGCGCCTGCGCATCTCCTTCTGGTGCTCGAACGGGCACGAGACGCAGCCGAGCTTCGCCAGTGACGCACAGGTCCCGGAGACTTGGGACTGCCCGCGCTGCGGGTTCCCGGCCGGCCAGGATCGGGACAACCCGCCGGACCCACCGCGTACGGAGCCGTACAAGACGCACCTCGCCTATGTGCGCGAGCGGCGCAGCGACGCGGACGGTGAGGCGATTCTCGCCGAGGCGCTTGCCAAACTGCGGGGCGAAATCTAAAGATTGAAGTCCGGCCGGACACCCAAGGTGCCCGACCGGATTTTTTTCTTTGACCCCTCTTCCGCGATGCGTCTCTTCGACGTACGCCATAGCACCCCGCTGATCAATTAGGTTGGAGACGCAGCGGGGCACGCAGGCAGGTACGAGAAGAAGTGGGCTGATGTCCAAGATGAACGCAGAAGGCCGTCCGAGGCTCAACCAGACGCCCGAATGGGCCGCTCTCGGCAAGCACCGCGAGCAGCTGGGACAGACACATCTGCGGGAGCTGTTCGCGGCCGATGCGGCCCGCGGCAGCGGCTACACCCTCCAGGCCGGAGATCTCTACCTCGACTACTCCAAGCACCTGGTGACCGACGAGACCCTGGCGCTGCTGCGCGAACTGGCCGCGGCCACCGGCGTCGCTCAGCTGCGGGACGCGATGTTCCGCGGGGAGAAGATCAACACCACTGAGAACCGCGCCGTTCTGCACACGGCGCTGCGCGCCCCCCGCGACGCCGTGATCGAGGTGGACGGCGAGAACGTGGTGCCCGCGGTGCACGCCGTACTCGACAAGATGGCCGCCTTCTCGGGGCGGATCCGTTCCGGCGAGTGGACCGGCCACACCGGCAAGCCCATCAAGAACGTGGTGAACATCGGCATCGGCGGCTCCGATCTGGGCCCCGCCATGGCGTACGAGGTGCTGCGCTCCTTCACCGCACGCGATCTGACGTTCCGCTTCGTCTCGAACGTCGACGGGGCCGATCTGCACGAAGCGGTACGGGACCTGGACGCCGCCGAGACGCTGTTCATCATCGCCTCCAAGACCTTCACCACCATCGAGACCATCACCAACGCCACCTCCGCGCGCGACTGGCTGCTCACCGAGCTGAAGGCCGGTCAGGAGGCCGTCGCCAAGCACTTCGTGGCGCTGTCGACCAATGCCGAGAAGGTCGGCGAGTTCGGCATCGACACGGTCAACATGTTCGAGTTCTGGGACTGGGTCGGCGGGCGCTACTCCTACGACTCCGCAATCGGTCTCTCGCTGATGATCGCGATCGGCCCGGACCGTTTCCGGGAGATGCTCGACGGCTTCCACCTGGTCGACGAGCACTTCCGTACGGCTCCGCCCGAGGCCAACGCGCCGCTGCTGCTCGGCCTGCTGGGCGTCTGGTACGGCGCGTTCTACGACGCGCAGTCGCATGCCGTGCTGCCGTACTCCCACTATCTGTCCAAGTTCACCGCGTATCTGCAGCAGCTCGACATGGAGTCCAACGGCAAGTCCGTGGACCGCGAGGGCAACCGTGTGGACTGGCAGACCGGCCCCGTCGTCTGGGGCACGCCGGGCACCAACGGGCAGCACGCGTACTACCAGTTGATCCACCAGGGCACCAAGGTCATCCCGGCGGACTTCATCGGCTTCGCCAAGCCCGTCGAGGACCTGCTGCCGGGTCTGGTCGCCCAGCACGATCTGCTGATGGCCAACTTCTTCGCGCAGACGCAGGCGCTCGCTTTCGGCAAGACGCCGGACGAGGTACGGGCCGAGGGCGTGCCCGAGGAGCTGGTGCCGCACAAGACCTTCCAGGGCAACCACCCGACGACGACGATCCTCGCGGACGAGCTCACGCCTTCCGTGCTCGGGCAGTTGATCGCGCTGTATGAACACAAGGTGTTCGTCCAGGGCGCCATCTGGAACATCGACTCCTTCGACCAGTGGGGCGTCGAGCTCGGCAAGGTGCTCGCCAAGAAGATCGAGCCGGTGCTCACCGAGGGTGTGACATCAGCCGCTGCCGCGGCGGGCGGCGGTGAGCAGCTGGACAGCTCGACCTCGACGCTCGTAGGCAAGTACCGCACGCTGCGCGGTCGCTGAGCCGATGACGGGGGAGGGCGCGGTGCGGCTGAGGCCGCCGAACAACACGCTCAATGAGCGGGTCGTGGGCTGGTGGCGGGCGCAGTGCCTGCTGGCGACTGCGGTTCCGGTGGCGGTACTGGCCGTGCTGGGCGCACTCATCGCACCCGCGCGGCCCCTGCTGCTGACCATCGCCGCGGTGGTGGCGGTGCTGGGTCTGGCCGCCACCGCCTTCTTCCCCGCCTGGTGGTTCCGGGTGCACCGCTGGGAGGTCACCGACGAGGCCGTCTACGTCCGTACGGGAGCGCTGTGGCAGGAGTGGCGGATCGCGCCCATGTCCCGGATCCAGACCGTGGACACGGTGCGCGGACCGCTGGAGCAGGCGTTCCGGCTCGCCACCGTCATCGTCACCACCGCGTCCTCCAAAGGCGCGATCAGGATCGAAGGGCTCGACCATGAGCTCGCGGCACAGCTCGCCGAGCAGCTGACCCTGATCACCCAGGCCACGCCCGGGGATGCGACATGAGTTCCCCGCACGATGCTTCCGGGGAGGAGTGGCGGCGGCTCGACCGGCGTACGGTCCTGCTCACCGCCCTCGTCATGGCGGGCGTGGCCGCGGGCGCCGGCCTGCCCACCGCCCTCGGCCTCGCGGGCGGTATGCCGCTGTGGCAGGCGTTCGCCTGGGTGCTGGCGGGAGCAGGGCTGCTGATCGCGGCGGGTGCGGGTGCGGACTATGTACGGTGGCGCCGCACCCGGTACCGCATCGGCCCAGAGCGCGCCGAACTCCACACCGGACTGCTGCTGGTCAAACGCCGTTCGCTGGCCCGCGAACGGATCCGCAGCGTCGATCTGGCCGCCAATCCGCTGCAGCGCGTTCTCGGCCTGGTCAAGGTGCGCATCGGCACCGGCGAGCACACCGGCGGCGAGTCCACGCTGGAGCTCGACCCGGTGAACAAGGCCGAGGGCGAGCGGCTGCGTACGGAACTGCTGGCCCGGGCGGCCTCCGATCCCGGCATCCGCGAGGGCGAACTCGCCGCCCTCGACCCGGCCTGGCTCCGCTACGCCCCGGTCTCCTTCGTCGCCCCGCTGCTCGGCGGCGCGGCGGCCGGCGGTGTGATGCAGGTCAGCGAGTGGTTCGGGGCGCAGGGCAAGGTCATCGACTGGGTGGGGGACCGCTTCCAGGACACCTCCATCCTCTGGATGGTCGTGGTGCTCGTTGTCGCGGCCGGGCTCGCGGGGATCGTCGGTGCGCTCGGCCTCTGGGTCGAGATGTGGTGGAACTACCGCCTGGAGCGGGAGCCCGGCGGCACACTGCGGGTGCGGCGCGGTCTGTTCACCGCGCGCTCGATCTCCATAGAGGAGCGCAGGCTGCGCGGCGTGGAACTGGTGGAGCCGCTCGGCGTCCGGCTGTTCGGCGCGGCCCGCGTCGACGCGATCGCCACGGGGCTCGTCGACGACGAACAGGACAAGCACGCCGATCTGAAGGTGCTGCTTCCGCCGGCGCCGCGGGCGGTGGCGGACGAGGTGGCCGCGCAGGTGCTGCGCGAATCCGTGGCCCCGACGAGCGCGGCCCGGCTGACCGCCCACCCGCGTGCGGCGCGCAGCCGCAGGCTGAGATGGGCGCTGACGGCGGCGCTGCTGCCGCTGCTGGTGCTGACGGTTCTGGGCCTCTGGCTCACGCCCGTGCTGCTGTACATCGCGGCGGTGGGTGCGGTTGTGGCGCTGCCTGTCGCGGTGCTCCTCGCCCTGGACGCGTACCGCAATCTGGGGCACGGCATCAGCGGCGCGTACCTGGTGGCCCGCTCCGGCACCGTTCGCCGCGCGACGGTGGCGCTGCAGCGGGGAGGCGTCATCGGCTGGACGGTGAAGCAGTCGGTCTTCCAGCGCCGGGCGGGAGTGCTGACGCTGACGGCGACGACGGCCGCGGGGGCGGGTGCGTATGCGGTCTACGACGCAGCCGCGGACGAGGGCCTGGCCTTCGCGTCGGAGGCGGTGCCGGGGATGCTGGAGCCGTTCCTCGTCCGGGAGGAGCGGGAGGAGCGGGCAACGGCAACGGGATGCGGTACGGCCGGGGAGGGCGCGACAATCCCCGTATGACCGCCTCAGGCACCGGCTACTCGGGGACCCCGCTGGCCAAGAAGCTCGGCATCAAGCCGGGCCAGCGCGTTGCGCTCAGACACCGGCCGCCGGGCTGGACGATTCCGGCTCTGCCGGAGGGCGTCAGGGTCGGTGAGCGGGGCTCGCGGGACGTGGATGTCACCGTGGCCTTCTACGGTACGCACGGCGACCTGGCGGCCGAAGCGGCAACGCTCGTGGAGCAGTTGGCGGACCGGGCGATGCTGTGGGTGGCGTGGCCGCGGAAGGCGGCGGGACATCAGAGCGACATCGATGGGAACGGGCTGCGGGAGCTGTTTCTGCCGCGGGGGATTGTGGATGTGAAGGTGGCTCAGATCGACGAGGACTGGTCGGGGCTGAAGTTTGTGCGGCGGGTGGAGAACCGGGCGGTGTGACCGCCTGCGGCGGGCCTGTTCCCCTGCCCCGCCCCTTCCCGCTGTGACACTTTGCGGCTCCGCCGCGTGGGGGGCTCCGCCCCGAACCCCGAACCCCGTACGCGCTTCGCGCGTGTCCTCAAACGCCGGACGGGCTGAAAATTCAGCCCCGCCGGCGTTTGAGGCGCGGGGAGGTTGGGGGCCCCGTCAGGGCGACGCCGGCGGGTAAAGACCCCGCGGCAGGCCCGACGCCGCCGCCCCGTCCAGCAGCCACAGCGTCCGGCTCCGGCCGTACGCGCCCGCCGCCGGGGCCTGGATCTCGCCCGCCCCCGAGAGGGCTATCGCCGCCGCCTTCGCCTTGTCCTCGCCCGCCGCCAGCAGCCAGACCTCGCGTGCCGCCCGGATCGCCGGGAGTGTGAGCGAGATACGGGTCGGCGGGGGCTTGGGCGCGCCGTGGACGCCGACCACCGTGCGGTCCTCCTCGCGGACCGCGGGGGACTCGGGGAAGAGTGACGCCACGTGCGTGTCGGGTCCGACGCCCAGCATCAGCACATCGAACGTCGGCACCGGACCGTGGTCCTCCGGGCCCGCCGCCGTGGCGAGTTCGGCGGCGTACGCGGCGGCCGCGGCATCCGCGTCGTGGCCGTACGGGCCGTCCGACGCGGGCATCGCGTGCACCCGCGCCGGATCCACCGGCACGCTGTCCAGCAGGGCCTCACGGGCCTGCGTGACATTGCGCTCCGGGTCGCCGTCCGGGAGGAACCGCTCGTCGCCCCACCACAGGTCGAGCCGTGGCCAGTCGATCGCGTCCCGGGCCGAAGAGGACCCGAGCGCGGCCAGCAGGGCATTGCCGTTGCGGCCGCCCGTCAGGACCACCGACGCCGAGCCGCGTGCGGCCTGGGCGTCCACGATCTTGGTGATCAGCCGGGCTGCCGCGGCCTGTGCCATCAGCTCTTTGTCACGGTGGACGACGAGCTGCGGTGCACTCACTTCGTGGCCGCCTTCTTGGCCGGGGCGGCCTTCTTCGCAGGCGCGGACTTCGCGGCGGACTTGGGCTCCTCGCTGGTGCCCCCCTCGCCGTCGGCGAGCCGGTCCACGCCGAACCGCAGCGCCGAGGCGTAGGTGTCGTCGGGGTCGAGCCGCCGCAGTTCCTCCGCGATCAGCTCGGACGTCTCACGCCGCTTGAGCGCCACCGCCCGGTCCGGCTGTCCCTGGATGGACAGCGTCGCCAGCGAGCCGTCCGCCCGGTCCAGCACGATCTGCCCGGTGCTGGTCTCCATCCGTACGGCCGTGAGACCAGGGCCGGAGGACTGGGACCGTTTCACTGGCACGTGCAGCCGGTCGGCCAGCCACATCGCGAGCAGCTCGCAGCTCGGGTTGAACTCCTCGCCCTCCACCTCGACCGAGGTGACCTCGCAGGTCACTTGGTCCAGGGCGGCCGCGATCATGGAGCGCCACGGCGTGATCCTGGTCCAGGACAGATCGGTGTCGCCCGGGGTGTAGGCCTCGGCGCGCGCGGTCAGTTCGTGCACCGGCTGCTCGGAGGCGTACGTGTCCGTCACCCGGCGCTGCGCCAGCCCGCCCAGCGGGTCGCTGGCCGGGTCGGTCGGGGGGTTCACCGGCCACCAGACGACGACCGGTGCGTCGGGCAGCAGCAGCGGCAGGACCACCGACTGAGCGTGGTTGATGACCTCGCCGTACAGCCGCAGGACGACCGTCTCTCCGGTGCCCGCGTCCGCGCCCACCCGCACCTCGGCGTCCAGGCGGGGCTTGGCCCGGTCGCGCGGCGAGCGGGAGACGCGCTTGATGACGACCAGAGTGCGCGAAGGGTGTTCGCGCGAGGCCTCGTTGGCCGCCTTGAGCGAGTCGTAGGCGTTCTCCTCGTCGGTGACGATGACGAGGGTGAGCACCATGCCGACGGCCGGCGTGCCGATCGCTCGCCGCCCTTGCACCAGCGCCTTGTTGATCTTGCTGGAGGTGGTGTCCGTAAGGTCGATCTTCATGGCCGACGCCAGCTCCGTCCGTCTCGTGCGAGCATTTCGTCCGCCTCGCCCGGGCCCCACGTACCGGCCGGGTAATGCGCGGGCTTGCCGTGCTTGTCCCAGAACTGCTCGATCGGGTCGAGGATCTTCCAGGACAGCTCGACCTCCGCCAGCCTCGGGAAGAGGTTGGAGTCACCGAGCAGAACATCGAGGATGAGGCGCTCGTACGCCTCGGGGCTGGACTCGGTGAAGGACTCGCCGTACGCGAAGTCCATCGAGACGTCCCGGACCTCCATCGAGGTGCCCGGCACCTTCGAGCCGAACCGCATCGTCACGCCCTCGTCCGGCTGGACCCGGATCACCAGGGCGTTCTGCCCCAGCTCCTCGGTGGCCGTGTGGTCGAAGGGGGAGTGCGGGGCGCGCTGGAAGACCACCGCGATCTCGGTCACGCGGCGGCCGAGCCGCTTGCCCGTACGGAGGTAGAACGGGACCCCCGCCCACCGGCGGTTGTCGATCTCCAGCTTTATGGCCGCGTAGGTGTCGGTCTTCGACTTGGGGTCGATGCCGTCTTCCTGCAGATAGCCGACGGCCTTCTCGCCGCCCTGCCAGCCGGCGGCGTACTGCGCGCGCACCGTGCCGGTGGCCAGGTCCTTGGGCAGCTTCACCGCGCCGAGGACCTTGGTCTTCTCGGCCGCCAGTGCGTCGGCGTCGAAGGAGGCGGGCTCCTCCATCGCGGTCAGCGCGAGCAGCTGGAGAAGGTGGTTCTGGATGACGTCACGGGCGGCGCCGATGCCGTCGTAGTAGCCGGCGCGGCCGCCGATGCCGATGTCCTCGGCCATGGTGATCTGGACATGGTCGACGTACGAGCGGTTCCAGATCGGCTCGAAGAGCGTGTTGGCGAAGCGCAGCGCCAGGATGTTCTGGACCGTCTCCTTGCCGAGGTAGTGGTCGATCCGGAAGACCTCGTTGGCCGGGAAGACCTCGTGCACCACCTGGTTGAGCTCCATGGCGGAGACCAGGTCGTGGCCGAAGGGCTTCTCGATGACCGCGCGGCGCCAGGAGCCGTCCTTCTGATCGGCCAGCCCGTGCTTCTTCAGCTGCTGGACGACCTTGGGGAAGAACTTCGGCGGCACGGAGAGATAGAAGGCGAAATTGCCGCCGGTGCCCTGTGACTTGTCGAGGTCCTCGATGGTGGACTTCAGGGTCTCGAACGCGTCGTCGTCGTCGAAGTCGCCCCGGACGAAGCGCATCCCCTGGATGAGCTGCTGCCAGACCTCCTCGCGGAACGGGGTACGGGCATGGGCCTTGACGGCGTCGTGCACCTCCTGGGCGAAGTCCTCGTCCTGCCACTCGCGGCGGGCGAAGCCGACGAGCGCGAAGCCCGGCGGCAGCAGCCCGCGATTGGCCAGGTCATAGACGGCGGGCATCAACTTTTTACGTGACAAATCGCCCGTAACGCCAAAGATCACCAGGCCCGACGGCCCCGCGATACGCGGGAGCCGTCGGTCTGCGGCGTCACGGAGCGGGTTGGCTCCGCCAATACCGGACAAGGTGGTCAGCCCTCCGAAGGAGCGAGGCGCTTGAGCTCGGCCTCGGTCGAGTTGAGCAGGTCGTTCCAGGACACGGCGAACTTCTCGACGCCCTCGTCCTCGAGGACCTGAACGACATCGTCGTAGGAGATCCCGAGCTTCGCGACCGCGTCGAGGTCGGCGCGAGCCTGCTCGTAGGTGCCGCGCACGGTGTCACCGATGATCTCGCCGTGGTCGGCGGTGGCCTCAAGGGTGGCCTCCGGCATGGTGTTCACCGTGCCGGGCGCGACCAGATCGTCGACGTACAGCGTGTCCTTGTAAGCCGGGTCCTTGACGCCGGTCGAGGCCCACAGCGGACGCTGCTTATTCGCCTGCGCCTTGTCGAGCGCGGCCCAGCGGTCCGAGGAGAAGACCTCTTCGTACGCCTCGTACGCCAGACGGGCGTTTGCCAGGGCCGCCTTGCCGCGGGCCTCCTTGGCCTCGGGCGTGCCCAGCGCGTCCAGACGCTTGTCGATCTCGGTGTCCACACGGGACACGAAGAAGGACGCGACGGACTGGATCTTGGACAGGTCCAGGCCGACGGCCTTCGCCTTCTCCAGACCGGCCAGGTAGGCGTTCATGACCTCGCGGTAGCGCTCCAGCGAGAAGATCAGCGTGACATTGACGCTGATGCCCCTGCCGATGACCTCGGTGATCGCCGGCAGACCGGCCTTCGTCGCCGGGATCTTGATGAGGGTGTTCGGACGGTCCACCAGCCAGGCCAGCTGCTTGGCCTCGGCGATGGTCGCCGGGGTGTTGTGCGCCAGGCGCGGGTCGACCTCGATGGAGACCCGGCCGTCCTGGCCGCCGGTGGCGTCGAAGACCGGCCGCAGGATGTCGGCGGCGTCGCGGACGTCCGCCGTCGTGATCATGCGTACGGCTTCCTCGACGGTCACCTTGCGCACGGCGAGGTCGGCGAGCTGCTGCTCGTAACCGTCGCCGTGGGAGATCGCCTTCTGGAAGATCGAGGGGTTGGTGGTGACGCCCACGACGTGCTGCTGGTCGATCAGTTCGGCGAGATTGCCGGACGTGATCCGCTTGCGGGACAGGTCGTCGAGCCAGATCGCGACGCCTTCGTCGGAGAGGCGCTTGAGTGCGTCTGTCATGAGAGTTGCATCTCCTACTTGTCGTATACGGGCGTCAGCGCGCCGCGGCCTCAAGGGATTCCCGCGCGGCGGCGGCCACGGCATCGCCAGTGAAGCCGAACTCGCGGAAGAGAACCTTGCCGTCGGCCGAAGCGCCGAAGTGCTCCAGCGAAACGATGCGACCGGCGTCACCGACGAAGCGGTGCCAGGTCAGACCGATACCGGCCTCGACCGCGACCCGCGCCTTCACGGCCGGCGGCAGAACGCTGTCCTTGTAGGTCTGGTCCTGCTCCTCGAACCACTCGACGCACGGCATCGAGACGACCCGGGTCGGGACACCCGAGGCCTGCAGCTGCTCGCGCGCCTCGACGGCGAGCTGCACCTCGGAGCCGGTGCCGATGAGGACGACCTGCGGATCGCCGCCTTCGGCGTCGAACAGGACGTAACCGCCCTTCGCGGCAGCATCGTTGCGCTCGTACGTCGGCACACCCTGGCGGGTCAGCGCCAGACCGTGCGGCGCACCCACGCCGAACTCCTTGGTGTAGCGCTTGAGGATCTCGCGCCAGGCGATCGCGGTCTCGTTCGCGTCCGCCGGGCGGACGACGTTCAGGCCCGGGATGGCGCGCAGCGAGGCCAGGTGCTCCACCGGCTGGTGCGTCGGGCCGTCCTCGCCGAGGCCGATCGAGTCGTGCGTCCACACGTGCGTCACGGGCAGGTGCATCAGCGCGGCGAGCCGCACGGCATTGCGCATGTAGTCGGAGAACACCAGGAAGGTGCCTCCGTAGATACGGGTGTTGCCGTGCAGCGCGATGCCGTTCATGGTCGCGGCCATGGCGTGCTCGCGGATGCCGAAGTGGATCGTGCGGCCGTACTTGTTCGCTCCCGGCAGCGGGTTGCCGTCGGGCAGGAACGAGGACGTCTTGTCGATCGTCGTGTTGTTCGAGCCCGCCAGGTCGGCGGAGCCGCCCCACAGCTCGGGGATGACCGCGCCCAGCGCCTGAAGGATCTTGCCGGAGGCGGCGCGGGTGGCGACACCCTTGCCGGTCTCGAACTCCGGCAGCCGCTCCTCCCAGCCCGCGGGCAGCTCGCCCGAGCGGATCCGGTCGAACTCCGCGGCGCGCTCCGGGTTGGCGGTGCGCCACGCGGCGAAGGTCTTCTCCCACTCGCCCCGGGCCTCACGGCCGCGGTCGAGCGCCTCACGGGTGTGCGCCAGAACGGCGTCCGAGACCTCGAAGCTCTTCTCCGGGTCGAAGCCCAGGACACGCTTGGTGGCCGCGACCTCCTCGTCGCCGAGCGCCGAGCCGTGCGCGGCCTCGGTGTTCTGCGCGTGCGGGGCGGGCCAGGCGATGATCGAGCGGGCTGCGATGAAGGAGGGGCGCTCCGTCTCGGCCTGCGCCGCCTTCAGGGCACGGTAGAGACCGGCCGGGTCGAGGTCGCCGTCGGGCAGCTGCTCGACGCGCTGGACGTGCCAGCCGTACGCCTCGTACCGCTTGAGGGTGTCCTCGGAGACGGCCGTCTCCGTGTCGCCCTCGATGGAGATGTGGTTGTCGTCCCACAGCAGCACCAGGTTGCCCAGCTTCTGGTGCCCGGCCAGCGAGGACGCCTCCGCGGAGATGCCCTCCTGGAGGCAGCCGTCACCGGCGATGGCCCAGATGGTGTGGTCGAACGGGGAGGTGCCCTGGGCGGCGTCCGGGTCGAACATGCCGCGCTCGTAGCGCGAGGCCATGGCCATGCCCACCGCGTTGGCGACACCCTGGCCGAGCGGGCCGGTCGTCGTCTCGACGCCCGTCGTGTGCCCGTACTCAGGGTGGCCCGGGGTCTTGGAGCCCCAGGTCCTGAAGGCCTTCAGGTCGTCGAGCTCCAGGCCGTACCCGGCCAGGTAGAGCTGGATGTAGAGGGTCAGCGACGAGTGGCCGGCGGACAGCACGAAGCGGTCACGGCCGGTCCAGTCCGCGTCGGCGGGGTCGTGCCGCATCAGCTTCTGGAACAGCACGTACGCGGCGGGCGCGAGGCTCATGGCCGTACCGGGGTGGCCGTTGCCGACCTTCTGTACGGAATCCATGGCCAGGACGCGGACGGTATCAACGGCCCGCTGGTCCAGATCGGTCCACTCGAGGTCTGTGGTGGTCGGCTTGGTGCTCACCCTGGGTCAGGGCTCCTCTCCACATGTTCGTATCCCGGTGACGACGGAAGCACCGGGCGTTGTCGAGCCTACCCCCGGACCAACGCGCACCTTTTCGAGTGCTCGCCATTCAAAACGCCGGACACAGCCAGGGTGCCGCGACAGCTGGATCTCCGCCTGTCGGCGATGTATACGCACGGCGCCCGGTCGGCGCTCAACACGAGCCCACCCCCGCGAAGATCGGCGTCTGGGCAACGTCTAGAGTGGCGTGGTACGCGCAAGTCCTTACCCGGTCTTCACTCCGGGAGCTTGCTGGGATTTCTCTGTCAGGGGTGTGCGTGACGGCCGTCGAGTCCCGACCCGCAGGGGTCGTCTTGACTCCCAGCCCGGGGGGCCATCGGCCGTTCGGGGCCCGCGTCAAGGCATTCGTGGCGCTGACCAAGCCGCGGATCATCGAGCTACTGCTGATCACCACTGTCCCGGTGATGTTCCTGGCCGCGCAGGATGTCCCCGACCTGTGGCTCGTGCTCACGACGTGCGTCGGTGGCTACCTCTCCGCGGGTGGTGCCAACGCACTGAACATGTACATCGACCGTGACATCGACGCCCTGATGGACCGTACGTCCCAGCGTCCCCTGGTCACGGGAATGGTGTCGCCGCGCGAGGGCCTCGTCTTCGGCCTCGTCCTCGCCGTCGTCTCCACGCTCTGGTTCGGGCTGCTGGTCAACTGGCTGTCCGCCGCCCTGTCGCTCGGCGCCCTGCTCTTCTACGTCGTCGTCTACACGATGATCCTCAAGCGCCGCACCGCACAGAACATCGTCTGGGGCGGCATCGCGGGCTGTATGCCGGTCCTGATCGGCTGGTCCGCCGTCACGAACTCGATGTCGTGGGCCGCGGTCATCCTCTTCCTCGTCATCTTCTTCTGGACGCCGCCGCACTACTGGCCGCTGTCGATGAAGGTGAAGGAGGACTACGCGCGCGTGGGCGTCCCGATGCTCCCCGTCGTCGCCTCCAACAGGGTCGTCGCCCGCCAGATCGTCCTCTACAGCTGGGTGATGGTCGCGGTCTCGCTGCTGCTGACGCCGCTCGGCTACACCGGCTGGTTCTACACCGCGGTGGCGCTGGCGACGGGCGGCTGGTGGCTGTGGGAGGCGCACTCCCTGCACAACCGCGCCAAGGCGGGTGGGACGGGCGGCAAGCTCAAGGAGATGCGGCTGTTCCACTGGTCCATCACCTATGTGTCCCTGCTCTTCGTGGCCGTCGCGGTGGACCCCTTCCTGCGCTAGCACATCGGCCCTACCCGCGAGTAGCATCGTGGCATGGCAGACACAAAGCAGGCCAAGCAGGCCGAGAGCAAAGCGGCCAAGCTGGCCAAGCAGATCGGCGCCTTCGCCAAGGAGCACGGCGGCGCCGAGGGGCACCTCGCGTACATAGGTCAGATGGGCACCCGCGTCGTGCTCGTCGGCGAGGACGGCATCTGGGGCGACCTCGTCGCGCCCACCAACGCCATCGCCGAGGCCGCGGCCGAGAAGGCCGGGATCACGCTGCACGAGTCGTTCGACGGCGAGTTCGCCGCGAAGGTGCGCACCGGTCCGTACGAATGGAGCCGCATGGCGGGCATCCAGCTCGGCGGTCCGTCCAACGGCTGAGCAACACCTCACCCAGGTGTCACCCGTTAGGACTGTGGAAGCACGGTCCATGACTGGGAGCCCGGATGATCGACACCCCGACCCTCGTGGACCAGTACTGCCACGGAGTGCTCCGTACGGAACTGGGCCTCGGCACCTTCGAGGCGCATCTGGGCAGGACGGCCGGGCCGCCCGCACCCGGCACCACCTTCTTCGACACCCAGACCGGCTTCGCGGTACGGCGCTGGTGCCCGCCGCTGCTGGGACTCGAGCCGCACTGCCCGCCCGCCCGCTATCTGGCCCGCCGTCGTGAGCTGGGTGTGCTGGAGGCGGGCAGACGGCTGTTGAGGGGCAGCGGGATCTCGACCTATCTGGTGGACACAGGGCTGCCGGGGGACCTCACCGGGCCGCCCGAGATCGCCGCGGCGGGCGCGGCCGAGGCGCGCGAGATCGTGCGCCTCGAACTCCTCGCCGAACAGGTCGCCGACACCTCCGGCACCGTCGACAGCTTCCTGGCGAACCTCGCCGAGGCCGTGCACGGGGCCGCCGCATCCGCCGTCGCCTTCACCTCGGTCGCGGCCGTCGGCCATGGGGTTGCCCTGGCCCCGGAGCCGCCGGGCCCCGGAGAGGTGCGCGGGGCCGCCGGGCGCTGGCTCGCCGGACGGCAGGTCGGCGGCAGACTCGCCGATCCGGTCCTGGTACGGCATCTGCTGTGGATCGCGGTCGCATCGGGACTGCCGCTCCAGCTGCATGTCGGTGTGGAGGACCCGATGCTGATGACCGGTTTCGCGGCCGCCACGGCGGGTCTCGGCACCGATCTGGTGCTGCTGCACGGCTATCCGTACCACCGTCATGCCGCGCATCTGGCGAGTGTGTTTCCGCATGTGTACGCCGATCTGGGGCCCGCCCTCGTGCATACGGGGGCGCGGGCTGCGGCCGTGCTCGCGGAGATCCTGGAGCTCGCGCCGTTCGGGAAGCTGCTCTTCTCCAGCGGCGCGCACGGGCTGCCCGAACTGCATGTGGTGGGCGCGCGGATCTTCCGGGAGTCGCTGGCGCGGGTGCTCGGCGGCTGGGTCGGCGACGGCGCCTGGTCGCGTACGGACGCCGACCGGGTCGCCGGGATGATCGCGGCGGGAAATGCCCGCCGCGTCTACGGACTGTCAGACGTTCGATAGAGCGGAGTCGGTCTGGGCCGGGATCTCGGCCGCAGTCGTCTGCGGACGCTCGCGCAGGCTCAGCGCCTGCCGCAGCACCGCGATCCACATCAGCGCTGAGCCGAGCATGTGGGCGGCGACCAGAGCCTCGGGGACGTGCGTGAAGTACTGGACGTAACCGATCGCGCCCTGGGCGAGCAGCACGATCAGCAGGTCGCGGGCGCGTGCCCGGGTGTCGTCGGGGGCGTCGACCACGCGCAGCACCAGCCACATGGCGACGACCAGCGCGCAGACGACCCAGGCGGCGATGGCGTGGATGTGTGCGGCGGCCGCCCAGTCCCAGGGCATACGAGGAACGTCACTGCTGTCGCCGGCGTGCTTGCCGGAGCCGGTCACCGAGGTGCCGAGCGCGATCAGCAGCAGGGAGGTGACGACGATCGCCCACGACAGCTTGCGGACCGGGCGCGGCACACGCGGTCGCGGTGCGCCGTCCCCCTCACGGGCGCGCTGCCAGGTGATGGTGGCGACCGTGAGGAGCCCCGTGGCGAGCAGGAAGTGCCCGGCCACGGTCCACGGGTTCAGGCCCGCCCACACCGTGATGCCGCCGAGTACGGCGTTGCCCATGACGATCCAGAACTGCGACCAGGCGAGGCGGGACAGCCCGCGGCGCAGCGGCCTTGCCGCGCTCGCCGCGACAATCGCCCAGCCGACCGCTGCCGACAGGACGTACGTCAGCATCCGGTTGCCGAACTCGATCGCGCCGTGGATGCCCTGCTCGGGCGTGGCGAAGAGGCTGTCGTCCGTGCACTTGGGCCAGGTGTCGCAGCCGAGACCGGAGCCGGTGAGCCGGACCGCGCCGCCGGTGACGATGATGACCACGCTCATCACGACGGCGGAGAGCGCGGCGCGCCGGACGGTCTGCGGGGTGGGCGTCCAGCGCTGGGAGATAGAGGCGAGGGGGGTTTGCACGGGCCCTATCGTAGGCGGGGCCTTGTGCGTGTTTTCACGAGGGGGCGATTCCGGGTCAAGACGGCGGTTCGAACGTGCGCCGGTAGCGCGAGCCGTCGAGATGGTCCTCCTCCTCCCACCACACGGCGATCCGCCACGGCACCGCAGGGGCCGGGCAGTCCGGCGAGTGCAGGAAAGCGTCCGTCAGTTCCGCCGCGACCGCCTCCGCGCTGTGGTCGGTCACCGCGTCCGTGCCGCGCCAGGGGTGCCTCATCGGGGTCCAGGAGCCGTTGGCCCCGTCCCGTACGTCGAACCGCCACACCGCACGCCAGGACCGCGCCCGCAGGATCCGCCGCACCTCCGTGCCGTCCAGTTCCAGCCCGTCGGCGATCGCGTCCGGCTCCACGCCCTCGATACGCGCCGCCACGACCGCGAGCGGCAGCAACCGCTCCGGAAGCAGGTCCTCCGCGCGCAGTCGCGTCAGCCCGCCGTCGAAGGGGCAGCGCCGCAGCCTGCGCTCCAGCTGGTCGCTCAGGTGCTCAAGGGCCGCCGCATGGGTCGGCTCGCGCGGATCCGGGTCCGACCACAGGGCGTGGAACTCGCGCTCCGCCCGCACCGCCCAGGCCGCCGCGTCCGCAGGCCGTCCCAGCTCCTCAAGACGGTCGCCGAGGAAGACATGGGCCTGGGCCAGGCCCTCGCGGTTGCGCGGGTCGCTCTGGTCGAGACGTTCCCAGACCTCGATCGCCCGCCGGGTGGCGGCAAGAGCGGCCTGACCGTCCGCATGGTCGTCGGGCGCAGGCCGCTCGCCCTCCGGCTGGAACGCGTACCGCGGCATGCCCAGCTCGTCGCTGAGCGGCTCGGCGAGATACACGGCCTGGCTGATCAGGGCCCTGGCGTACCAGCGCGCATGCTCGTCGTCGTGTCCGGCGGGCACTTCGCAGCGCCGGACCGCCTCGCGGACCGCGGCGAGCGCCGCGTCGCGGCGGCCGGTGTCGAAGTGGTGCCGGGCGAGATCGCCGTATCGCAGGCTGAGCCGTGCGGTGAGCGAGAGGTCGTCCTCGGCGTGCGGGGCGAGCGCCGCGATCAGATCTGTCAGGATCCGCTCGCGTTCGCGGGGTGAGACGCCCGCCCTGCGGGACCTGATCTTGATCCACTCCGCGTCCAGTCGCAGCGCGGCAGTCCGCTCCATCGACGCCTCCCACCGTGCGGATCTTGGCAGGCTCATACTGGCCCGTGAGTCAGTGCCAGCGGAAGACGCGTGAGCTACTCCCTCGCGTGAGCTACTCCCAGCGGAAGAGCCGGGCGGCCGCGCCAAGTCCGAGCACCGCCCAGAGGGCGAGGATGCCCAGATCGGCCCACGGCACTCCCGCCCCGTGCTGCAACACGTCGCGCAGTCCGTCCGAGAGCGCCGAGATCGGCAGCAGCGCGAGCACCGACTCGACGGCGTCCGGGAACTTGTCCAGCGGCACGATGACCCCGCCGCCCACAAGGAGAAGCAGGAAGACCAGGTTGGCCGCGGCGAGCGTCGCCTCGGCCTTGAGCGTTCCGGCCATGAGCAGACCGAGGCCGGAGAAGGCGGCGGTACCGAGGACGAGCAGCAGCAGTACGGACAGTGGGTTGCCGTGCGGCGACCAGCCGAGTCCGAAGGCGATGACCGTCAGCAGGGCGATCTGGAGGACTTCGGTGACCAGTACGGAGAGGGTTTTCGCGGCCATCAGCGCCCAGCGGGGGAGCGGTGATGCGCCGAGCCTCTTGAGGACTCCGTACCGCCGCTCGAAGCCCGTCGCGATGGCCTGGCCGGTGAAGGCGGTGGACATCACGGCCAGGGCGAGGACGCCAGGGGCCAGGAAGTCGACGGGCTCGCCGCTTCCTGTGTCGACGACATCGACGGTGGAGAAGAGGACGAGCAGCAGCGACGGGATGATCACGGTGAGCAGCAGCTGCTCGCCGTTGCGCAGCAGCATCTTCGTCTCGAACGCGGCCTGCGCCGCGATCATCCGCCCGATCGGAGCCGCACCGGGCCGCGGTGTGTACGTACCGGCGCTCATCAGCGCAGCTCCTTGCCGGTCAGTTCCAGGAAGACGTCCTCCAGGGTGTGGCGCTCGACCGAGATGCCGTCGGGCATCACGCCGTGCTGCGCGCACCAGGACGTCACGGTCGCCAGCAGCTGTGGGTCGACCTGGCCCGTGATGAGGTACGCGCCCGGGGTCAGCTCCACCGCCTCCGTGCCGTCCGGCAGCGCCTTGAGCAGTGAGCCGACATCGAGGCCGGGCCGCCCGGTGAAGCGCAGGGTGTTCTCGGCGCCGCCGCGGCAGAGCTGTTCCGGGCTGCCCTCGGCGATGACCTTGCCCGCGTCGATGATCGCGACATCGTCGGCGAGTTCTTCGGCCTCGTCCATGAAGTGGGTGGTCAGGACGGTGGAGACGCCGTCCTGGCGGAGTTCGCGAACGAGATCCCAGGTGGAGCGGCGGGCCTGCGGGTCCAGGCCCGCGGTCGGCTCGTCCAGGAAGACCAGTTCGGGGCGGCCGACGACCGCCATGGCCAGCGCGAGGCGCTGCTGCTGGCCGCCGGAGAGCCGCCGGTAGGTGGTGCGGCCGCAGTTGCCGAGGCCGAGCCGCTCGATGAGGGCGTCCACATCCAGTGGATGGGCGTGGAGTTTCGCCATGTGGCGCAGCATCTCGTCGGCGCGGGCGCCGGAGTACACGCCGCCGGACTGGAGCATCACGCCGATCCTGGGGCGCAGCTTCGCGGCGTCGGCGACCGGATCGAGGCCGAGGATCCGCACTGTGCCGGCGTCGGCGCGGCGGTAGCCCTCGCAAGTCTCGACCGTGGTGGTCTTGCCGGCTCCGTTGGGGCCGAGGACGGCGGTCACGGAGCCCCGGGGGACCTCGAGGTCGAGGCCGTCCACGGCCGTCTTTGATCCGTACCGCTTCACCAGGCCCCGGATCTGGACGACGGACTCGCTTCGCATGCCGAGGAGTCTAGGCGGGGGTCGAAAGCCCCCGAGGAGCGGGGCCGGGACGCATGGGGTGCCGGGGGCGGAATGGCCTGAACTGGCTCCTGAGGCGTTCTTCACATGAACCTGCCAACTCCTTCACGATCGAGTGTCGGTACGAACCAACTCACGAAGGAGAGTTCGTGGCTAGACGCAGACCGGTCGGGCGCGCAGTCCTCGCCGCGCTGACCACCATGGCCGTGGCCCTTCCCCTCGCCCTCGGTGCCGCCCCCGCCCAGGCACAGGAACCCGACGCGGACTTAGCCGCCGCGCCGTCCCCGTATCGGACCAAGACCGAGGCCGGCGTCATCGGACAGCTCGACGCCAAGGACAGGGCGACCTTCTGGGTCGCCCTGACGCATGAGGCCGACACCTCCGCGGCCCGCCGGGCCAAGGGCAAGACCGCCAAGGCGCATGCGCTCTACGAGACGAAGCTGGCATACGCGAAGAAGTCCCAGGCCGGGCTGCGGGCCCTGCTGGACGGCGCAGGCGTCCGCTACGAGTCGTTCTGGATCGTCAACACCCTCAAGGTCACCGCGGACAAGGCGCTCGCCGAGAAGATCGCGGCGCGCGCCGACGTCGCCGCGCTCGAGGCCGACGACCCGATCACCGTCCCCGATCCGCTGCCGGGCACGAACGAACCGCGCCTGGACGCCGTCGAGTGGAACATCGACCGCATCAACGCCCCCAAGGTCTGGTCCGAACTCGGCGTGCGCGGCGAGGGCGTGGTCCTCGCCAGCATCGACTCCGGTGTGCAGTTCGACCACCCGGCGGTCAAGGCGAAGTACCGCGGCCTGAAGTCCGACGGCAGCTACGACCACGCCTACAACTGGTTCGACCCGGCCAAGGTCTGCACCGGCAGTGCACCGTGCGACAACAACGGCCACGGCACCCACACCATGGGCACGATGGTCGGCGACGACGGCGCGGGCAACCAGATCGGCGTCGCCCCCGGTGCCCAGTGGATCGCCGCCAAGGGCTGCGAATCCAGCTCCTGCAGCCGCGACTCGCTACTGCGCTCCGGACAGTGGATCGTCGCCCCGACCGACGCCGCGGGCGCCAATCCCCGCCCCGACCTCGCACCCGACGTCGTCAACAACTCCTGGGGCAGTGCGGTCATCGACCCCTGGTACAAGGAGGTCGTGCAGTCCTGGCGGGACGCGGGCATCTTCCCGGCGTTCTCCAACGGCAACAGCGGCCCGGGCTGCAACACCTCCGGATCGCCCGGCGCGTACACGAACTCGTACTCCTCCGGTGCCTTCGACATCAACAACACCATCGCGTCCTTCTCCTCGCGCGGCACCGGTGAGACGGGCGGCCTCAAGCCCAACCTCGCAGCCCCGGGCGTCAACGTCCGCTCCTCCTGGGCGGGCGGCGGCTACAACTCCATCTCCGGTACGTCGATGGCCTCACCGCACACCGCTGCCACCGTGGCGCTGATGTGGTCGGCGGCGCCCGCGATCCGCGGCAATGTCGCCGAGACCGAGAAGCTCCTCGACGCCAGTGCCGTCGACGTGGACAACACCAGCTGCGGCGGCACGGCGGCCGACAACAACGTCTTCGGCGAGGGCCGCCTCGACGCGTACGCCGCCGTCACCGCCGCCCCGCGCGGCGCGCTCGGCGCGGTCAGCGGCAAGGTCAGCACCGCCGCCGGCCCCCTCGCCGACGCAACGCTGCGCTTCGACGGCCCGATGAAGACGACCGTCATCAGCGGCGCCGACGGCGGCTACGCCCTGCCGAAGCTGATGGTCGGCGACTACAAGGTCAGCGTCGCCAAATTCGGTTACGTCACCGCCCAGGGCGACGTCACCGTCGTCGAGAACGGCAGCACGGTCAAGGACTTCCTGATCGCCGAGGCCGCGTCCGCCGACGTCAGCGGCAAGGTCACCAGCCACGCAGGCGCCGAGGCGAGCGCTGTCGTCACCGCCCAGGGCACCCCGGTCACCACCAAGTCCGCCGCCGACGGCAGCTACACACTGCGCCTGCCCGTCGGTACGTACGACCTCGCCGTCACCCCCGGCCACCGCTGCGCCTCGGCGACCAGCGTCCGAGTCGAGGTCACCGGCGACACGGCCAAGGACATCGCCCTGCCCGACCGGACCGACACCTTCGGCACCGCTTGCACCCTGGGCAGCGGAGACTTCCCGGCAGGCGTCACCAAGCTGGCGTACACCAGCACCACCTTCGGCACGGCCTCCTTCGACCTGCCCTTCCCGGTGGCCGTCTACGGCCGCACCTACCGGGCCGCGACCGCGTCCATCGACGGGGTTCTCTCCTTCGGTACGTCGTCCACATCGAGCAGCAACAGCACCCTGCCGACCACCTTCGCCCCGAACGGCTCGCTCTATCCGTTCTGGGACAACCTCACGGTCGACGCCGAAGCGGGCGTCTACTGGTCCGCGACCGGCACAGCCCCGCACCGGAAGATCGTCGTCGAGTGGCGCAACGCGCTGATCGCCGCGACCACCACCGAGCGGGTCTCCTTCGCCGCGGTCCTCGGCGAGGACGGTTCCGCGTCCTTCCACTACAAGGACCTCTCCGGCACCGGCTTCGAGAACGGCTCCGGCGCGACCGTCGGCGCCGAGAACGCGACCGGCACGGATGCCCTTCTGTACTCGTACAACGAGGGCACCCTCCGCGACGGGATGAGCATCGGCTTCCGTACGACCAAGAGCGCCGTCCTCGCGGGGACGGTCACCGACGCCAACGACAGCAAGCCGGTCGCCGGCGCATCAGTCGGCGTGACAGGCGGCAGCGACACCACCGGCGCCGACGGCGGCTATCTCCTCCAGGTGCCCGCCGACGCTCCGTACGACATCGCCGTCTCCGCCCCCGCCTATGCGGCGGCGAGCGCCCGCCAGACGCCGAAACCGGGCGAGATCGCGGTCTCGGACGCCGCACTCACGACCGGCCGGGTCGCCGCCGACTCCACCGCTCTGACCGTCGTCGTACCGGCGGCGCAACAGCGCAGCCGCACGCTCACCCTCGCCAACACCGGCTCAGCCACCCCTTTCACGGTCACCGAGAAGGACGGCAAGAGCTGGATCAAGGCGGCCCCCGGCAGCGGCAACCTGGCAGGTGGGGCCTCGCAGAAGGTGGCGCTGAGCATCGACACCGCGGGGGTCGCCCCGGGCACCGTCCTGACCGGGACCCTGCAGGTGAAGTCCGAGAGCGGCCGAAGGCCGGTGATCGAGATCCCGGTGAAGACGGTCGTGCCCGCCTACCGGACGGCGATCGACACCGGCACGACCAGATCCTCGGTGGACGCGCTGGGCGACACATGGGGCCCGGACCGCAAGCACGCCTCCGGCGCGTACGGATATCTGGGCAGCGCCGGTGAGGTGTCCACCACTCGGAGTATCGCGGGCGCGGCAGATCCGCAGCTCTACCGGACGGCCCGGCAGGGCATGTACGAGTACCGCTTCGACGGGCTGCCCGCCGGCACCTACCGGATCGAGCTGGGCTTCGCGGAGCTGAGCTCCAAGGACCCGACCGACCGGGTCTTCGACGTGATGGCAGAGGGGACGCAGTACGTGCCGAACCTCGATCTGGCCCTGGAGGCGGGCATCCGTACCGCCCATGACCGGGCCTTCACGGTCCAGGTCACCGACGGCCGGCTCAACCTCAGATTCGTGGCGAATTCCGGCAAGACCCTGGTGAATTCGATCAGGGTCACAGACCGCCCCGACCTTGCGGGATAAATTCCGGGGAACTACCTGGTCAGGGCCCGTCCGGCAGCAGCGGGGCGGGCCCTGTTCTTAGGTAACCCTTAGTGATGAAGCGCACCGGCCCACGCCTTGGACGGCAGTTGTCAGGCCCAGAGGAATTACGCAACAATGGCGTTGTGAAAAACGTTGGCGAGGCTCCGCAGGAGGAACTCGCGACCGGTGAGCACTCGACGCGCAACCGGGTCGCGCGCTCCATCCTGGATCACGGCCCGTCCACCGTGGCCGACCTGGCGGGACGCCTCGGTCTCACCCAGGCCGCGGTCCGCCGCCACCTCGACTCGCTCGTGCACGAGAACGTCGTCGAAGCCCGTGAGCAGCGAGTTTACGGCGCGCGCACACGCGGGCGCCCCGCGAAGGTGTTCGCCCTGACCGACTGCGGCCGCGACGCCTTCGACCAGTCGTACGACACGCTGGCCGTCGACGCGCTCCGCTGGATCGAGCAGAACGCCGGAGGTGAAGCGGCCGTTGCCGCCTTCGCCCGGGCACGGCTCGAGGCGCAGGCTGAGGCCTACCGCACGGCGGTCGACGCGGCGCCCCCCGAGGAGCGCACTGAAGCGCTGGCCAAGGCTCTGAGTGTCGACGGGTACGCTGCTACGGCGCGTAACGCACCGGTCGGCGAGCAGCTCTGCCAGCACCACTGCCCGGTCGCGCACGTCGCCGAGCAGTACCCCCAGCTGTGCGAGGCGGAGACGGAAGTCTTCTCCCGCCTCTTGGGAACGCATGTGCAGCGTCTGGCCACGATCGCCCACGGCGACGGCGTCTGCACCACGTTCATCCCGCACAGCGCACCACAGGCCACCACACCGACAGCATCCACAAGCACGGCCGGGAGGAACCCCGCATGACTCTCCCCACGGAGACTGCCCACCCCGAACTCGAGGGTCTGGGTACGTACGAATTCGGCTGGGCCGACTCCGACGCGGCCGGTGCCGCGGCCAAGCGCGGCCTCTCCGAGGCTGTCGTCCGCGACATCTCGTCGAAGAAGAACGAGCCGGAGTGGATGCTGAAGCTGCGCCTGAAGGGTCTGCGGCTGTTCGACAAGAAGCCCATGCCGAGCTGGGGCTCGGACCTGTCGGGCATCGACTTCGACAACATCAAGTACTTCGTGCGGTCCACCGAGAAGCAGGCGGAGTCCTGGGAGGACCTGCCCGAGGACATCAAGAACACGTACGACAAGCTCGGTATCCCGGAGGCGGAGAAGCAGCGCCTGGTCGCCGGTGTCGCCGCGCAGTACGAGTCCGAGGTCGTCTACCACCAGATCCGTGAGGACCTGGAGGAGCAGGGCGTCATCTTCCTCGACACGGACACCGCGCTGAAGGAGCACCCGGAGCTCTTCCAGGAGTACTTCGGCACGGTCATCCCGGTCGGCGACAACAAGTTCGCCTCGCTTAACTCCGCCGTGTGGTCCGGTGGCTCGTTCATCTACGTGCCGAAGGGCGTGCAGGTCGACATCCCGCTGCAGGCCTACTTCCGTATCAACACGGAGAACATGGGCCAGTTCGAGCGGACGCTGATCATCGTCGACGAGGACGCCTACGTTCACTACGTCGAGGGCTGTACCGCCCCGATCTACTCCTCGGACTCGCTGCACAGCGCCGTCGTCGAGATCATCGTCAAGAAGGGCGGCCGCTGCCGCTACACGACGATCCAGAACTGGTCGAACAACGTCTACAACCTGGTCACCAAGCGCGCCGTGGCGTACGAGGGCGCGACCATGGAGTGGGTCGACGGCAACATCGGCTCCAAGGTCACCATGAAGTACCCGGCCGTCTACCTGATGGGCGAGCACGCCAAGGGCGAGACCCTGTCCATCGCCTTCGCGGGCGAGGGCCAGCACCAGGACGCCGGCGCCAAGATGGTCCACATGGCCCCGAACACCTCCTCCAACATCGTCTCCAAGTCGGTGGCACGAGGCGGCGGCCGTACCTCCTACCGCGGTCTGATCGAGATCGGCGAGGGCGCGCCGGGCGCGAAGTCCAATGTGCTCTGTGACGCGCTGCTGGTCGACACGATCTCCCGCTCCGACACGTACCCCTACGTGGACGTGCGCGAGGACGACGTGTCCATGGGCCACGAGGCGACCGTCTCCAAGGTCTCCGAGGACCAGCTCTTCTACCTGATGAGCCGCGGCATGACGGAGTTCGAGGCGATGGCGATGATCGTGCGCGGCTTCGTCGAGCCGATCGCCAAGGAACTCCCCATGGAGTACGCGCTGGAGCTCAACCGGCTGATCGAGCTGCAGATGGAGGGGTCGGTCGGCTAAGCCCCGCCCTCCCCAGCAGCGACTGATTTCTTACGCAGAGGCAGAGAGAGAGCACGACGACAGCCATGGCTGAGGCTCAGAACATTCCGGCGGGGTCCACCACTGCCGGCTCGATCGCGGTGGCCGCCGAGTCGACCGTCGCCACCCGCATGAGTGCGCCGCCGTCCTTCGACGTGGCGGACTTCCCGGTCCCGCACGGCCGCGAGGAGGAGTGGCGCTTCACTCCGCTGGAGCGGCTGGCCGGTCTGCACGACGGCACCGCCGTCGCCAACGGCACCGGCATCAAGGTCGACATCGACGCGCCCGAGGGCGTCGTCGTCGAGACCGTGGGCCGGGACGACGCGCGGCTCGGCAAGGCCGGCACCCCGGTGGACCGCGTGGCCGCCCAGGCGTACTCCTCGTTCGAGAAGGCCTCGGTCGTCACCGTTCCCAAGGAGACCGTGCTCACCGAGCCGGTCAGGATCGCCGTGCACGGCGAAGGCGGCACCGCCTTCGCCCACCAGGTCATCGAGCTCGGCGCCTTCGCCGAGGCCGTCGTGGTCATCGACCACACCGGTGACGCGGTCCTCGCCGCCAATGTCGACTACCTGCTCGGCGACGGCGCGAAGCTCACCGTCGTCTCCGTCCAGGACTGGGACGACAAGGCCGTCCATGTCTCCCAGCACAATGCGCTGGTCGGCCGGGACGCCTCGTTCAAGTCGATCGTGGTCACCTTCGGCGGCGATCTCGTACGTCTCCACCCGCGGGTGCAGTACGCGGGCACCGGCGGCGAGGCCGAGCTCCTCGGCCTGTACTTCACCGACGCCGGTCAGCACCAGGAGCACCGCCTCCTGGTCGACCACAACGCCCCGCACTGCCGCTCCAACGCCGCCTACAAGGGCGCGCTGCAGGGCCAGGACGCGCACGCGGTATGGATCGGCGACGTCCTGATCGAGGCCAAGGCCGAGGGCACGGACACGTACGAGATGAACCGCAACCTGGTTCTGACCGACGGTGCGCGCGTCGACTCCGTGCCGAACCTGGAGATCGAGACCGGCGAGATCGTCGGCGCCGGTCACGCCTCCGCCACCGGCCGCTTCGACGACGAGCAGCTCTTCTACCTGCAGTCCCGTGGCATCCCGGCCGACGAGGCCCGCCGCCTGGTGGTCCGCGGCTTCTTCGCCGAGCTGGTCCAGAAGATCGGTCTGCCGGACGTCGAGGAGCGCCTGCTCGCCAAGATCGACGCGGAGCTGGAGGCGTCCGTCTGATGGCCGCCTTCGTCCGAGCCTGTGGGCTGAGCGAGCTGGATGAGGACACCCCGAAGCGGGTGGAACTCGACGGCACGCCGATCTCGGTCGTCAAGACCGAGGGCGAGGTCTTCGCCATCCACGACGTCTGCTCGCACGCGAATGTCTCGCTGTCCGAGGGCGAGGTGGAGGACTGCCAGATCGAGTGCTGGCTGCACGGCTCCAGCTTCGACCTCCGCACCGGCAAGCCGTCCGGCCTCCCCGCGACGCGCCCCGTCCCCGTATACCCCGTCAAGATCGAAGGGGACGATGTGCTCGTCTCCGTCACCCAGGAGTCCTGAGTCACCCATGGCAACGCTTGAAATCCGCGACCTGCACGTTTCCGTCGAGGCCGAGAACGGCCCCCGGGAGATCCTCAAGGGCGTCGACCTGACCGTGAAGCAGGGCGAGACCCACGCCATCATGGGCCCCAACGGCTCCGGCAAGTCGACCCTCGCGTACTCCATCGCGGGCCACCCCAAGTACACGATCACCAGTGGCACCGTGACTCTGGACGGCGAGGACGTCCTTGAGATGACCGTCGACGAGCGCGCCCGCGCCGGCATGTTCCTGGCCATGCAGTACCCGGTCGAGGTCCCCGGTGTCTCGGTCTCCAACTTCCTGCGTACGTCGGCGACGGCGATCCGCGGCGAGGCCCCCAAGCTGCGTACCTGGGTGAAGGAGGTCAAGTCCGCGATGGAGACGCTCCAGATGGACCCGGCCTTCGCCGAGCGCAACGTCAACGAGGGCTTCTCCGGCGGTGAGAAGAAGCGCCACGAGATCCTCCAGCTGGAGCTCCTCAAGCCGAAGATCGCGATCCTCGACGAGACCGACTCCGGCCTGGACGTCGACGCGCTGCGCCAGGTCGCCGAGGGCGTCAACCGCGTCCACGCGAGCGGCGAGGTCGGCACCCTGCTGATCACGCACTACACGCGCATCCTGCGCTACATCAAGCCCGACTTCGTGCACGTGTTCGCGAACGGCCGCATCGCCGAGTCCGGCGGCGCCGAGCTCGCCGACAAGCTCGAGGCCGAGGGCTACGAGGCATACACGAAGGGTGGCGTATCCGCGTGACACAGCTGCCGGGCCTCCTCGACACCGAGGCGATCCGCAAGGACTTCCCGATCCTGGACCGCTTGATCCACGACGGGAAGAAGCTCGTGTACCTGGACAACGCGGCGACGTCACAGACGCCGCGCCAGGTGCTCGATGTGCTGAGCGAGTACTACGAACAGCACAATGCCAACGTCCACCGCGGTATCCACGTGCTCGCCGAGGAGGCCACGGCGCTGTACGAGGGTGCCCGCGACAAGGTCGCCGCCTTCATCAACGCGCCGAGCCGCGACGAGGTGATCTTCACCAAGAACGCCTCCGAGTCGCTCAACCTCGTGGCCAACATGCTGGGCTGGGCGGATGAGCCCTACCGCGTGGATCACGAGACCGAGATCGTCATCACGGAGATGGAGCACCACTCCAACATCGTCCCGTGGCAGCTGCTCGCGCAGCGCACCGGCGCGAAGCTGAAGTGGTTCGGCCTCACCGACGACGGCCGCCTGGACCTGTCCAACATCGACGAGATCATCACTGAGAAGACGAAGATCGTCTCCTTCACGCTGGTCTCCAACATCATGGGCACGGTCAACCCGGTCGAGGCACTCGTGCGCCGGGCCCAGGACGTGGGCGCGCTGGTCCTGGTCGACGCCTCGCAGGCCGCGCCGCACATGCCGCTGGACGTACAGGCGCTCGGCGCCGACTTCGTGGCCTTCACCGGCCACAAGATGTGCGGTCCGACGGGCATCGGTGTGCTGTGGGGCCGCCAGGAGCTGCTGGAGGACCTTCCGCCGTTCCTCGGCGGCGGCGAGATGATCGAGACGGTGTCGATGCACTCGTCGACGTACGCTCCCGCGCCGCACAAGTTCGAGGCCGGTACGCCCCCGATCGCCCAGGCCGTCGGCCTCGGCGCGGCCGTGGACTACCTCACCTCGATCGGCATGGACAAGATCGCCCAGCATGAGCACGCCCTCACCGAGTATGCGGTGAAGCGGCTTCTCGAGGTCCCCGACCTGCGGATCATCGGCCCCACCACGGCCGAGGAGCGCGGCGCGGCGATCTCCTTCACGCTGGGAGACATCCACCCGCACGACGTGGGCCAGGTCCTCGACGAGCAGGGCATCGCGGTCCGGGTCGGCCACCACTGCGCGCGGCCGGTCTGTCTTCGGTACGGAATTCCTGCGACCACGCGGGCGTCGTTCTATCTGTACTCCACGCCCGGCGAGGTCGATGCCTTGATCGACGGCCTGGAGCACGTCCGTAACTTCTTCGGATGAGGGACTGACGCGTGAAGCTGGATTCGATGTACCAGGAAGTCATCCTGGACCACTACAAGCACCCCCACGGGCGTGGTCTGCGGGATGGCGACGCCGAAGTGCACCACGTCAATCCGACGTGCGGTGACGAGATCACGCTGCGCGTGAAGTACGACGGTTCCCTCATCGAGGACGTGTCGTACGAGGGCCAGGGCTGCTCGATCAGCCAGGCCTCCGCATCCGTGCTGAACGAGCTGCTGGTCGGCAAGGAACTGGCCGAGGCGCAGAAGATCCAGGCGACCTTCCTGGAGCTGATGCAGTCCAAGGGTCAGATCGAGCCGGACGACGCGATGGAGGAGGTGCTGGAGGACGCGGTCGCGTTCGCCGGTGTCTCCAAGTACCCCGCCCGGGTGAAGTGTGCTCTGCTGAGCTGGATGGCGTGGAAGGACGCGACGGCGCAGGCGCTGTCCGAAGGGAAAACGGCATGACTGACAACGAGACCGCCACGATCAAGCCGGCTTCCGAGGAGGAGGTCCGCGAGGCGCTGTACGACGTGGTCGACCCCGAGCTGGGCATCGACGTCGTCAACCTCGGCCTGATCTACGGCATCCACATCGACGACTCCAACATCGCCACCCTGGACATGACGCTGACGTCCGCGGCCTGCCCGCTGACCGACGTGATCGAGGACCAGGCGAAGGCGGCGACGGACGGCATCGTCAACGAGCTGAAGATCAACTGGGTCTGGATGCCGCCGTGGGGCCCGGACAAGATCACCGATGACGGGCGCGAGCAGCTGCGCGCGCTCGGCTTCAACGTCTGATCGTCCGCGTCTGATCTTCTGCGTCAGATCTTCTGCGTCCGATCGTCTGGTTCGAACGAGGCCCCCGGCATGCTGCCGGGGGCCTCGTGCTGTCCGGTGCTGTTCGTGTTCCGTACCTGCGGCGTGTGCACGCAGTTGGCGCGGGGGCCGGAGTCTGCTCGTCGACATCACGCCGACGAGAGGCACCCCGTGCTGCACCCTGTTTCGCCGAGTTCCCGCCGCAGGTCCGTGGCCGCGGGCAGCGTCCTCGCCCTGGCCGCCCTGGGACTCAACTCGCCCGCGCACGCCGTGAGTTACGGAACGCCGACGATCACGCTCTCGGCCGCGTATCTGTCGGGGGCCGTCGGGGCGACCGGTGACCCGGTGGTGACGGTGAACGTCGCGCAGAGCGGTGCCGACGCATCCGCACTCGGGGTGGCCGCCTCCACCAGTTCCCGGTCTGCTGTCGCCGGTACGGGTGATGTCACCGTCAGTGGTACGGGCGGCACCCGGCAGCTCACCGTGGCCGCGCGCGGCCGGGGCTACACCGATCTCACGATCAAGGTCAGCGGGCTCGGCGGGCTGAGTGCCACCAAGACGCTGCACTTCGCCGCATCGGCCGCGGTCCAAGGCGCCGCCGATACACGGTACTTCACCGGATCCGCGGACGCCTCGGCCGCCGTCGACGTCGGCGGCGGGTACGCGGTGGTCGCCGACGACGAGTCCAACACGCTGCGGCTGTACAGCCGTTCGGCGTCCGGGGCGCCCGTGAAGACCTGGGACTTCAGCTCCCAGCTCGGGGTGTCCAAGGAGATCGACATCGAGGGTGCGGCCCGGGTCGGGAACACCGTCTACTGGACCGGTTCGCTCGGCAACAACAAGGACGGCGAGTACAAGAGCGCCCGCGACACCGTCTTCACCACGACGGTCACCGGGTCGGGCGCGGGCACGCAGCTCGCGCTGGGCCGTTCGTACAAGAAGCTCCGTGACGATCTGGTCGCTTGGGACACGGGCAACGGCAACCGCTACGGCTTCGCGGCCGGCACGGCGGCCGGTCAGGCGCCCAAGCAGATCGACGGGTTCAACGTCGAGGGCTTCGAGTTCGCGCCCGGCTCGACGACGACGGCATACATCGGCTTCCGGGCGCCGCTCGTTCCGCCGCAGGCCGGTGGCAAGGCGCTCATCGTGCCCGTCACCAATATCGACAAGGTGCTGGGCAGTGGCACCAGGGCGGTCTTCGGTACGCCCATCGAGCTGGACCTCGGCGGGCTCAGCATCCGGGACATCCGGAAGAACACCGCCGACCAGTATCTGATCGTGGCCGGTTCCTGGGCCGCGGACGACAACTCCGATCCGTACGCCCTGTATGCGTGGGACGGCGTCGCCGGTCACGCCCCCGTCAAGCGGGCCGATCTGCCCACGAGCGACCCGGGCGGCTGGGAGGCCGTCGTCGACGTGCCGGATCTTTCGCAGCCGGGAGCGCGGGCGCAGCTGATCACGGACGACGGCTCGGCGGATCTGTACGGGGACGGCACGGAGGCCAAGGATCTGACCCACCCCGAGTGGAAGAAGTCGCGCGCCACGTGGTTCACCGTCACGGGCTGACGGCATATTGGTCGGTATGGCCGTTTCTCTGTACACCGTCGTCATCGACGCCCATGATCTGCCGGCGCTCGCCCGTTTCTGGAGCCAGGTCCTGGACTGGAAGGTGGTCTTCGAGGCCGAGGACGAGATCGTCATCGGGGCGGACGAGTTCTCCCTGCCGGGGATCACCTTCGTGCCCGTCCCCGAGCACAAGACCGTCAAGAACAGGCTGCACATCGACCTCGCGCCCGACGACCAGGCCGCCGAGGTCGAGCGGATCATCGGGCTCGGGGCCCGGCGGGCCGATGTCGGGCAGGGGTCGGCGGCCACCTGGGTGGTGCTCGCCGACCCCGAGGGCAATGAGTTCTGCGTACTGCGCCCCAAGAAGACCCTGCTCGACTAGGGGGTGTCTTTCGGATCTTGCCGGGCTCAATCGACCGGACAGGACCTGGGGCGACGAGCTCTAGTACGCGGGCGGTACGGCGGCGGCCTCGGCGAGGGTCGGGGCCAGGTTCTCCGTGCGGATGCGGCGGTCGACGTAGAGCAGGCTCGCCACCAGCTGCGGGAACGCGGCGACCAGAATCTGGCCGATCAGCTGGCTCACCAGCGCCAGTACCAGGGCGCCGCCGAGGTAGACCAGGACCTGCGATCCGGTCGGGTCGGAGCCGACGTCCGAGGAGCCGATCAGGCCGGGGATCATCTGCACGAAGCTCAGGGGTATCTGGATGACATAGGCCGCGATACCCGCGATGACGGCGGCGAGCACCGTGATGCCGAAGATCCGCCACCAGTCGCCGCGGACCAGCTTGGACGAGCGGCGCATCGCGTCGAGTACGCCCTGGCCCTCGAAGACCGCGGCAGCCGGGGCGAGGGAGAACTTCACCCAGAGCCAGACGGCGGGTGGGGCGGTGACCAGTGCGCCGATGAAGGCCAGCGGAGGCACGATCAGCGGCCCGGTGCCCGAGGCGAGCAGCGCGATCATGAGGGCGACGAAGGCCGTGACGAACAGGGCGATCGGGATCAGGCAGAGCAGGCCCGTGAGGAACACCGTGCCGATCACGGCCGGTGCGCCCGCCGCCGCCCGCCGCCAGATGACGCCGAAGGTGGCGGGCTTGCCCAGCACGGCGTCCTGGAGGATCGCCGGGCATGCGGCGTACACCATCGCGGTGGCCAGCAGCATGAAGATCGTGCCGATGGCCCAGATGACGACGAAGGAGATGAGCACGGGGCGGATGTCGTCCCAGACGGGCGGCTCGTCGCTCGTCGCGGAGTAGATGGCGCGCAGGTGGTCGCCGACGAGGGCGTACGCGATCGCCAGTGCCGCTCCGACGGCGGCGGTCGCCGCTCCGTAGACGGCCGCGGCCATGCCGAAGAGCTGCTTCCAGTAGCGGCCCATCGTGACGAAGGCGCCGCCCAGTATGTCGCCGAGGCCGAGCGGGGCCAGTGGGATCACCCCGGGCTTGGGCGGCGGCGGGGGCATCCAGCCGCCCCAGCCCGGAGGTGGGCCCGCCGGAGGTGTGTTTCCGTATGCCACTGAGGTGTCTCCCGCGCGTCGTCTGCCCGGGCGCTGTTTGGGCCCCGGTGCGTTCTGCCTGGTCGGCGGGGACACCGTAGCGGGGTGGGACGGGCCGGGTCACCGTGCCCCCCGCTTCGCTTTTCTCGTCTCGGCCGTCGCTTCGCGCAGCGCGGGCGCGGCCTGCTCGAAGTAGCGGAACAGGACGCGCAGTTCGTCGGCGCTGAAACCGTCGAAGACCTCGGCCATCCGGCGCCGGGCCGGGCCGAAGGCCGCCTCGTCCTGTTCGGGGGTGAGGGGCACGGACTCGACCACGACCCGGCGGCGGTCGGCCGCATCGGGACCGCGGCGGACCCAGCCGGCGCGCTCAAGCCGGTCGACGAGCCGGGTGGTGGCGCTCTGCGAGAGGCCGATGCGCTCGGCGAGCCCGCCGGTGGTGAGGGGGCCCGCGAGCTCCAGGGCGTTGAGGGCGTACACATCCGTGGGATTCTGGCCGAGGGTCTCGGCGGCCGCCTGGCCGTGCAGGACGACGGCGGTCAGATAGGCGCGGTAGGTGTCGGCGAGCTGTCCGAGCAGCGGTCCGCGGTCCTCGTCGGACGTGTGTTCCTGGTCGGACATCGTCTGCCGCCTTTCGTCTGATTTCGCCCTGGCGCCTGCTGGTTGCTTGCGCCGGCACATATATTGCCCCATCCCCTGTTGTGTACGGGTGTACGCAACGATGTGTACCCTCGTACGCATGGGATACGGACTGCTGGCCGCGGCGATCGCGGCGGAGGTGGCCGGGACGACGGCCATGAAATACAGCGAGGGCTTCACCAGGCTGTGGCCCTCGCTGCTCACCGTCGCGGGCTATGTGCTCGCCTTCACCCTGCTCGCGCAAACGCTCAAGACCCTGTCGGTCGGCACCGCGTACGCGATCTGGGCGGGCGTCGGCACTGCCGCCATCGCCGCGATCGGCATGGTTTTCCTCGGCGAGTCGACCAGTCCCGTCAAGCTCGCCGGGATCGCGCTGGTGATCGTCGGCGTCGTCGTGCTCAACATGGGCGGTGCGCACTGATGGCACGGCGGTACGACCCCGAGCGGCGCCAGCGCATCATCGACGCGGCGATCCGGGTTGTCGCGAGCAACGGGATCGCGGGGCTCAGCCACCGCACGGTGGCGGCCGAGGCGGATGTGCCGCTCGGCTCGACGACGTATCACTTCGCCTCCCTGGACGAACTGCTGGTCGCCGCCCTGCGCCAGGCCAACGAGGGCTTCGCGGCGGCGGTCCGGGACAGCGGCGCGCTCGCGGACCCGGACGCCGATATAGCTGAAGAGCTCGCCCGGCTGATGGGGGAGTGGCTCGCGGGGGAACGTACCGGCGTGGAGCTGGAGTACGAGCTCTACCTGGCGGCCCTGCGACGGCCCGCGCTGCGGCCGGTCGCTGCGGAGTGGTGCGAGGGCCTCGCCGAGATCCTGGCCCGCCGGACCGATCCGGTCACGGCGCGGGCGCTGGTGGCGCTGATGGACGGGATCTGTCTGCAGGTGCTGCTGACGGACGCGCGGTACGAGGCGGAGTACGCACGGGAGATGCTGGCCCGGATCATCGGCCCGCGGGCCGCCTGACGGCGGGATGGCGGACGCCGGGCCGCGGTCCCGGTCCCGGCAGCGCCCTCGGGTCCCCTGCGCCTACGACGTGCCGGGTCGGGCGCCCCTGGCCGGGTCGGGTGCGGCCGGTCCGGTGGAGGAGGCGATCAGCACTGCCGGAGGTGAGGCTGCTGCTGGACCGCGTCCTCGTTCCACGCCCTTCGGTGACCAGGGCGATCCCGATCCGCCCTCACCCCTCCACGTAGCCTTCCGTCCACTCGTCCTCGTCGACCACTGCCTCTTGGATGTAGAAGCAGTTGGGTTCGTCGGCGAAGCCGGGAAGCTTCCGAGCACGGTCGATCCGGTCTTGTGCGGCCTCGCGGCTTGAGTAAGTACCGAGATGCTTGACGTCGTCGCCGGCTTCTTCGTCGGACCAGAAGTCGTCCGGCTTATCGAAGTGCCGGATTTCTCGCTCTTCTTCAGCCCGGTGATGTACGTGCCACAGCAGGTAGACCTTGGCGGGTCCGCTCATGTCGCTTCGCTGCTTTCCTTTTCCTGTCAATGACTTGAGGCGGTGCGGCTAGGGCCTGTCGTTTGTATCAGGCCGGATCAGTGAGCGGGGTCTGGTGCGTGCGATCGCAAGGCGGAGGAGGGAGCTCACGCGGAGCGTCGGCGACTGACGACAACGCGGCGAGCGTGCGTGCCAGGGCACGCGAG
Organism: Streptomyces sp. NPDC005408; assembly: GCF_040606445.1. NCBI lineage: Bacteria > Bacillati > Actinomycetota > Actinomycetes > Kitasatosporales > Streptomycetaceae > Streptomyces > Streptomyces sp. NPDC005408. The sequence goes on along the minus strand of NZ_JBEXEX010000023.1, from coordinate 412 downwards.
CCCGGCAAGATCCGAAAGGCACCCCCTAGTTCCGCGAGAGGTACTTCCTCACCTTGCTAGTACCGCATTGTTGGTCTCCGTGGTCCAGGAGTGGAACCGCAGGTTGGAATCCAGGGACCAGGTCTGGCGCTGGGTGCCGGCGGCTGGCCAGGGACGTGGCGAGCCGCTCAAAGCCGGCGAAACCACGACAGCTACAGTTCGCCGGCCGCAACTGATGCCCCCGCCCGCCGACTCATCGCCGCCTGGTGGTCAAATCTCTCAGGGCAGACCGCCACCGGCCGACGGTTGTCGCTCACAGATCGCCCTAGTCCTTGCCAGGGCCGACCATCGCTTCCGGGAGACCACCCATGCCCAAGCACCGCATGTCCAAGCGCAAGCGCATCATCGCCTGGGCAACCGCAGGCATAACCCT
>NZ_JBEXEX010000022.1:0-121342 GCF_040606445.1 Streptomyces sp. NPDC005408 | reverse complement strand
CGAGCCGCACATCCAGCCCGTCCGGCGTTTGAGGACATGCCCGAAGGGCGTAAGGGGGGCTTGGGGGCGGAGCCCCCAGTTCGCGCCGCGAAGCGGGCGCAGGGGTCTGGGGGCCTGCCCCCCCCACGCGGCGGAGCCGCAAACTGTCACAGCGGGAAGGGGCGGGGTGGGGAAAAATCCCCCGCCCCGAACCCCGGCCGTGCCGCACACTCCCCCACATGGACATCACCACCCGCCCCGCCTCCCCCCACGAATACGCCGCCCTCGGCCATCTCACCGCCGATGCCTATCTCCTCGACGGGCTCCTCGACTTCGGCGAGAGCGACGAGTACCTCGACACCCTGCGCGACGTCGCCGCGCGCGCCGGCGACGCCGATGCCGAAGTCCTCGTCGCCGTCGACGGATCCGGCGCGCTCCTCGGCGGAGTGACCTTCGTCTCCGGCAGCGGCCCGTGGGCCGACATCGCAGGCCCCGGCGAGGCCGAGTTCCGTATGCTCGCCGTCGCGCGAGACGCCCGCGGCCGCGGCGTCGGCGAGGCCCTCGTGCGCGCCTGCGTCGACCGCGCGCGAGCCACCGACGGCTGCGTGCGCCTCGTGCTGTCCACGCAGCGCACCATGCTCGCCGCCCACCGGATCTACGAGCGCCTCGGCTTCGTCCGTACGCCTGTGCGGGACTGGGAGCCCGTCCCCGGGATCACGCTCCTCACTTACGCCTTGGAGCTATAGCCGCCACGACACAACATGTGGTGGGTGCGGCAACTCCCCGCCCCCACATGTATGCTCGTGCTCGCTGTCGCCGCAGGGGAATCCGGTGCGAATCCGGAACTGTCCCGCAACGGTGTGATGTGGTGCGCTTTGTCGTACCCCACTAGTCCGAAGACCTGCCGACGGTGCATCCGGCTCGACCGAACCGGGTGCCGAGACGTCCGGGCCCCGCGGTTGGGCCGGTGGACGCGGTGAGCCGTCCCCCGTGACGTGCGCCCGTGGCCCCTCCCCCCGCCGGCCCAGAGCCGAGCGAGGGAGAGCACCACGTGACCATCGCGCCAGCCGATCCGGCTTCAGGCATCTCCGAGCAGGTGGCCGACGGCCCCGGGACCGCGCTTCTGCGGACCCTGACCGATCTCACCGCCGATCTGCCCGACACCGACCCTGGCCGTGTCGCTGCCGCCGCGCTGCGCGGCCGGCATGCCGGTTCGGACGCGGCCGAGCTGCGGAGCCTCGCCACCGACGCTGCCGCGGGGCTGATCTCCGAGGATCCGGCCTACTCCCGGCTCGCCGCCCGTCTGCTGACCCGTCATATCGCCGACGAGGCAGCCGGACAGGGCTCCGTCGCCTTCTCCGCCTCGGTCGCGGTCGGGCACCGCGAGGGCCTGATCGCCGACCGCACCGCCCAGTTCGTGACGCTGCACGCCGACCGGCTGGACAGCCTCATCAACCTGGACGCGGACGACCGCTTCGGCTACTTCGGTCTGCGTACCCTCTACAGCCGCTATCTGCTGCGCCACCCGATCACCCGTCAGGTGATCGAGACCCCCCAGCACTTCATGCTGCGCATCGCCTCCGGCCTCGCCGAGGACAACTCGACCCGCGCCCTGGACGAGGTCGCCGCGCTGTACGGGCTGATGAGCAGGCTCGACTACCTTCCCTCGTCCCCCACGCTCTTCAACTCCGGCACCCGTCACCCGCAGATGTCGTCCTGCTACCTGCTTGACTCGCCGCTGGACGAGCTCGACTCGATCTACGACCGGTACCACCAGGTCGCGCGCCTGTCGAAGCACGCGGGCGGCATCGGCCTCTCGTACTCCCGTATCCGCGCCCGCGGTTCGCTGATCCGCGGCACCAACGGGCACTCCAACGGCATCGTGCCGTTCCTGAAGACCCTCGATGCCTCGGTCGCCGCCGTGAACCAGGGCGGCCGGCGCAAGGGCGCGGCCGCGATCTACCTGGAGACCTGGCACGCGGACATCGAGGAGTTCCTGGAGCTGCGCGACAACACCGGTGAGGACGCGCGGCGTACGCACAACCTCAACCTCGCGCACTGGATCCCGGACGAGTTCATGCGCCGCGTCGAGGCCGACGCCGACTGGTCGCTGTTCTCGCCCGCCGATGTGCCGGACCTTGTCGACCTGTGGGGCGACGAGTTCGACGCCGCGTACCGCAAGGCCGAGGCCGGCGGTCTGGCCCGCAAGGCCATCCCGGCGCGTGAGCTGTACGGCCGGATGATGCGCACGCTCGCGCAGACCGGCAACGGCTGGATGACCTTCAAGGACGCCTCCAACCGCACCGCCAACCAGACCGCCGAGCCGGGCCGGGTCGTCCACTCCTCGAACCTGTGCACCGAGATCCTCGAGGTCACGGACGACGGCGAGACGGCCGTCTGCAACCTCGGTTCAGTCAACCTGGGTTCGTTCGTGGCGGGCGACGGCATCGACTGGGAGCGCCTCGACGAGACCGTCCGTACCGCCGTGACCTTCCTCGACCGGGTCGTCGACATCAACTTCTACCCGACCGAGCAGGCCGGGCGTTCCAACGCCAAGTGGCGTCCGGTCGGCCTGGGCGCGATGGGCCTCCAGGACGTCTTCTTCAAGCTGCGCCTGCCCTTCGACTCCCCCGAGGCGAAGGCGCTCTCCACGAAGATCGCCGAGCGGATCATGCTCGCCGCGTACGAGGCGTCCTGCGCGCTCGCCGAGCGCAACGGCCCGCTGCCCGCCTGGTCCGAGACCCGCGCGGCCCGTGGCGTACTGCACCCCGACCACTACGACGTCGAGCTCAACTGGCCCGAGCGCTGGGACGCCCTGCGCGCGCGGGTGGCGAAGAGCGGCATGCGCAACTCGCTCCTCCTCGCCATCGCGCCGACCGCCACCATCGCCTCGATCGCGGGCGTGTACGAGTGCATCGAGCCGCAGGTCTCCAACCTCTTCAAGCGCGAGACGCTGAGCGGTGAGTTCCTCCAGGTCAACGCCTACCTGGTGGAGGAGCTGAAGAAGCTCGGCGTATGGGACGCGCAGACCCGTGAGGCGCTGCGCGAGTCCAGCGGCTCGGTGCAGGGCTTCAACTGGATCCCGGCCGACGTCCGCGCGCTGTACCGCACGGCGTGGGAGATCTCGCAGCGCGGCCTGATCGACATGGCCGCCGCCCGCACCCCCTTCCTGGACCAGTCGCAGTCGCTGAACCTGTTCCTGGAGACGCCGACCATCGGCAAGCTCAGCTCGATGTACGCGTACGCCTGGAAGCAGGGCCTGAAGACGACGTACTACCTGCGCTCCCGCCCGGCGACCCGGATCGCCCGCGCGGCCCAGTCGCAGGCAACCATCCCCGTGCAGCAGGCCGGCGCGCCCGACGCCGACGCGATCGCCTGCTCCCTCGAAAACCCCGAGTCCTGCGAGGCCTGCCAGTAATGACCGCCGAGAACAAGAACCTGCTGGACCCGGGCTTCGAGCTGACCCTGCGTCCGATGCGCTACCCGGACTTCTACGAGCGCTACCGCGACGCGATCAAGAACACGTGGACCGTCGAGGAGGTCGACCTCCACTCCGACGTCTCCGACCTCGCCAAGCTCACGCCGGGTGAGCAGCACATGATCGGCCGGCTGGTCGCGTTCTTCGCGACCGGCGACTCGATCGTCTCAAACAACCTGGTGCTGACGCTCTACAAGCACATCAACTCCCCAGAGGCGCGGCTCTACTTGAGCCGTCAGCTGTTCGAGGAGGCCGTGCACGTCCAGTTCTATCTGACGCTGCTCGACACCTACCTCCCCGATCCGGACGACCGCGCGGCCGCCTTCGACGCGGTCGAGGAGATCCCGTCCATCCGCGAGAAGGCGCAGTTCTGCTTCAAGTGGATGGACTCGGTCGAGAAGATCGACCGGCTGGAGACCAAGACCGACCGCCGCCGTTTCCTGCTGAATCTGATCTGCTTCGCGGCCTGCATCGAGGGGCTGTTCTTCTACGGCGCGTTCGCGTACGTCTACTGGTTCCGCTCCCGCGGCCTGCTGCACGGCCTGGCCACCGGCACCAACTGGGTCTTCCGTGACGAGACCATGCACATGAACTTCGCCTTCGAGGTCGTGGACACGGTCCGCAAGGAGGAGCCGGAGCTCTTCGACGACGAACTCCAGCAGCAGGTCACCGACATGCTGAAGGAGGCAGTCGAGGCGGAGCTGCAATTCGGCCGCGATCTGTGCGGCGACGGTCTGCCGGGCATGAACACCGAGTCGATGCGGGAGTACCTGCAGTGCGTCGCCGACCAGCGGCTCACCCGTCTCGGGTTCGCCCCGGTGTACGGCTCGGAGAATCCGTTCTCCTTCATGGAGCTGCAGGGCGTCCAGGAGCTGACGAACTTCTTCGAGCGCCGTCCGTCCGCCTACCAGGTGGCGGTCGAGGGCTCGGTCGGCTTCGACGACGACTTCTAGACCTCGTAGATCTCTCCCGACACGGGGGGGGACGGGAGAACAGCCGGGCGGATGCGTACGCGCATCCGCCCGGCCTTGTCATTTCTCGTACGGGGCGCAGTCCTCGGCGACGGTGGTGGTCGAGGGCTCGCGTCGTGGCAGGCGAGCCGTCAGCCCGCATTGCAGGTGGCCTTCACCGCTCCCGCGTCCTGGCGCGAGCGGGGCCTGGACTTAGGGCTCACGGTCACCCGCGGCGGGATCGGCGCACTGATCTGGGAACGACTCCTGGCCGCACGCAGCTCGGCCTGACGCACCCTGGCCCGGCGCAGATCCGCCCTGCCCAGCTCCGCCTCACGCAGCTCGCGGTCGATGATCCGCTCCCTGGCCTGCCCCACCAGCGCGGGAAGAAGGATGAGCCCCATGAGGGCGATGACGAAGAGGTAGTCGAGGAATGTGTTCATGTCCTTCACTGTCGTCCTCGCGCGCCAAAGAAGTCAGTGGCAGGACTGTCATAATTCATCGAATTACTGCCACACTGGTTCCATGCTGAAAAATGTGGCCGCCGTCCTCCTCGAGGACGTGCATCCCTTCGAGCTCGGGGTCCTCTGCGAGGTCTTCGGCCTCGACCGCAGCGACGACGGACTGCCCGTGTACGACTTCGCGGCGGTCTCCGCCGAGGGCCCCGTCCTGCCCACCCACGCCGGGTTCACGATCAGCACTCCGTACGGCCTCGAACGGCTGGAGGACGCTGATCTCATCGCCATCCCCACCGGCGGCTCGTACCCGACCCGCGAGTATCCCGAGGAGCTGCTCGACGCGCTGCGCCGCGCGGTCGACCGGGGCGCCCGGGTCATGAGCGTCTGCACCGGCGCCTTCGTCCTCGGCGCCGCCGGACTGCTCGACGGACGGCGCTGCACAACCCACTGGCGGCACGCCCAGGCCCTGGCCCAGCGCCATCCACGGGCCCTCGTCGACCCCGATGTGCTGTACGTCGACGAGGGGCCTGTGATCACCTCGGCCGGCACAGCGGCGGCGATCGACGCCTGCCTCCATGTCGTACGCCAGGAGCACGGCCCCGAGATCGCCAACCAGATCGCCCGCCGCATGGTGGTGCCGCCGCACCGCGACGGCGGCCAGGCGCAGTACATCGACCGCCCGCTGCCGCGCACCTCGTGCGACACGGTCGGTGAGGTCCTGGCCTGGATGGAGCGGCATCTGGACCTGGAGCTGACCGTCGAGCAGCTCGCCGCCCGGGCCCATATGTCGCCGCGCACCTTCGCCCGCCGCTTCCAGCAGGAGACGGGCACGACTCCCTACCGCTGGCTGCTGCGCCAACGGGTGCTGCTGTCACAGGAGTTGCTGGAGACGACGGACGAGACGGTGGACGCGATCGCGGGCCGCGCGGGATTCGGCAATGCGGCCGGACTGCGCCACCACTTCCTCCGTACGCTCGGCACCACGCCGAACGCCTACCGCCGCACCTTCCGGGGCGCGCTGCACGACGTCGCCTGACGCATCGCCCGTGGCGGGATCAGTCGTTCGGGACGGTCTCGTAGCGCGGCGTGCCCTCTTCCATCTGCCGCAGCGCGTCCTTGCGGTCCCGCTTGGAGAGCCGGTCGATGTACAGGTAGCCGTACAGATGGTCCGTCTCGTGCTGGAGGCAGCGGGCGAAGTATCCCGTGCCGCGCACCTTGACCGGGTTGCCCTCGGCGTCCTGGCCGCGCACCACCGCGTAGTCGGGGCGGGCCAGCGAGGCGTAGGCCGTCGGGACGGAGAGGCAGCCCTCGTTGGAGTCGTCGAGGACGCGCAGCTCCGGCGGCAGCTCCTCCAGGACCGGGTTGCACACGACACCGGTGTGACGTGCGCCGTCGTCGTCCGGGCAGTCGTACACGAAGACCTTGAGGTCCACGCCGATCTGGTTGGCGGCCAGGCCCACGCCCTCCGCCGCCTTCTGGCTGGCGAACATGTCGTCGATCAGCGCCGCGAGCTTGTCGTCGAACTCGGTGACGTCCTTGCACTCCTTGTGGAGCACGGGGTTGCCGACGACCGTGATCGGGCGCGCCGTGCCGCGCTCGCGGTACGCCAGCTCGCGCTCCTCGCAGTTCTCCGTGTCGACGACGAAGCCGTCGTTCACCTGCTCGTCCGTCTGCTGCTGCGCCATGTCCGCTTCTGCGCCTTCCTGAATACCCGAATCGATCCCGTACAGCCTACGGCCAGTGGTCAGCAGACTTCTTCGAGATCCCGCCACTCACGGGCGTCCGGGCTGTCGGCGACCCAGCCGTCCAGCAGGCCCCGCACCAGTCCCGCGGGGGCGGCGATCCCGCACTCGCGCTCCGGGGACCACAGATCGCCCGCGGTGCGGTGGCCCAGCGGGCCAGGGTGACCCGGCTCACTGTGGTCGTGCGGGTCCAGGTGCTCGCCCTCGCCCTCGGCGCTGGGCATCCGGCTCTCGGAACACGACCGGCACAGCAGCCGCACCGACGAGGACCAGTCCTCGGCGGCGAAACCGGCATCGGACGCGAGCTGCTCCAGGGCGTCCCGGTCGGCCTCGGTCGCGGCTTCGAGCAGGACCACCCACGTGGGTACGGGCGAGGGCGCCCAGAGCTCGATCTCGTCGAAGACGGGGTACGAGGGGCCTGCGGTGGTGGTCCGTTCGCCGTGCGGGACGCCGTCGTGCAGGACGACCTCGCCCCAGCGCCGCCCGGAGGACGGCAGCGGGATCGAGAGCACTTCTATGCGCGCCGGGTCGAGCCTGCGGCCCCACACCACCTCGGCCTCGCCCTCGGGCGACAGCCGTACGGCGGCGCTGCCGAGCTCCATGCCGACCGGTTCGCCGTTCGCGGCGGCCGCGCCGGGCACCTTGAGTCCGTACGCCTGCCAGGAGCGGCGGGCCAGCGGCCAGTCCTGCAGGGCGGTGGCGGCGATTCCGACGTTCCACCAGTCGGGGGCGCCGGTCTCCTTGTCCAGGAGCGCGACGGCCCGCAGGCCGGCGGCGCGCGCCTGCTCCCAGTCGTGCCGGAACTTGTGCAGAAGTGCAAGGTTGAACCAGGACTCCGAAAGCCAGGGCTCAAGGTCCGCCGCCCGTGTGAGCAACGCGCCCGCGTCCTCGTACCGGCCGTCGCCGATCAGCGTGAACGCGCGGTCGGTGGCCTGCCGCCAAGAGGCGGAGGGCCGATGCCGTACCTTCCCGAAGATCCTCACGATTCCCGCCTGCCGGTCGCTCGGGTCACTGCCCCCGGACACCTGTTTTGTGCCTTCCTTCGCATCCAACCATGCCGAGATGGAGGCTCGCTCATTACCCATGGGTTACCCAGGCTGCACAGGGGCCAGACCGCCTCGGGCGAGGACTCTGGCGAGCGATTCGACCACCTCCGGCTGGTAGTCCCGCCCGGTGCCGAGGCGCAGCTGTTCGAGTGCGCCGAGCGCTCCGCCCGCTGTTCCTCCGCTTCCCCCGGTCAGATCGTCGTATGCGTTGACGGCGCGGACGATCCGGGCGGGCAGCGGCTGTTCGCGGTACGGATCGGCCTGCATCTCGACTACGACGGCCACGGCGGCCGGGACGCCGGTCTGGCGTACGACCGCGCCCCCCAGCAGGGCGATCCGCCGCTGCTCGGCGACGGGCAGCAGGGCGGTGGCCCCTTCCGGGACGGGATCGACGAGCGAGAGCTGCCCGATGTCGTGCATCAGGGCCGCGTATTCCAGAACGGTCAGATCGGGGCCCGAGAGCCCCAGCTCGCGCCCCACGGCCGTGGAGAGCGCCGCGACCCGGCGGGCGTGCCCCGGCTGGGTGTATCCGGCGATCTCGGTGGACCTGGCGAGGGAGGCGATGGTCTGCAGGTACGTGGTGCGCACGGCGGCGTACCGGCGGAAGGACAACTGGGTCAGCAGCAGCGGCACACAGAACACGGGCAGCGCCCAGAGTCCGGCGACGGCGACGGAGAGGGCCATCACGGCCCCGGTCGCGCAGACGGCGGACCCGATGCCGATGAGGGCGCGGAGCTCGTCGCGCAGCAGCGGTGGGTACGGGAAGCGGGTGCGGGTGTGCAGCATCGCGGCGGCGAGGACGGCGTCGCACAGGGCGGTCAGGAGGAGCAGCAGGATGAGGAAGAGCGCGTAGTACGCCCCGTGCCCGACCCAGCGCTCCAACTGGCCGGAGTTGTACAGCGGTTGGAAACACGCGGCGGCGAACCCGACGGTCAGCACGCGCCGCGCCACATGATCGAGCGCGGGCCCGCTCCCCCGCGCCACATGGGGCACGGCCCCGGCGAGCGCGGCCGCGACGACGACGGAGACGACCTGCAGCACGCCGTGCGTCGTGGGCCGCCCGGCGCACTCGCCGAGCAGCGCGTACGCGAGGGCCCCCGCGGCTCCGAGCGGCGCGGGCTCCCGCTCCCCGGGCAGGGCCCCCCACCGGGCCAGCTCCCCGACGGCTATGAACGCCCCGAAGGCCAGGGCGTTGCCGGGCTGCTCAAGCCCCTGCCACAGAGTCCACGCCAGGGCCCCAGCGGTCAGCACGGCGGCGGCGACGCACACGCCCCGGACGCCGAACCCGACTGCGGGGCTCACCCCGGCCCGTCCGCGCGGTCGTCGCGCCCCCGCATCGCCACCCGTACCGGCTCCGACTGTGCCGGGACGTTTCCCCGCGCCGCCGGCGGTGCGCCCGGCTCGTCCGAGGTGACCGCCGTCTCCCAGCCGTGCCGCGTGAGCGCCCGCGCCAGCGCCCGGACCATCTGCGGGTCGAACTGCGTCCCCGCGCACCGCTTCAGCTCCTCCAGAGCCGCAGCCACCGGCCGCGCCCGCCGGTAGGAGCGCGTCGACGTCATCGCGTCGAACGCGTCCGCAACCGCCACCACCCGCGCGAACTCCGGGATCTGCCGCCCGACAAGCCCGTACGGATAGCCGCTGCCGTCCAGCCGCTCGTGGTGGTGCAGGATCGCCGCCCGTGCCTCTCCCAGGAATCCGATCCCGCGCACCATTTCGTGCCCGTACTCCGGATGCAGCTCGATCACCCGCCGTTCCTGCGGCGTCAGCGGACCGTCCTTGCGCAGCACCCGCGTCGGCACACCCAGCTTGCCCACGTCGTGCAGGATCCCGGCGAACCTGAGCACTTCGAGACGCCCCTCGTCCATGCTCAGTTCGCGCGCGATGAGCACGGACGCGCGCCCCACCCGCTCGCTGTGCCCGCGGGTGTACTTGTCCTTGAGGTCCACCGCCTGCACCAGCGCCCGGATCGTCGCCTGATGCGCGGCCCGCTCGCGGTGGTACTGGGCGAAGATCCAGCAGGAGATGTACATCGGCAGCAGGACGAACAGCGCGGACAGCGGCCCGTACGGGCTGCGCCACAGCACCGCCATCATCAGCCCGGCGAGCCCGTGCACGAGGTGCGTCGCGAGCGAGCGCAGCAGCAGCCCGCGCCAGGCGCTGCGTACGGGCAGCCGCTCCGCGGTGGCGAGGATGCCGCCGTCGAGCGCGGTCAGCACCAGACAGAAGGCGAGGGCCCCGGCCGCGGCGGGCAGCAGCGCGTACGGGAAGTCGGGGGCCCGCAGCGTCCGCTCACCGCCGAGCAGCAGATACGCCTGCGCCGCGCCCCACGTCGCGAGCGAGAGCTGCGCCGCGCGCCAGATGCGCCGTACGCCCTCGGGCCGCTGGTCCACCCGCCCCAGCAGCGCCCCCGGCACGGCGACGAGCGTGGCCGCGGCGGGCGGCAGCAGAAAGGCCGCGGCGAGCAGTACGGGGAAGAAGGACCCGGCGCCCACCGGCACGGAGTCGCCGACGTAGCGGCAACGGGCGGGCAGCTCGCACACCGCGTACAGACCCGCGAGCATCAGCACCGCGCTCCAGGAAACGGGGGCACCGGTCCGCAGTGGCAGCGCGCAGGCCGCAGCGCAGAGCACGGCTACGAGAATGTACGCACGTGCCGCCGTCGGTATGGCCGTCACCGCCCGCCCCTTCCTCAAATCGAGCGCCAGGCTAGCGAGTTGAGGCGTGAACGGCGGGCGGTTGCGCTCTATTCGCACCCACGGGTGACACGCGGGTGAACATACGAACAGGGCGCGCCGCGACATCCGCGGCGCGCCCTGCACTCGTGTACGAGAGCTACGAGAGCTTCTACTCCTTGGCGAGGCCCGGAAGCTCGGCTCCGGTGATCGTCACATCCTGCTCGGGCACGGCCTGCCCCGAGCGGATCAGATCGATGCGCCCCATGACCTTGGCCCGCAGATCGCTGGGCACGTCGTCATGTCCGCAGCAACGCTTGACCAGCTTCTTCACGGCCTTCTCAAGGCCGTACTTCTCCAGGCACGGCGAGCACTCCTCGAAGTGCACCTCGAACTTCGTGCAGTCGCTGTCGGGCATCTCCCGGTCGAGAAACTCATAGAGATGGTCCAGGACCTCTGAGCAGTCCGTCTCGTGCGGCTCTCCGCAGCTCATGAGCCCGAGCCTTTCGCGTCGTTCGACTCCCCCGCACCGGCCGGGACGAGTCCGCGCTCGCGCGCGTAGTCCTCGAGCATGCCGCGCAGTTGGCGACGGCCCCGGTGCAGGCGGGACATCACCGTCCCGATGGGTGTTCCCATGATGTCCGCGATCTCCTTGTACGCAAAGCCCTCTACGTCGGCGAGATAGACCGCGATACGGAACTCCTCGGGAATAGCCTGCAGCGCTGCCTTCACGTCCGAGTCCGGCAGGTGGTCGAGAGCCTGCGACTCGGCGGAGCGCAGCCCTGTCGACATGTGCGACTCGGCGCGCGCCAGCTGCCAGTCCTCGATCTCCTCGGCGGCGCTGCGCTGGGGCTCGCGCTGCTTCTTGCGGTACGAGTTGATAAAGGTGTTCGTGAGAATCCGGTACAGCCACGCCTTGAGGTTCGTGCCCTCGCGGAACTGGTGGAAGGATCCGTACGCCTTGGCATACGTCTCCTGCACAAGATCCTCGGCATCGGCCGGATTGCGCGTCATGCGCAGCGCGGCCGAGTACATCTGGTCCAGGAAGCCGAGAGCGTCCCGCTCGAAACGGGCATTGCGCTCGGCAGTCGTCTCCTCGGACTGCTCCGCCTGGCCGTCGTCGGTCCCTGCGTCGGTCCCAGTGACCGGACCCACCTCCTCCAACGCTGTGGCGAGACCGAATGCGGACCCGCTCGAATCGGAGGATAGACGACGATCCGCTCCGCCCGCCGCCCGGACAGGGGCGGTCTTGGCCGCGGAAAGCACCGTCCACTCCAGGTCAGCGGCGTGCGAGCGGCTCGGGCAGATGGTCGAACCCATGCGGCGGACTCCCTACTCCATGCTCAGGTGACTGACGTTCCGACATCCGCCACAACAGTGCATGCGCGCGCATCATTCCCGGAGCCCGCGCGTCCAGATCCGGACCGCGTCCGTGATGGTTCTCATACTCTCACTCTCCGTGACCCCGGCGCGCTTGGGGACGGCGAACCCGTGATCTCCGTACGGGACTTCCACGAGCTCGTACGCCCCTTCGGGGAACTCCGCGGGCTTCCCGAAGGGATCATTGCCCCCCTGTACGACGAGGGTCGGCACCCCGGCTCCCAGGAGCTCGTCGGCGCGGGACTTCTCGGGCCTGCCGGGCGGATGCAGCGGAAAACTGAGCGCGAGGATGCCGACGGCCCCGAGCTCGGTCGCGGTCCGGCAGGCCACGCGGGCCCCGGCGCTGCGGCCTCCGGCGACGACGGGCAGCCCAGGCTTCTCCAGCGCGGGCCAGATGCCGCGCCACCCGAGGTCGAGCGTCTTCGGCGCCGGAGCGAGCTTCTTCCCGGCCACCCGCCACGGCTGCTCCACCAGCACGACGCTGACCCCGTCCGCGGTCAGCGCATGGGCGACGGCCTGCAGATCCCGTGCCTCGATCCCGCCCCCGGCCCCATGACTGAGCCCCAGCACCAGCCGGGCCTGCTTGGCGGGATACCAGGTGACCCGCCCCTCACCGGCGTCCGTCTCCACGATCTCAATCCGACTCACGCCTCCATCCTGCCGCGCGCCGGGCCCGCGAGACGGACGCGCCGCGAGCCGAAACCGGCGTACAGCGGTTCGGGCCCCGGCGACACGAGGCCGACGCCCCCGCCCCCCGCGACGCGAGGGCAACGTGCAGCGGGCTCCCCGCGACGCGAGGCCGACGTGCAGCTGGTCCCCCGCGACGCGAGGCCGACGTGCAGCTGGTCCCCCGCGACGCGAGGGCAACGTGCAGCTGGTCCCCCGCGACGCGAGGCCGGTCAGAACAGCGTGGTCTCCTCCGGCGCCGCCAGTTCCTCCAGCAGCTCCGGCCCGTTGTTCCTCACGTTGCTCACCGCCGTCGTCACCGCATACGCCCGCATCAGCCCCTCCGGCGGCGGCTCCAGCATCCCCCGCAGCTCCTCCACGTCCGTCCGTGACGGGTCCAGCCACGCGTCCCACCGGTCCGGCGTCAGCATCAGCGGCATCCGCGGGTGGATGTCCGAGAGCGACCTGGGGCCGTCCGCCGGGGCCACCCCCAGCGGCCCCTTCTCCGCCTCGGTCGTGATCACCGAGCACGTCACCCACCACGCCTGCGGATGATCGTCCGGCAGCGTCCGGTCCCGCCAGAACTCGTACAGCCCCGCCATCGCGAACACCGACCCGTCCGCCGGCGTCACGAAATACGGCTGCTTCCGCGGCCGCTTCTTCTTGCCCTCGACCTCGAGCTCCCGCTCCCCGGCCCCGGTCACCCACTCGTAATAGCCGTCCGCTGGCAGAATGCAGCGCCGCGAGACGAAGGGCTTACGGAAGGACGGCTTCTCGTGAATCGTCTCCGCCCGCGCGTTGATCATCCGGGCCGCACCCTCGGGCGACTTGGCCCATGACGGCACCAGCCCCCACTTCAGCGCCCGCAGCTGGCGAACCGGACGCGGATCTCCGGCGTCTTTCACCGGACGCTCGAGAATCGCGAAGACCTCCTTCGTGGGGGCCACGTTCCAGTCGGGCGCCAGCGTCTCCTCCGGCTCCCACTTCTCGACCTCGAAGAGTCCCGTGAGGTCCTCGGGCCTACGACTCGCTGCATACCGTCCGCACATGAGTGCCAGACTGCCACTCCCGCCCGCCGCCCGAGGAGCCGCCCGAGAAATGGCCATCACACAGTCCGCCACCGATCTGTGGGACCGCGTCTTCGGCTCCCAGCCCGCCCCCGACAAATGGCTTGTCATGGTCGCCGGGGTGATCGCCCTCGGTGCCGTCGTCCCCCACCCGATATGGCGGATCTCGCGCAACGCCATCACCATCGCCCACGAGGGCGGCCACGGCCTCGTCGCCCTGCTCACCGGCCGCCGCCTCGACGGCATCCGCCTGCACTCCGACACCAGCGGTCTGACGGTCAGCCGCGGCAGGCCCACCGGCCTCGGCATGATCCTGACGGCCGCCGCGGGCTACACCGCGCCGCCCCTTCTCGGCCTCGGCGGCGCCTGGCTGCTCGCCGCGCACCACATCACACTGCTGCTCTGGCTGGCCACCGCCCTGCTCATAGCGATGCTGGTGATGATCCGCAACGCGTACGGGGCGCTCACCGTGATCCTCACCGGCGCCACTTTCCTTCTCATCTCGTGGCTGACAGAACCCGGCGTACAGGCCGCCTTCGCCTACGCCGCCGTCTGGTTCCTGCTGCTCGGCGGCGTACGGCCGGCCTTCGAGCTCCAGTCGAAGCGCCGCCACGGCGGGGCCCCCGACTCGGACGCCGACCAGCTGTCCCGGCTGACGCATGTACCGGCCGCGATGTGGCTGTTCCTCTTCCATGCCGTGTCACTGTGTTCACTGATCGGCGGCGGCCGCTGGCTGCTCGGCCTGTGAACCTGACCGGCCAAGCCCCCTATCACGCCCCGGTTACGCCCCTATTTCGCCACTTTTGATCAAGATCCGGGTCTTCTCGGAACCACTAAAGTGATGGCCATGACCGAAAGCTCCGTGCACCCCGCCCTCTGGCCCGCCCCCTTCGCGACCGGAGCCGTCGAAGCGACCGTGACCGTGCCCGGATCCAAATCGGTCACCAACCGGGCGCTGGTGCTGGCCGCCCTCGCAGCCGAACCCGGCTGGCTGCGCCGCCCGCTGCGCTCCCGCGACAGCCTCCTCATGGCGGAGGCCCTGCGCGCGCTGGGCGTCGGCATCGAGGAAGGCGTCGGCCCCGACGGCGAGGGCGAGACCTGGCGCGTGATCCCCGCCGGTCTGCACGGCCCGGCCACGGTCGACGTCGGCAACGCGGGCACGGTCATGCGCTTCCTGCCCCCCGTCGCCGCGCTCGCCGACGGGGCGGTCCGTTTCGACGGCGACCCCCGTTCCTACGAGCGCCCGCTGAACGGCGTGATCGACGCCCTGCGTGTCCTCGGCGCCCGTATCGACGACGACGGCCGCGGCTCGCTCCCCATGACTGTGTTCGGCAGCGGCGCGCTGGACGGCGGCCCGGTCGAGATCGACGCCTCATCGTCCTCACAGTTCGTGAGCGCGCTTCTGCTGTCCGCCCCGCGGTTCAACCAGGGCGTGGAGGTACGGCACATCGGCGGAACGCTCCCCTCCATGCCGCACATCCGGATGACCGTCGACATGCTCCGCGCGGTCGGCGCCCAGGTCGACGAACCCGAGACCGGCGGCGAGCCCAATGTCTGGCGGGTCTCCCCGTCCGCCCTGCTCGGCCGCGATCTGACCGTCGAGCCGGACCTGTCCAACGCCCAGCCGTTCCTCGCCGCCGCGCTGATCACCGGCGGCCGGGTCACCATCCCCGACTGGCCCGAGCGCACCACCCAGCCCGGTGACGCGCTGCGCGGGATCTTCACCGAGATGGGCGGTTCCTGCGAATTGACCGAGTCGGGTCTCACCTTCACCGGCACCGGCCGCATCCACGGTATCGACGTCGACCTCGGCGAAGTCGGCGAGCTGACCCCGGGCATCGCGGCGGTCGCGGCGCTCGCCGACTCCCCCTCCACGCTGCGCGGCGTGGCGCATCTGCGCCTCCACGAGACGGACCGCCTGGCGGCCCTGACCAAGGAGATCAACGAGCTCGGCGGCGATGTGACCGAGACCGAGGACGGGCTGCACATCCGCCCGCGCCCGCTGCACGGCGGCGTGTTCCATACGTACGACGACCACCGGATGGCCACGGCGGGCTCGATCATCGGCCTCGCCGTGGAGGGCGTACAGATCGAGAACGTGGCGACGACCGCCAAGACCCTGCCCGACTTCCCGCAGATGTGGGCCGGAATGCTCGGGGCCTGACGAGACATGCGCCGCTACGGCAAGCACACCGACGAGGACGACATCCGGTCCCGCCCCAATCGCAAGGGCAACCGTCCCCGGACCAACATCCGCCCCAAGCACGAGGACGCGGTCGAGGGCATGGTCCTCACCGTCGACCGGGGGCGGCTCACATGCCTCGTCGACGACCGCGTCGTGATGGCGATGAAGGCCCGCGAACTGGGCCGCAAGGCCGCGGTGGTGGGCGACCGCGTCGGCATCGTCGGCGATCTCTCCGGCGAGAAGGACACCCTCGCCCGCATCGTCCGTATCGAGGAGCGCAAGTCGGTCCTGCGCCGCACGGCCGACGACGACGATCCGTACGAGCGCGTGGTCGTGGCGAATGCCGACCAGCTGGCGATCGTGACGGCACTCGCCGACCCGGAACCGCGCCCGCGCCTGATCGACCGCTGCATCGTCGCTGCGTACGACGGCGGGCTGACCCCTCTGCTCGTACTGACCAAGTCGGATCTGGCCTCGCCCGACGAGCTGCTGGAGAAGTACGGCGCGCTGGGAGTCCCCCATATCGTCACCACCCACGACGAGTTCGTGGACGGCGTCGCCGCCGAGCGGGTCCATGAGCACCTCAAGGGCAGGACCACCGTGTTCGTCGGCCACTCCGGCGTCGGCAAGACGACCCTGGTCAACGCCCTTGTCCCGAAGGAGCGGCGGCGGAGCACCGGCCTCGTCAACGCGGTCACGGGCCGCGGCCGGCACACCACCACATCGGCGCTGGCGCTTCCGCTCGCGGACAAGGAGGGCGGCTGGGTGATCGACACCCCGGGCGTGCGTTCCTTCGGTCTTCACCATGTCGATCCGTCCCGCGTGATCCTCGCCTTCCCGGATCTCGTGCCGGGTACGGAGGGCTGCCCGCGCGCGTGCAGTCACGACGAGCCCGACTGCGCGCTGGACCAATGGGTCGCCGACGGACATGCCGATCCGGCGCGGCTCTATTCGCTGCGACGCCTGCTGGCGACCCGGGAGCGACGCGAGGGGGACTGACTCGTGCACGTTTGCGGTCCCCCGCAGTTGGTAAGTGCATAATCGCACCAAGTCCGACGAAGCAGTCACCGACTGATGCGGGAGGCACAGATCATGGCGTGGCTGCTGGTGGTGGTCGCCGGGATCCTGGAGACGGGTTTCGCGGTCTGCCTCAAACTCTCGCACGGCTTCACCAGACTCTGGCCGACCATCGCCTTCGCCGCCTTCGCGCTGGGAAGCTTCGGCTTGCTGACGCTCGCTCTGAGGAAGCTCGATGTCGGTCCCGCCTACGCGGTGTGGACAGGCATCGGCGCTGCGGGCACCGCGATCTACGGAATGATCTTCCTGGACGACCTGGTGTCCACCCTCAAGATCGTCTCGATCTCGCTGGTGATCATCGGCGTCATCGGTCTCCAGCTGTCGGGCTCGTCTCACTGACGGTTCCGCCCACCGCCTTACGCACCAGCGTTCCGACCCCTTCGCCGACGGGCGCGATCACACAGGACAACGCGAGCCGCGCCGCCAGCTCGCAGCGGTGCGCCACATCGGCCGACTCCTCCTTCGTACGCCCCTCGGCTCTCCCCTGTTCCAGCGCGGCCACCGAGCGGTCCCGTACGGCCGCGACCAGATCCGCGGGTGACGGCGGTCCCGCGTCCGCACGCCGCTGGGCGGGCACCCCGGACAGCACGGCACCGCGGCGGGCGGGCCTCGGCGCGGGCAGCCGCTCGCCCCAGCATGCGGTGAGCAGGGCCCGCAGCAGCGGCCTCGCGCATGCCTCGGCGACGGTCCACTCGGCGACGGAAACCAGCCGGTCCCCGGCCCCGGCCTGCTCGGCCAGCAGCCGCTCCACACCGTGGAGATACGTGTCGGCCTCGCGCCTCACCAGCGCCCGGGCAAGTCCGTCCTTGCTGCCGAACTCGTTGTAGAGGGTCTGCCGCGAGACCCCGGCGGCGGAGGCGACATCGACCATCCGCACCCCCGACCAGGGCACATCGGCAAGCGCCGCGAGAGCGGCGTTCAGCAAGGACTCGCGCGCTGTAGGCATCGTCGCCTCCCCGGCCGTGCGGCTCTACGGCCGTGCGCCTGCGAGGCCGTGCGGCACTGCGCTCAGAGTTGACGCGCGGCCATCCCCTGTCAATAGCCATGCCGGACAGGGCCTGGGCTCGGCCTGGCCAGGGCCCAAGGACGGCCCCCTTGAGCCCCGATAGAGTGACGACCATGCCCGACTACCACGACGATCTGCGTCTTGCCCATGTCCTCGCGGACGCTGCCGACGCCGCCACGATGGCCCGGTTCAAGGCTCTGGACCTGAAGGTCGAGACCAAGCCGGACATGACGCCGGTGAGCGAGGCCGACAAGGCGGCGGAGGAGCTGATCCGCGGACAGCTCCAGCGGGCACGGCCGCGTGACGCGATCCTCGGCGAGGAGTACGGCATCGAGGGAACGGGCCCGCGGCGCTGGGTGATCGACCCGATCGACGGCACGAAGAACTATGTGCGCGGAGTGCCGGTCTGGGCGACGCTGATCTCACTGATGGTGCAGGGCGAGGGCGGCTACCAGCCCGTCGTGGGCGTGGTGTCGGCCCCGGCGCTGGGCCGCCGCTGGTGGGCCGCGCAGGGCGGAGGCGCGTACACCGGGCGCAGCCTGAGCTCGGCGAGCCGGCTGCGGGTCTCCAAGGTCGGCCGGATCCAGGACGCCTCGTTCGCGTACTCCTCACTGAGCGGCTGGGAGGAGCAGGGGCGGCTCGACGGCTTCCTCGATCTGACCCGGGCCTGCTGGCGCACCCGCGGCTATGGCGACTTCTGGCCGTACATGATGGTCGCCGAGGGTTCGGTGGACATCTGTGCCGAGCCGGAGCTCTCGCTGTGGGACATGGCGGCGACGGCGATCGTCGTCCAGGAGGCGGGCGGATCCTTCACGGGCCTGGACGGACGCCCTGGTCCGCACAGTGGCAACGCCGCCGCGTCGAACGGTCTGCTCCACGAGGAGCTGCTGGGCTATCTCAACCAGCGCTACTGAGGGTCGACCGACCGTCAACCGGCGGACAACTGGCGGGTATATACACCCTTTTCCGTCCGTGCGTGCCCCCTTGCTGCCCTGCCGCAGGGCTGCGACTCTGAGAGTCCCCCCACTTGTGAACTTGTGAATCGGTTCCCGAACAACCGATCCACCAAGGAGGTGGCTCCATTCATGCTCGTCCGTGACGCCATGAGCACGGTGGTCCTCACCATCGGACCCGCACACACACTCCGCCAGGCGGCCCGCCTGATGGCCGCGCGCCGTATCGGCGCCGCCGTCGTCCTCGACACCGACGCCGGCGGCCTCGGCATTCTGACCGAGCGCGACATCCTGAACTCGGTGGGTACGGGGCAGGACCCCGATCTGGAGACCGCCGGGACCCACACCACCACCGACGTCGTCTTCGCCGCACCCTCGTGGACCCTGGAGGAGGCCGCGGAGGCCATGACACACGGCGGCTTCCGGCATCTGATCGTGCTCGACAACGACGGGCCCGTCGGCATCGTCTCCGTACGCGACATCATCCGCTGCTGGGCCCCGGCCAGGCGGCATCCGGCGACGCTCGCCGGCTAGCGGAGAGCGGACACAGGACGCAGACAAAGGACAGCGGACATACGGAAGGGCCGGACCCCCCTGGACAGGGATCCGGCCCTCCGTACTACGGCAAGCACCCGTCAGCCACGCAGGGCCTGGACCGCGGCCTCCAGCCGCTTACCGAAGTCTCCGTCGGCGTGACGGAAGTTGTTGACCGCGCGCTCGGCGATGTCGTCGCGCGACACCTTCGCGATGAACCCGGCGAGGTTCTCGATCAGGCGGCCCTTCTCGTCCTCCGACATCAGCCGGTAGAGGTTGCCCGCCTGCACGAAGTCGTTGTCCTCGGCGTGCGAGGGAGCCTCGTGGTTGCCCGTGCCGCCGGCGACGGCGGTCGACACCCACAGCGGCCTGTCCGTCTGGAACGGGCCGCCGAAGCTGTTCGGCTCGTAGTTCTTGGCGCCCTTGTGGCGGCCGTCGTACAGGTAGCCGTCACGGCTGTTCGTGCGCGCCTCGGTGGCGTGCGGGCGGTTCACCGGCAGGTGGTCGGCGTTGATGCCGACGCGGTAGCGGTGGGCGTCGCCGTACGCGAAGAGACGGCCCTGGAGCATCTTGTCCGGGGAGGGACCGATGCCCGGCACGAAGTGCGCGGGGCTGAAGATGGACTGCTCGACCTCGGCGAAGATGTTCTCCGGGTTGCGGTTGAGCTCCAGCTTGCCGATCTCGATCGGCGGGTAGTCCTCGTGCGGCCAGACCTTGGTCAGGTCGAACGGGTTGAAGCGGTAGTTGGCCGCCTCGGACGCCGGCATGATCTGCACCTGCACGGTCCAGGACGGGAAGTCACCGCGCTCGATGGCCTCGCGCAGGTCACGCTGGTGCGAGTCCGGGTCCTCACCGGCGAGCTTCGCGGCCTCTTCCGAGGTCAGGTTCTTGATCCCCTGGTCGGTCTTGAAGTGGTACTTGACCCAGAAGACCTCGCCGGCCTCATTGTTCCACTGGTACGTGTGCGAGCCGTAGCCGTTCAGGTGGCGCAGCGTCGCGGGGATGCCGCGGTCGCCGAAGAGCCAGGTCACCTGGTGCGTCGACTCGGGGCTCAGACCCCAGAAGTCCCACACGTTGTCGGCTTCCTGCGAGCCGGTGTACGGGTCGCGCTTCTGCGTGTGGATGAAGTCGGGGAACTTGATGGCGTCCTTGATGAAGAACACCGGGGTGTTGTTGCCGACGAGGTCGTAGTTGCCCTCTTCGGTGTAGAACTTCAGCGCAAAGCCGCGGGGGTCACGCACCGCGTCCGCCGAGCCGAGGTTGCCGGCCACGGTGGAGAACCGGAGGAAGGTCTCGGTCTGCTTGCCGACCTCGGAGAGGAACTTCGCGCGCGTCCACTGCGACACATCGCGGGTCAGCGTGAAGGTGCCGTACGCACCGGCACCGCGCGCGTGCACGATGCGCTCCGGGATGCGCTCACGGTTGAAGTGGGCGAGCTTCTCGAGCAGCAGCTGGTCCTGAGCCAGGACCGGCCCACCGACGCCCGCGGTCTCGCTGTTCTGGTTGTCGGCGACCGGCGCGCCGGCCTCCGTGGTGAGCGGTCCCTGCGTCACGTGCGCCTCCTGCGTCATTCCTGCAAGTCCTGTCCTTGGCCAGTGCCAGCCCCGATCCTACAATGGACTTTGTCTAAGTCAAGTGCCCATCCAAAGTCACACTCGTTCGGGACCTGGTTCCCTTCGCTGTTAGGCTTGTCGTTATGAGTGACCTGTTGGAACGACTTCGCGGACGCGGCTGGCGCATGACGGCACAGCGGCGTGTCGTGGCTGAGGTCCTCGACGGCGACCATGTCCACCTGACCGCCGACGAGGTGCACGCGCGTGCCGTGACGAGGCTGCCCGAGATCTCCCGGGCGACGGTGTACAACACACTGGGCGAGCTGGTCAGCCTCGGCGAGGTCCTCGAAGTCTCGACGGACCGCCGCGCCAAGCGGTACGACCCGAACGCGCACCGCCCGCACCAGCACCTGGTCTGCGCCCAGTGCGGCGCGATCCGAGACGTCCACCCCGCGGGCAACCCGCTGGCGGACCTCCCGGACGCGGAGCGCTTCGGCTTCACGATCTCGGACGTCGAGGTGACGTACCGGGGCACGTGCCCGAACTGCGCGTCAGCCTGAGGGGTTGCGCCCGCCACCGGCCTGCACCCGGAAACGACGAAGGGCCCGGATCCTATGGATCCGGGCCCTTCGACTATCAGTAGCGGGGACAGGATTTGAACCTGCGACCTCTGGGTTATGAGCCCAGCGAGCTACCGAGCTGCTCCACCCCGCGTCGGTGAACACAACATTACGTCACCCCGCCGACCAGCGCAAATCGGTATTCGTCTCACCATCCGCCCCTCCGTCCGCCGCTACGCCGTGAGCTCCTGGTGGAGCGCCTCGCGCAGCCGAGCCGCACGCTCCGCCACCTCGGCAGGACCCAGCTCGACGGCACGTGCGCACCACCGCTGCCCCTCGGTCAGCTCGCCCCTGCGGGCTGCAAGGAGGGCAAGGCGCAGCGCAGCCCGGCCGTGCCCCGCGCGGGCCGCACGGGTCCACCACAGAGCCGCCTCGCGCTCATTTCCCTCGCGGGCGAGCAGCAGCCCGAGGTTGAACGCGCCGTTGCGGCTGCCCGCCTCGGCGGCCTCCCGGTACCAGCGTGCGGCGTCGGCCATGTCGCCGCGGGCGGCGGCGAGCATTCCGACCCGTACCTGGGCACGGCGGTGCCCCTGCTCGGCGGCACGCTCGTACCACTCCTCGCATTCGCTCTTCTCCGCCATCGGCTCGCCGAGCGCGGGCGGCCCGGGCGGCGGCTGGCGGGAGTCGAGCACGGTGGCGAGCCGGAACGCGGCCTCAGCGCTGCCGCCGCCCGCCGCGCACCGCAGATGGCGCTCGGCGGCCTGCTCGTCACCGTCCCTGAGCAGCGCGATGCCGACCTGGAGGGCGGCCTCCGTGTGACCGGCGGCCGCCGCCCGCTCGTACCAGGACAGGGCCGTACGGTCGTCGTCCCGGCCGACGTAGAGGATGCCCAGATTGAAGGCGGCGTCGACGCTTCCGGCCTCGGCAGCCTTGGAGAACCACGGCTCGGCACCGGTCGCGTCCCCGGCCTGCAGCAGCAGTACGGCGAGCGCGTTGGCGGCCTCGCGGTGACCCGCGTAGGCGGCGCGGCGATACCACTGCTCGGCCTGCGGCGTACGGTCCTGGGCAGCGCAGAGCAGCCCCAGGTTGTACGCGCCGTTGACGTCACCCGCGTCCATGGCAGCGCGGTACCAGCGCTCGGCGGTCTGCTGCTGGCCACGGGCAGCATGCAGGGCGCCGAGGGCGTTGGCGGCATTGCCGTCACCGTCCTGGGCGGCACGCAGCCACCACACTGCGGCGCTCTCCTCGTCGCCGGCGTCGCGCAGCAGGAAGCCGAGCGCGCAGGCGGCGCGGGCCTCGCCGTCCTTGGCGGAGGAGAGGTACCAGCGACCGGCCTCCTTGAGCTCGCCACGCTTCTCCAGGATCGCCCCGAGGTGCAGCGCGGCCCGCCGATGCCCACGGGCGGCGGCCTGCCGGTACCACTGAGCGGCCTCGTCGAGTACGGACAGCTCGCCGTCCTCGTCGCTGGCGGGCGTACCAGCCGCAGCAGCAGCGGCGCCACCAGCAGAAGCCGTACCAATAGCCGCGTCCGACGCACGCGAAACCGCAGCGGCAGCCGCAGCCGGGGCCGCGTCCCCGCAGGCCCGCGCTCCCGCCGTGCCTTCCGCGCGCCCCATCACCGGGCCCACGTCACCACCCGCGCGGGCCTCCTCCGCCGCCCGGCGCTCCAGCGTGCGGGCCAGCCGGTAGGCCGCCTCACGGTGTCCCTGCTCCGCCGCGGCGCGCAGCCAGCGCTCCGCGCCCACATCGCTGCGGTGCTCCAGCAGGTCGGCGAGGGCGTAGGCGCCCAGCGCGTGCCCATGCTCGGCGGACTGGCGCAGCCAGTACTCCGCCGCGGGCTCGTCGCCGCGCTCACGGAAGTGCCGCCCCAGCGCATGCGCGGCGGCCGCGGAACCGGCAACGGCGGCGATACGCCACCACCCGGCCGCCTCGTCGGCGTATCCGCGCTGGTGGAGCAGGACACCCAGGTTGTTGGCGGCGGCGCGGTCGCCCTCGGCGGTCGCGGCACGCAGATAGGGCTCGGCGCCGTCGAGGTCGCCGCGGCGAAGCAGCAGCGCGCCGAGCACGCTCATCGACGCGGTGTCGCCGCGTTCGGCCGCGCGCCGGTGCCGTGCCTCGGCCCCGGCGGTCTCCACCGAGTCGGCACTTTCACCGCTGCCGGCACTGTCAACGTTGTCAGCGGCTTCGGCAGAACTGATCGCATCTGCCACGTTTCCGGCATGCCGCTGCACAAACCGCCCTGTCTCCAACAGAGTTGCCCTGTCCCCCATAAATTCCATCGTCGCACCACCTGCAACCCGCGTACACCTGGTATACCGCAGCCAGTGAGGTCACTTCAGCGTTTTGTCGACATGCCCACAGAGAGATAAGTCAAACACGCCGAACCCCAACTCACGCCACGCGGCACACAGTTCTCACCGGCAGCACATACGCACGAAGAGGGCCCGGATCCTCAAAGGATCCGGGCCCTCTTCATTTCAGTAGCGGGGACAGGATTTGAACCTGCGACCTCTGGGTTATGAGCCCAGCGAGCTACCGAGCTGCTCCACCCCGCGTCGTTGTGTTGCAACCGTACCACGACGCGGGATGGTGCCTGCTCAGCCTCCTTCGGCCACCGTCAGCCGCCCTTGGACGGCGGGGCCGTCGGAGTGGGCTTGGCCTGTGCCTCGGAGAGCCTGCGCAGCGCGTCGTCAAGTGCCTCCTGAGCCCTGCCGTACGCCTCCCAGTCCTTCGGGTCCTTCGCGAGCGCCGCCTCGGCGTCCTGGTGCGCCTTCAGGGCGTCCGCGATGGCCGCCCTCGTCGCCGCGTCACCGGTCGCCGGTGGCGTGGTGGTGCCCGGTGGCGGGGTCGTCGTCGGCGGTGGCTGCTCGGCGCCGGCCGTCGCGAAGGCGGCGTCGAGTGCGGCCGTGAGGCTGTCCTTGAAGACCGGCTTGCCTCCGCCGTAGGCGACGGCAACCTTCTTCAGCAGCGGGTAGTTCGCGCTGCCGCCTCGGGCGTACACCGGCTCGATGTAGAGGAACCCGCCGTCGAGCGGCACCGTCAGCAGGTTGCCGTACTCGATGTCCGAATCGGTGCCTCTGAGGTTTCTGACGAACTCGGCGACATCGTCATTGCCGTTGAGCTCACTCTGCA
Source organism: Streptomyces sp. NPDC005408 (assembly GCF_040606445.1). NCBI lineage: Bacteria > Bacillati > Actinomycetota > Actinomycetes > Kitasatosporales > Streptomycetaceae > Streptomyces > Streptomyces sp. NPDC005408. The sequence continues at coordinate 96,904 of NZ_JBEXEX010000022.1, read as the reverse complement.
CCTGTTGTGGACCTTGCACGGTCTCGGTGACTCTCAACAGCCTTATCGTGCCGTACTTCTCGCTGTTGGCATCGGCGTCGACCGACATGAACGCGCCCAGGTTGGGGCGTCCGGCCGGCGTGAACGTCGTCGTCAGCGAGAACTTCTGCGTCTTATCGCCCGGCATCTTCAGGCTCAGATAGTACGGCGGGACGGCGCTGGTGTCCTTGTTCGTCGGGTCGTCCGGCACCTGCCAGGCGTCCGAGCCGCTGTAGAACTGCTCCGGCTCGGTGACGTGGTACCGGGTGAGCAGCTCGCGCTGCACCTTGAACATGTCCTGCGGGTACCGCAGATGGGCCTTGAGCGAGGGCGAGATCTCGTCCTTCGCCTTCACCGTGCCCGGGAACGCCTTCATCCAGGTCTTGAGCACCGGGTCCTGGGTGTCCCACTGGTACAGGTTGACCGTGCCGTCGTACGCGTCGACGGTCGCCTTCACCGAGTTCCGGATGTAGTTGACCTGGTTCTGCTGGGCGACGACCGCGCGCTGATTGGTGGTCAGCGAGTCGGCGGTGGTCTCACCCAGCGTCGTACGCGAGGCGTAGGGGTAGCCGTTGGTCGTGGTGTACGCGTCGACGATCCACTGGATGCGGCCGTCGACGACCGCCGGGTAGGCATCGCCGTCGATGGTCAGCCAGGGGGCGACCGCTTCGACGCGCTCCTTGGGCGTGCGGTTGTACAGAATCCGCGAGCCCTCGCCGACGGCTCCCGAGTACAGGATCTGCGGCTCGCTGAAGGCGACGGCGTAGGCCGCGCGGTTCAGCGGGTTGGAGAGATTGACGCCGCTCTTGCCCTTGTAGCTCGTGTACTTGGTGGGGCCGACGCTCGCCTCGTAGTCGAGCTCCTTCTGCGGGCCGCCGACGATGGAGTACTGCTCGGTCTTCTCGCCGTAGTAGATCCGCTGCTCGTACTTGGGGAACTGGTCGCCGGTGGGCATGCCGGACTCGGTGAAGTCGGGCGAGCCGACGGTGCCCTTGTCCGGGTCCGTGATGGTGTTCGTGCCCTTGGCCGCGATCGCGCCGTAGCCATGGGTGTAGGTGAAATGGTCATTGATCCAGTTGCGCTTCTGGATGCCCTTGATGTTGAGCTCGCGCAGACCGATGACGGTGTCCTGCGGCTTGCCGTCGGGGCCGGTGTACCGGTCCACGTCGAGGGTCGCCGGGAACTGGTAGTACTTGCGCTCCTGCTGGAGCTGCTGGAAGGCGGGCGAGACGACGTTCGAGTCGACAAGTCGGTAGCTGGCCGCCGTGGGGGCGGCAGCTCGCTGCTGAGCCTTCCGCTTGGTGTCGCCCTTGCCGGAGTAGTCCTCCGGGTTGGCCTTGTCGATGCCGTACGCGTGGCGCGTGGCCTCGATGTTCTTCTTGATGTACGGACTTTCCTTGGCCTGCTCGTTCGGCTGGACCTGGAACTTCTGCACGATCGCCGGGTAGAGGCCGCCGATGAGGATCGCGGACAGGACCATCAGCCCGAAACCGATCACCGGGAGCTGCCAGGTGCGGCGCCACAGGGTCGCGAAGAACAGCACGGCGCAGATGACGGCGATGCAGAAGAGGATCGTCTTCGCGGGGAGGTAGGCGTTGGCGTCGACGTACCGAAGGCCCGTCCAGTTACCGGTGGCCTTGAAGTCGCTGGACTTCACCGCCAGGCCGTACCGGTCGAGCCAGTACGCCACGGCCTTGAGCGACACGAAGACGCCGAGCAGCACCGAGAGATGCCCGGTCGCCGCGCCGGTCGCCCGCGCGCCGGGGCTGGTGATGCGCAGCCCGCCGTACAGATAGTGCGTAAGGGCGGCGGCGATCAGAGAGAGCACAGCGGCCGCGAAGCCGAAGCCGAGCAGGAACCGGTACCAGGGCAGATCGAACGCGTAGAACGACACGTCCATCTGGAACTGCGGGTCCTTCTGGCCGAAGGGGACGCCGTTGACCCACATCAGCCAGGTCCGCCACTGGCCGGTGGCGGAGGCTCCCGCGATCAGCCCGACGAGAGCGGTGATCGCGAGGAGCACCCACTTCTTGTACGGCGCAATGCCCATCCGGTACCGGTCGAGGCTCTGCTGCTCCAGCGACATCGCGCTCAGCGGCGGGCGCAGCCGGTGGGCGAGCCAGATGTTGACGCCGACGGCCGCGGCCATCAGCAGTCCGAAGACGGCGAACAGTCCGACCTTGGTCCACAGGGTGGTGGTGAAGACGGAGGAGTAGTGAACCGATCGGTACCAGAGCCAGTCGGTCCAGAACCCGGCGAACATGACGAACGCCATGGCCAGAACGGCCAGGACGCCCAGTGTCATGAGCAGGGTGCGGACACGCCGGGACGGGCGGCCCACTCTGATCCGTGGCCCGGTCGGGCCTCCGCCGCGGTCCGGCATCTGGAAAGCCAACGTGCGCACCTCGAAGTTCGCGGTCGTGTGAAACGGGCCCCGCGATCGTAGAGCCCACTACTGCAACTTACTGAGGCTTTACCTAGTTCCCGTCTTGGGGTCGGAAGGAGGCAGGATGTTGGGCATGTCCAACGTTTCTCCTTCAGGCCCTCCGATGGCCGCGAGCCCGCTGACCCGCGCCGTGCTCGAAATCGACGAGTACGCGTCCGGGCTCGGCTGGGACCAGCCGGCCAGGCTCTTCGCGCTCGTCGACACCGCGCAACTGCGCTCCCAGGAGCCGGGCCTCGCGGCCCAGCTCGGCCTCGACGGCGAGGACGCGGCCGCGCCGCTGACGCCGATCGAGCAGGACGAGATCCCGGCCGGCACCCCGCTGGACGAGTTCCTCGCGACGATCGCCTGGCCGGACGCGGTGGCAGGCTGCGCCCTGACGGTGGAGCGCCAGATGCTCCCGCCCTCGGCCGAGTCCTCCGTCCCGGCCGGCCTCAGCGACAAGGCCCTCACCAAGTGGGTCTCGTCCCACCCGGACCGTCAGGAGGTCCGCATGACGGTGGCGGTCCTCCGCGACGGCACCCGCGAATCGGCACTGCGCCTGCGCGAAAAGGACTCCCCTACGGAGGTCCTGACGGGCGGGGCCCTGGTCCCGGGCCTCGCGGAGGCCCTCTCGGCGACGTTCGAGGCGTAGCCCCTCATGCCGACACCGCCGTACCGGGTACGGCGGTGTCGGCAGTCAGCGCTCCGGAAGCGGGCCGAGCGCGGGCTGATCGAAGCCCTGGCAAGGGCGGGGCTCAGCCCGCCGCGCAGCCCACCAGGCCCGCCGTGTTCCCCGAACGGATCTTCTCCAGCGACTTCGCCGCGTCGGCGATCGTGTTCACCTTCACCAACGTCAGCCCGTCCGGAATGTCCGATGCCGCCGCCGCGCAGTTCTCACTCGGCGTCAGGAAGTACTCCGCCCCGGCATTCCGCGCGCCCACCAGCTTCATCTCGATCCCCCCGATCGGGCCGACCTTCCCCGCATCGTCGATCGTCCCGGTGCCCGCGACGAACTTCCCGCCGGTCAGGTCGGCCGGCGTCAGCTTGTCGACGATCCCGAGGGCGAACATCAGCCCCGCACTCGGCCCGCCGACATCGGCCAGATTGATGTCGATGCCGAACGGAAACGTGTGGTCGGTCCCCGCCTGGATGCCGACGATCGCCCGGTCGTCCTTGTCCGCCTTGACCGTGGTGATCGTGATCTTCTCCGTGCCCTCCGGCTCCTTGCCCGCCTTCTCGGCCGCGGCCGCCTCCTTCGCGGGCACGATCGTGAAGACCACGTCCTCACCGGGCTTGTGCTTCACGACCAGCTTCGCGACGTCACCGGGCGCCTTCACCGCCGCACCGTCCACCGCGCGGATCACATCACCCGCATGCAGCCGGTTCTCCGACGGGGTCCCCTTGAGAACCGTCGAGACGACGACGCGCGACTTCACCGGGATCTTCAGCTGCTGCAGCGCCGCGACCTTGGCGCTCTCCTGCGACTGGGTGAACTCCTCGGCGTTCTCCTGTGTCGACTGCTCTTCCGTCTTGCCGTCCGGGTAGAGCGTGTCGTGCGGCACCACCACGTTGTCGTGGGCCAGCCAGCCGTACACCGCCTCGACGAGGTTCATGTTGTAGTCCGCGCCGGTGACCCTGACCGTCGTCATATTGAGATGACCGCTCGTCGGGTACGTCTTGCGGCCGGAGATCTGCAGGACCGGTTCTCCACCGGCCGCGCCGAGCGTGTTGACCGTCGGCCCGGGCGACATCTCCGAATACGGCACTTTGATGAACACCCCGGCGCAGAGCAGCGCGATGAAAATCAGGGTGGAGGCGAGCATCGTCGCGGTGCGGCGTGGCATGGAACGACAGTACGGGACGGGTCTGTCAGTGCACCGCCGGGGCCGGTCCGTACGTGGCATGCTGGCAACTGCGTACGGTCAGCGGCCGGGTCGTCCCGGGGTCAGACGGGTCGGATGGGCCAGAGGACGTCAGGCGGCGTCAGTACCGGAGCCTGCTTTCTCCATCGCGTCGCGAAACCGCGCATAACCGGCAAGCTCGGCAACGTCCCCGGAGGTCCGGTTCCGTGAAGCCCAGCTTCCCCATATCGCAGCACCGACGGCGGCGAAAAGCGGAATCAGCAGCCAAGCAAGTGCCGCCATCGCGACCCCCTTACCCCATGAACGTACTCAACTGAGTGATCAGCAGATTAGTGTCTGCAAGTTCAACGCTCATGGCAGGGGGGCAGTTACGCAAATCGGGGCGCTTGGTAACCCTCCGGGTTTCAGCCGAGCCCGGCTCAGCAGGCGCCGACCCACTCCTCCGTGCCGTCCGAGAACTTCTGGTGCTTCCAGATCGGCACCTCGTGCTTGAGGTCGTCGATCAGCTTCCGGCAGGCCTCGAAGGCCTCCCCGCGGTGCGGGCACGACACGGCGACGACGACCGCCAGATCGCCGACCGCCAAGTCACCCACACGGTGGACCGCGGCAAGCGCCCGAACGGGAAACTCCGCCGTGACCTTCTCGGCGATACGGCGCATCTCGGCCTCTGCCGTGGGATGGCAGGAGTACCCCAGAGTGTCCACATCGGCGCCGCCGTCGTGATTGCGCACGGTGCCGACGAAGAGGGCAGTGCCGCCCGCCGCGTCGTCGCCGACGGCCGCGAAGACCTCATCGAGGGAGAGCGGGGTGTCGCGGATCGCGAGCAGACGGATGGGGTCCTGAGCGGCCTGCTCACCGGGGTGGTCGTACCTGCTTGCCATGCCTTCCATCGTGCCGTACGCCACTGACATCGCGGAATAGCGCATTCGACCGGCCGGGGCAGCTCCGCCTTGGAGCCTCCTACAGACGGCGTCTGGCCTTGCGCGCACGCCGCACCAGCGCGGCCGTACCGAGGAGCGCCACTGTCGCACCCGCGGCGCCCGCCGCAGTCGCGTCCTTGCGGCCGAGGCGGCGGCCCGCGACGGTGTGGCGGCCCTCCACCTCCTCCAGCAGCGCGGCCAGGACCTCCTCATTGGTCCACTGAGGACGCCAGCCCGCGTCGTGGAGACGGCTGACACTGACCACCCAGGGGTGCATCGTGTACGCGAGGTCCCCGGCCGGGGACGGCGTCAGACCGATCCGGTGGAGCCGCGCCGCCGCGCCCAGGGCGACTGCCGATGGCAGCTCCATCCGCCGGATGCCGCTGAGCTCCTCGACCTCCTCCTGTTCGAGCCAGCCGTCGCAGCCGACGGCCAGCTCGCCGTCGACCTTCTCCAGCGCGGCGTACTCCAGAGCGCTCACCAGGTCCTCGACATGGCAGAACTGCCAGGTGGGACGGGATCCGGCGACCACAAGGAGACGTGGCGACTCGAAGTAGCGGGTCAGCGCCGTGTCAGTACCGCCGACCAGGACGGCGGGCCTTACCACCGTCACATTCAGCCCGGGATGCGCGCGCGGCGCGCGGCGGCCCAGGCGTTCGATCTCCAGCAGGTCACCGACGCCCGTGGCCTCGGCGGTGGCGCGCAGCTCTGCGTCCTCCGAGAGGGGGATGTCGTTCTCCGGCAGCGCCCCGTAGACCATCGCCGAAGTGCACAGGACGACCCGGTGCACGCCTGCCGCGGCGGCGGCGGTCAGCACGGTCTGTGTACCGCGCACGTTGTACGCGGTACGGGCGGCCGAGTCGGTCTCCAGGTCGAGGTCGAGCGCCAGGTGCACCACCACGTCCGCACCGCGCAGCTTCTCGGCGATGGCCGGGTCGCGTACGTCGAGAATGTGCCACTGCGCCTCGGCGACCTCGCCCCGGCGCTCGTCGATCGCGATGACCTGCTTGACCTCGTCGGACCCGGCGAGGCGCCGGGTGAGCAGCTCGCCGACGCCCGTGGCGGCACCAGTGACCGCTACGACGGGCCCACGGCCGGCGGACCCGCGGCCCGGGGCCGAGGTCTGGGTTGAGCGGTTTCGCGCTGCGCGAACCTGCGGATCTGGGGAACTCACCAGGCGTCTCCAGCGGTTGTCTTCAGTACGTGAGCGAATGAACGCGTACGTACCAGGTGGCGTCCATCCTGCCGCAGGCCAAAGCTCGGCGGAGCACCGAGCCCATTTGCGGCCCGCATGTCTACGCTGGGTGGTGTTGTCGGGCAGCCGCCGCCGGCAGGAAGCCGGCGGCCCTACGAGCCGAGGAAACCCGTGAGTGACACCCCATTCGGATTCGGCCTTCCGCCGGAGGAGCCGGAGAACGGCGACGAGGGCAAGAAGAAGGATCCCGCCGGAGGTGGCCAGGGCTCCGGCGGGCCTTCCCCCGCCAATCCTTTCGGTTTCGGCTCCGGGGACAGCGCGGACAATCCGTTCGCCGCGATGTTCGGTTCCCTGAACCCGAACGACCTGGGTGCGGCCTTCCAGCAGCTCGGCCAGATGCTGAGCTATGAGGGCGGTCCCGTGAACTGGGACATGGCCAAGCAGATCGCGCGCCAGACGGTCTCCCAGGGCACGCCGGACGGCACCAAGGACCAGAGCGTGGGCCCGGCCGAGCGGACCGCGGTCGAGGAGGCCGTGCGCCTCGCCGATCTCTGGCTGGACGGGGCGACCTCGCTTCCCTCCGGGGCGAACACCGCCGTGGCGTGGAGCCGCGCCGAGTGGGTCGAGGCGACCCTTCCGGCGTGGCAGCAGCTCGTCGACCCGGTCGCCGAACGCGTCGGCCTGGCCATGGGCGATGTGCTGCCCGAGGAGATGCAGGCCATGGCGGGCCCGCTGATCGGCATGATGCGCTCCATGGGCGGCGCGATGTTCGGCCAGCAGATCGGGCAGGCCGTGGGTGTGCTGGCGGGCGAGGTGGTCGGCTCGACCGACATCGGCCTGCCGCTCGGCCCGGCCGGCAAGGCCGCGCTCCTGCCGCTGAACGTCGAGGCGCTCGGCAAGGACCTCGGTGTGCCTAAGGAGGAAGTGCGGCTGTATCTCGCGCTCCGCGAGGCCGCCCACCAGCGGCTTTTCGCGCACGTGCCGTGGCTGCGCTCGCATCTGTTCGGTGCGGTCGAGGCGTACGCACGCGGGATCAAGGTCGACACGAGCAAGCTGGAGGACGTGGTCGGCCAGTTCGACCCGCAGAACCCCGAGCAGCTCCAGGAAGCTCTCCAGCAGGGCATGTTCCAGCCGGAGGACACCCCCGAGCAGAAGGCGTCGCTGGCCCGTCTGGAGACCGCGCTCGCGCTGGTCGAGGGATGGGTGGACGCGGTGGTGCACGAGGCCGCCTCGACCCGGCTGACCTCGGCGGACGCCCTACGCGAGACGCTGCGCAGGCGGCGGGCCTCCGGCGGTCCCGCCGAGCAGACGTTCGCGACGCTGATCGGTCTTCAGCTGCGTCCGCGGCGGCTGCGGGACGCCTCCCGGCTGTGGGCCTCGCTCACCGATGCTCGGGGCGTGGACGGGCGCGACGGCCTGTGGGAGCACCCGGACATGCTGCCGACGGCCGATGATCTCGACGACCCGGACGGCTTCGTCCACCGTGAGCAGCTCGACTTCTCCGAGCTGGACAAGATGCTCGGCGAAGCCGCGAGCGGCAACAAGCCGAATCTCGACAAGGACCTCGGCAAGGACGAGGGCAAGGGCGACGACGAGGGCGACAAGGACAAGTGAGCCTGCACGACGACGCCGTCCTCGTACTGAAGAGCTACGAGGACCAGGAGGAGCTGCGCCGGCTCTATCTGGACCACTTGGCGGCGCATCCCGACGGAATGTGGAAGGCCTGCGAGGCAGGGCATGTCACGGCGAGCGCGCTGGTCGTCGACCCGGAGCGCGGCCGGGTGCTGCTGACCCTGCACAAGAAGCTGGGCATGTGGCTTCAGATGGGCGGCCACTGCGAGCCGGGCGACGCGACGCTGGCGGCCGCCGCGCTGCGCGAGGCCACGGAGGAGTCGGGGATCAGCGGCCTGACGCTGCTGCCCGGTGGCCCCGTACGCCTTGACCGGCATCCCATTCCGGCGCCCTGCCACTGGCATCTCGATGTGCAGTACGCGGCGCTGGCTCCGCCGGGAGCGGTCGAGGAGATCAGCGAGGAGTCGCTGGATCTGCGCTGGTTCGCGTACGACGAGGTGGCGGACGTGGCCGACACGTCGGTCGTACGACTGCTTGAGCTCACGCGAGCGACACTGGTCGCCGGCCGCCGCGCTTGACGACCGATGCATGCGTAAGGGGCGGCCTCCCATGGGGGCCGCCCCTTACCTGTGCCCTACTGCGCGTCAGCTCCAGGCGTTGTTCTGGTTCTGGGCGTGGGCGCCGTGCTGGCCCACGCCGTACTGCGCACGCATGCCCTGCCCGATCTCCGCGGTCTGCGGCGGCATGACCTCACTGGGCTGCACCAGCGCGAAACCCTGGCCCAGGAAGCTCAGTTCCCAGCCCTCGCCGGTGTTGCCGCGCCTGCGCCGTACACCGGAGGAGTGCGTCTGCGCCTGCATCTGCACCCGCAGCGCGGACGACCAGGCGACGATCGCGTCGGCGTCGGCATTGACGTACTTGTCGGGCGTCACCTGCATCATCAGCGGCTGGCCCGAGGTCATCAGCGCGACCTTGCCTCGGCCGGAGATGTTGAGCTGGTACTTCCCCGAGCCGGAGATGCCGTACTGGCTGTCCACCGCGATGACTTCGGTGTGCAGTGTCGAATCGAGCGCCAGGACATAGGCGCTGTCGACGGTCATGCCGTCCTGGTCGACGTCCACGACATGGATGTACTGGGCGAGGTTGGCGAAGTAGACGGTGCCCTGCCCGGAGCAGCGCATCAGGTCCAGGCCCTCGCCGGTGTTGGCGCGGGCCCGCCGCTGATTGCTCGTCTGGTACTCACCGTCGAAGTCGACAAGACCCTGGTACGCGACCATGGCGCCCTTACGGGCGAGGATGTCGTCGTGGCCCGTGAGCGCGACCCGCAGCAACTGCGGGTTCTGCACGACATACCGGTCCTGGGACTGCTGTTCCGTGTGGCTGAAAAGCGGACTCTGCATGGTGTGTTCTCACTCCCCCTCAGTGCCGGATCCGCAGGCGGTCGGTACTGTCCTCGCTCGGCTGTACGACGACGATGCCCTGGCCCGAGAAGGCCATCTGGTACGCCTCTCCGCTGCCCCGCCCGATCAGCGAGGAAGCCTTGAAGCTGCGCTTGCCCTTCACCTTGAGGTTCGGGGACCAGGCGACAAGGGCGTCCGGGTCGACATAGGTCTCGTCCTCGCCGCGGCCGCAGTCGACGACGATCGGCGTACCGCGGGAGGTGAGGGCCACCCAGCCGGTGCCCGCGACCTCGACGTTCCACAGGCCCTGGCCGGCGAACTTGGCCAGGCCCTTGACCCGCTCCACGCCCCACTGCAGGTGCGCGTCGAAGGCCAGCAGATTGGTGCCGTTGACCGAGAGCGAGTCGTTGTTGAGGTTGATGACGACGACGTCCGCACCGTAGTCGGCGAGGTAGAGCAGTCCGTCACCGGAGCACTTCATGATGGGCGCGCCTTCGCCGGACACCCACTGGGAGGCGATCTGACGGACAGCGGGCGGGTTCGGCTCGTACTGCACGAAGCCTTCGTAGGCGACCATCGAGCCGGTGCGTGCGTAGAGGTCCTGGCCACTGGCCATGGCGACCTTGAGCATCGCGCGGCCGTGGTTCTCCATCCGGGCCGCGATCGGGGTCGGGGCGAAGCCCGCGAGTTGCTGGTTCATTTGTTCGGGCTCCCTCAGACCTCGTACGGCTGGACGACGATGAAGTTGCCGGGGGCGCCCCGGAACTGGAGGTTGACGGTCTCTCCGCTGTGTCCCGGGTACGCGTTGCGGCGCAGCCGGACCTGGCTGGAGAGAATCACCTGCGACGCGGCCGACCAGGCGACGACCGCATTGCAGTCGGCGAAGGTCGTCGGCGTGACCGGCAGGACCACGGGGACACCATGGGTCTTCACGACGACGGTGCCGGTGCCCTGGAACATCATGGTGAACAGCGCGCCGCCGGGGATGCCATGGCCCTCGATCCTGCGGACCTCGTGCTGCAGGGACTCGTCGAACGCGAGGACGTTCTCGGCGGAGACACAAATGCCGTCGCCCTGCAGCTCGATGGAGTGCAGATGCGCGCCGTTCTCGGCGAGGAAGACCTGGCCACGGCCACTGCAGCGCATCAGCTGCATCTCCTGGCCGGTGGCGTTGCCGACGATGCGACCGGCGAAACCGGCGCCCTTGTAACTGAAGTCGACCTTGCCCTGGTACATGACCATGCTGCCCTGACGGGCCAGCACGGGCGTGCCACCCATGGTCAGATCGACCCGCATGAGCTGCTGGTTCTGCGGGGTCCAGCGCTGGCCGGTGGCGGTCTCGCGGTAGGGCTGGAGAGCGGCCTGAAGACCGGCGCCCGCCTGCGGGACGCCCTGGGGGACGCCCTGCGGAACCCCTTGCGGCATGCCCGGAGGCTGCTGCCCGTACGGAGAGGGTGCCTGCTGTCCGTACGGCGAAGGCCCACCCGGCGGGACCTGCCCGGGGACCTGACCCGGCATCTGACCGGGCATCTGTCCCGGGACCTGGCCGTACTGCGGCTGCTGGGGCGGCTGTCCGTACGGGGACGGCGGCGGCACAGTACCTGCGGGCGGGCTCATCGGAGCCGCGATGGTGGGCGCGGCGTGCATCTGCGGGTTCGGCTGAGGTACGGGAGCCGGGGCCGCGGGTGCGCCGAACGACGGCGCGGGCTGCGGGGCCTGGGGAACCTGAGGCGCATGCGGTGCGGCCGGTGCGCCGAACGCCGGAGGCGCGGTGGCCTGCGGGGGCGGCGCGAACGACGGGGCGGCGCCCTGGGGCTGCGCGCCGGGCTGCTCCTCGGCGACCTCGCCGCCGAAGTTCTTCAGCAGCGCGTCGAGCCCGCCGTCGAAGCCCTGTCCGATGGCGGCGAAGCGCCAGACGTCCTTCAGGTAGAAGTCACCGAGCATCACCGCGCGCTCGGTGGTGAACTCCGAACCGGTGAAGGCGTACCGCACAACTTCCTCGCCACCCGCGACGATTCGGATGTGCCCCGGGCCGACCTGCGACATCTGTCCGGCACCGTCGATCGTGGCGGTGAAGGAGAGCCGGTGAATGTTCGCCGGAATGCGGTCCAGCGTGACGCGGAACGACTCGGTGTCGCCGGACTGCGCGCCGAGCAGCTGGATGGACTCCTCAGGCGATTTCGGCTGGTTGAAGAAGATGAAGTACCGGTCGTCGGAGAGCTGCTCGTTGGCGTCGAGTCCGAAACAGCTGATGTCGAAGGTCAGACCAGGAGCTGCGATCTGCACACCTACGTACAGATCCGTTCCTGGAGTGAGATCACTGATCTTGGCCTTGTGGCCGCGTTGGAATTCCCTGGCCATGCGTAACGACCGTCCCCCATCCCGAAATGTGACTGCGTCGCGCCAGGCTAACGGCTGAGTCCGGCATTGGGCCAAGCCGGTACACATTCGGTACAGGACGGCTGCCGGTCACTCTCCGCGTGCGGCGGGCAGGTGCGGCAGCCGGTCGGCGGCGACGACGCCCTCGAGATAGCCCCGCGCGCGCTCGGTTCGCGGATAGGCCTCGAGGAGCCGCCAGAACCGCGGTCCGTGTCCTGGCACGAGGAGATGAGCCAGTTCATGGACGAGCACATAGTCGACGACGTACTCCGGCATGCCCTGCAGTCGGTGCGACAGGCGGATGCTGCCCTCCGCCGGGGTGCAGGAGCCCCAGCGGGTGTTCTGGTTCGTCACCCAGCGCACGGACGTCGGTCTTGCGCGTCCGTCGAAGTACTGGGCGGACAAGCGCTCGGCGCGCTCGGCCAGTTCGGTGTCGCCGAGGATGCGTTTGCTCTCCTGGGCGGCGAGCTTGTCGAGCATCACGGTGACCCAGCGCTGCTCCTCCGCCTCGGACATCCGGGCGGGGATGAGGACGATGGTCCGGTCACCCTCGCGGTACGCGGAGACCGTTCTGCTGCGGCGGGTGCTCCTGCGGACCTCGACCGCACTCGTCCCCGATCCGCGGGGCGGGCGGGTTTTCGCGCTGCGCTGTTGACTCCCGGCGCTGCGCGGTGGGGATTCCCCGGCAACGCGAGGGGGTGGCTCCCCAGCGAAGCGAGGGGAAGGGTCGACGGACACGCCCCGACGTTACCCGCTGTCAGTGTAGGAAGTCCCGCCTCCGGGACGGTTCGAGCTTGATCCACTCCATGGCTGCACCATTTGAACGACTAATACCCCATGCCTGTGGATAACTTTTCACATCCGCCGAGGCGGCCGTGCATTCTGACAACAGATCAGCGGAGAGATCCGACAAGACTTCACGGGGGAAGTGGATATGCATCCGATGGTGAAGCCTGCCCTGAAGCGGGCATGGCGGGAGCGGCAGACCGTGCAGTTCGGGGCGACTCCCGCGCATGCGGTGATGGTCGGCCCGGTGGACACGGCGACGGGGGCACTGCTGGAACTGTTCGACGGGACGCGGGGGCTGCCCCTTCTGCGCCAGGAGGCGCGAGCGATAGGGCTGCCGGAGGGACAAGTGGACGCGCTGGTGAAGCGGCTGACATCGGCCGGGCTGCTCGACGATCCGAGGGGCGGCGGACCTGCGGCCGACGCGTTACGGAAACGGGCGGGCGCGCTCGACCGGCTGCGCCCCGATCTGGCATCGCTGTCTGTGGTCGACGCGGAACCGGGCGGCGGAATACGGCGCCTGGCGGCCCGGCGGGCAATGCGCGTCCAGGTCCGGGGCGCGGGCCGGGTGGGTGCGACGGTCGCCGCGATCCTGTCGGCCTCCGCGGTGGGCCGGGTCGACGTGCTGGACGGCGGGTGTACGGAGCCGTGGGACGTGGCGCCCGGCGGGCTGCCGGTGGAGGCGATCGGTGAGCGGCGGGAAGCGGCGGCCCGGCAGCTGGTGCGGCGGGCCGCACCCGACCGCCCGCCGCGCGCGGCCGGGTCCGGGCCGGCACGGGGCGGCGCCGCGCCCGGTCTCTCTCTGATCGTGGTCGCCCCTCGGGACGGTCTGGCGGCCTACGCACCCGACCCGGCCGCGGCCGCGGACTGGGTCTCCACCGGAACACCCCATATCTATGGGGGAGTTGTGGAGGCAACGGGTGTGGTGGGCCCGCTGGTGCTGCCCGGCGGCACGGCGTGCGCGGGCTGTCTGGAGCTGGGCCGCACGGAGCGTGATCCGGGCAGGCCGAGGCTGCTCGCGCAGTGGCGTTCGGGCCGCCGCCGCGCGGTACCGGCCTGCGATGTCACCCTGGCCACGGCAGTGGCTGCGATGACGGCCGCGCACGCGCTGTCCTTTCTCGACGGGGAGCTGCCCGCCAGTACGGGAGCCCGATGGGAGGCGTCACTGCCGCTGCTGGAGTGGCGCTCGGAGACAATCACGCCCCATCTCGACTGTGACTGCGGCGCGGAAGGGAAGAGTGAGGGGGCACACCTCGGAGTTCGGGTCGCCGCACGAGACAATGGCCGGGTAACCGCCGTCAACGGAGCAATGCCGTAAGGCACACGCGGCACGGCTGTCTGGGATTTGGAGGGGCGCATGTCTGATCTTCCCCGGAAGGCGGTCACCCGGACCGCCAAGTTGGCCGCACTGCCACTGGGCTTCGCCGGGCGGGCCACTTGGGGTCTGGGAAAGCGGATCGGCGGGAAGTCCGCGGAGATCGTGGCCAGGGAGCTGCAACAGCGCACGGCGGAGCAGTTGTTCAAGGTGCTCGGCGAGCTCAAGGGCGGTGCGATGAAGTTCGGGCAGGCCATGTCCGTCTTCGAGTCGGCGCTCCCCGAGGAGGTCGCGGGCCCCTACCGCGCGGCCCTCACCAAGCTCCAGGACGCCGCGCCCCCGATGCCGACGCGCACGGTCCACGCGGTCCTCGCGGAGCGGCTGGGCGAGGAGTGGCGGGAGCTGTTCCTCAACTTCGAGGACAAACCGTCGGCCGCCGCGTCCATCGGTCAGGTGCACCGGGCGGTGTGGCACGACGGGCGCGAGGTCGCGGTCAAGGTGCAGTACCCGGGGGCGGGGGACGCGTTGCTGTCCGACCTCACGCAGCTCAGCCGCTTCGCCCGGCTGCTCGGGCCGCTGATCCCTGGGATGGACATCAAGCCGCTCATTTCGGAACTCCGCGACCGGGTCTCGGAGGAGCTGGACTATGAACTGGAGGCGCAGGCACAGCGGGAGCACGCGGCCGAATTCGCAGACGATCCTGACGTCCTGGTGCCGGATGTGGTGCACCAGTGCGACCAGGTGCTGGTGACGGAGTGGATCGACGGGATCCCGCTCGCCGAGGTGATCGCCAAGGGCACCGAGGAGCAGCGGAACCGGGCCGGCCAGCTGCTGGCCCGCTTCCTCTTCTCCGGCCCTGCCCGCACGGGACTGCTGCACGCCGATCCGCATCCGGGTAACTTTCGGCTGCTCCCGGACGAGGACGGCGCGGGCTGGCGGCTCGGGGTGCTGGACTTCGGCACGGTGGACCGGTTGCCCGGCGGGCTGCCGCAGACCATCGGCGACTGTCTGCGGATGACGCTGGAGGGCGAGGCCGAGGCGGTCTACGAGCTGCTGCGCGAGGCGGGCTTCGTCAAGGAGTCGATAGAGCTGGACCCGGACGCGGTGCTCGATTATCTGCTGCCGATCATCGAACCCGCGGAGGTCGGGGAGTTCACGTTCACCCGCAGCTGGATGCGCAACCAGGCGGCCCGGATCGCGGACATCCGCTCCCCCGCGCATCGGCTGGGCAAGCAGCTCAATCTGCCGCCCTCGTATCTGTTGATACACCGGGTGACGCTGAGCACGATCGGGGTGCTGTGCCAGCTGAACGCGGCAGTGCGACTGCGGGACGAACTGGAGTCGTGGCTGCCCGGGTTCCTGCCGGAGGACGAGGAGGACGGCGCGGCGGTCGAGGCGCAGGCCTGAGCGATCGCCGCCGGGGACACCGGCGCGGGGAACGGCACGGGCCGTACCGCGTCAGGCGGCGATCACCACCAGGCGGAGTCGAGCCTGCCCTCGATCGCTCTGATGTTGGCGCGGGCGCAGTCGTCGCAGAGGTAGTGACGGGTGCCGTTCTCCATGGAGCAGGTCCAGGTCGGCGGTGGTCCCTCGGCGGCGGTGCCGCAACGGGAACACACGATGCTCTCGGCACCCGGCCGCGCAGGGTGAGGAGTCTGCTGCTCGTCCACCTCGTGACGATAACCCCATAACGGACCCGCCGCAGGGACAACGCACCGCGGGGGCCGGTCCGTTCGGACCGGCCCCCGCGGGTCAGTGTGTGCGTGTCAGTGCACGTCGGTGCGCTGGTGCGGTCAGTGCATGACCGCCATGGCCAGCGCACGGCGGGCACGCATCGACGCGCGCTCAGCACGGCGCTGCATCCGCCGGGCGGTGACCAGGCGCATGGCCTGGCTTTCCGCCTCGGCTTCGCGCAGGCGGTCGTGCATATGCGCACGCGCCATGGCTTCTGGGATGAGTTGCATCTCACGGGTCCTGTTCTGACGCGAGGCGTTCGCGCCGATGGTGGTGACGTCTGGGGTGGCGGAGCCGGAGGGCTCGCTGGTGGAAGAGGTCATGGGGGCCAGCTTCTGGGGATCGTGCGTGACGGGTCGGTCGATGGTTCCGATGGCGGTCATGCCGCGACCGGGTTCTTGCGCGGGCGGCCACGCGGCCGCTTGCGGGCGACGACCACGCCCTGGATGAAGAGCTCACCGCCCCAGACGCCCCACGGCTCACGCCGCTCCTTGGCGCCCGCGAGGCAGGCCTCCATCAGCGGGCAGGTGCGGCAGAGGGACTTGGCGTACTCGACATCGGCCGGGGACTCGGCGAAGAAGACCTCCGGGTCGTAAGCACGGCAGGGGACGGGTACGCCGAGGTTCTCGATGGCGTCGTCGAGCGCGGTGAGCGCAGTGAGCGGAGTCAAGGTGGAGTCCTCCGTGAGGGCGGGCGGGGGGATCGTCTCGGAAGGCGGTACGGACGGGGCGTGCGCTTCGAGTTGCACGGTGGTGTCGTTCCTCGTCTGGTCGGTCCGGCCTGTTGGCCGGTTGTCGGCTGGTACCGGGTGCTGCTTGTCCCGAGGCCCCTTCGCTCCGTCGTCCCCGTTTCGGGGAAAACAGAAGGGCCGCGGATCCCGGGTGGGGTTCCGCGGCCCTGAAGGCGCCGGCCTGATCTGGATCAGGCTGGATCACTCCAGGGTTCGAGCCCACGGAAGGCCCACATCGTGTGATGCTGCGTCGTCTGCTTCTGGGTTTCGGCACTGGCCGCCGCAATGGCATAGGCCTGAGCCTCTGCCGCTGCTACTCCTGCTGCCAGTGCCTTGGTCGGTCGCTCATTGCGCTCCAGGACGGGGAGGCCGCCCAGGCCGGACACAGGAAGCACGGCGGAGAAGCCGGACAGACCGGTGCCGTTGAAGGCCGCGGAGAAGCCGAGCGTGCAGGCGGAGACGACCGAGCGATCGGTCACTTTGGTGCTGGTGAAGCGGGTCTTGGTGCTGATCACTGGAATCGCCTCCTCTCGGCGTCTAGAGGACCGGCCGGGGCCGATCGCGCGTATTCGGATAAGTACAGCACGAGGACAGGGCTTCAGAGAAGTCGCTGTTCCCGTGGTTAAGAACCTATGGGGCTTGCTGGGGCGCGCGCAAACTATTTTCTCGACGAGTTTGTATCAGTCGTCCTCGTCGACTCCTCCAACTTCCTGACCTGCACAGATGACCAGCACATCGGCTCCGAAGCGCTCAAGCTTGCGTCCGCCGACGCCGGAGATCTGAGCCAACTCGCCCTCGCTGCCCGGCACGGCCTCGGCGATCGCCATCAGCGTCTTGTCGGTGAACACGCAGTACGCGGGCTGGCCCAGCTCCTTGGCCTGGTCCGAGCGCCACTCCCGCAGGCGCTCGTACAGCGCCTCGTCCATGTCGGAGGGGCAGTCCTCACAGCGCATCAGCTTCATCTCGCCCGCGTCGGTGAGCGTCTTGCCGCAGACGCGGCACAGCACGGGCCCGCGCCGCTTGCGCCGGCCGCTGCCGCGTTCGATGCCGCCCGCGCCACCCGCGCCACGGGCGCCCGGGGCGACGGATCCCGGGCGCATCCCGTTCAGGAAGCGGGTGGGGCGACGGGACGCGCGGCCGCCGGGTGAGCGGGACAGCGCCCAGGACAGCGAGAGATGGAGCCGGGCACGGGTGACGCCGACATAGAGCAGTCGGCGCTCCTCCTCGACCTGTTCGTCGGTCTTGGCGTAGGTGATCGGCATCATGCCCTCGGTGAGGCCGACGAGGAACACGGCGTCCCACTCCAGGCCCTTCGCCGAGTGGAGCGATGCGAGGGTGACGCCCTGGACGGTGGGCGCGTGCTGGGCGGCGGCGCGCTCGTCGAGCTCGGCCACGAGATCGGAGAGGGTCGCCCCCGGCTTGACCCGTACGTAGTCCTCGGCGAGGCGGACCAGCGCGGCCAGGGACTCCCAGCGGTCGCGCACAGCGCCCGATCCGGCGGGCGGCTCGGTGGTCCAGCCCTTGGTGGACAGCACGGCCCGCACCTGGGACGGCAGATCCTCGGCGTCGTCGAGCAGGGAGTCATTGCCTCCGGCGCGGGCAGCACCGCGCAGGGCGATGCCCGCTTCCCTGACCTCCTGACGTTCGAAGAAGCGCTCGGCGCCGCGCAGCTGGTAGGGGACTCCGGCGTCCGCCAGCGCCTGTTCGTAGACCTCCGACTGGGCGTTGACGCGGTAGAGCACGGCGATCTCACCGGCCGGGACGCCCGCGGCGATCAGGTCGCGGATACGGCGGGCCGTGCCCTCGGCCTCGGCCGGCTCGTCGGCGTACTCGGTGTAGGCGGGCTCGGGGCCCGCCTCGCGCTGCGAGATCAGTTCGAGGCGGTGCTCGGCTGCGCGGCCATGGGCCTGGCTCAGCAGGCCATTGGCGAGATGGACGACCTGGGGCGTCGAGCGGTAGTCACGGACCAGTTTGACGACGGTCGCGCTGGGGTGGCGGGTGCGGAAATTCAGCAGGTGGTCGGGGGTCGCTCCGGTGAAGGAGTAGATCGTCTGGCTGGCGTCGCCGACGACGCAGAGGCTGTCCCGGTCGCCCAGCCACAGATCGAGCAGGCGCTGCTGGAGCGGGCTGACGTCCTGGTACTCGTCCACCACGAAGTGCTGGTACTGGCGGCGGATCTGGTCGGCGATGTCGTGCCGGTCCTGGAGGATGCCGACCGCGAGCAGCAGGACATCCTCGAAGTCGATCACCGAGCGGTCGCGCTTGAGCTGCTCGTACATCCCGTAGATCTGGCTGATCTCCGCCGTGTCGCGGGGGGCGTCGCGGTGCGTTTTGGCGACCGCGGCCGGGTAGTCGGCGGGGACGGTCTGGGTGACCTTGGCCCACTCGATCTCGCTTGTGACATCCCGCAGCTCGTTGCGGTCGAGCCGGATGCGGCAGCGTGCGGCTGACTCGGCGACCAGCTGGATCTTGCGCTCGAGGAGCCTCGGCAGCTCGCCGCCGACCGCCTTCGGCCAGAAGTACTGGAGCTGGCGCAGTGCGGCGGAGTGGAAGGTGCGCGCCTGCACACCGCCGGCGCCGAGCTGGCGGAGCCGCCCGCGCATCTCGCCCGCGGCGCGGTTGGTGAAGGTGACGGCCAGCACACTGGCGGGCTGGAGTATGCCCGCACGCACGCCGTACGCGATGCGGTGGGTGATCGCGCGTGTCTTGCCCGTGCCGGCGCCTGCCAGCACGCACACCGGACCGTGCAGGGCCGTCGCCACTTCGCGCTGCTCGGGGTCGAGCCCGTCGAGCACCGCGTCCGCCGACTCGGGGACCTGCGGGAAAAGAGAGGAGTGCGTTGCTGCTGTCACACCGCCATGCTGCCAGGTCGGCGGAGGCTGCCGTGGCCGTTGTCCACAGCGAGCCGGGGGCAGTCGTACTAATGCGGGAATGGTGGCCAGGTCACATACGTTCAAGTACCCGGTGCGAAGACGCATCGAGCAAGACGGACGGCACTGCGAGACAGAGGAGCACGAGAGACGATGCAGGGCACTGTGACGATGTACAGCACCACGTGGTGCGGCTACTGCCGTCGGCTGAAGAGCCAGATGGACCGCGAAGGCATCACGTACACCGAGATCAACATCGAGCAGGACCCGCAGTCCGCGGCCTTTGTCGAGAAGGCCAACGGGGGCAATCAGACCGTCCCGACCGTGCTCTTCCCGGACGGTTCGACGCTGACCAACCCCTCGCTGGCCCAGGTCAAGCAGAAGATCGGCGTCTGAGCCGCCGAGCTCTCAGCCGACCTCACCGGGCTTGGGCAACGGCTTTCCGTACCAGAGCTCGACCAGGCGGGCCGCAATCGAGATCCCGTAGGGAGGCAGCACCTCCCCGGACTCGAAGGCGGCCCGCAGGTCTTCCCGGGAGAACCAGCGCGCCTCGTGGATCTCCTCGCCGTCCACGTTGATCTCCGAGGACGTCGCCCGCGCCATAAAGCCGAGCATCAGGCTGGAGGGGAAGGGCCAGGGCTGGCTGGCGATGTACTCGACGTCGCCGACCGTGACGCCCGCCTCCTCGAAGACCTCCCGGCGCACCGACTGCTCGATCGACTCGCCCGGCTCGACGAAGCCCGCGAGTGTGGAGAAGCGTCCCTCGGGCCAGTGCACCTGGCGGCCCAGCAGCGCGCGGTCCTCCTCGTCGGTGACGAGCATGATCACGGCCGGGTCGGTACGGGGGTAGTGCTCTGCTCCGCAGGCCGGGCAGCGGCGGATGTGGCCCGCGGCCGCGATGACCGTGCGCTCGCCGCAGCGTGAGCAGAAGCGGTGCAGCCGCTGCCAGTTCTCCAGCGCGACCGCGTGCACCAGCAGGCCCGCGTCACGCGGCGAGAGCAGCAGTCCGGCTTCGCGCAGGCCCGCGGGACGGGCCGACTGGTCCATGCGCCCGGGCAGCGCGTCCTTCTGGAGCGCGAAGTAGCGCACGCCCTCTTCGTCGGTGCCCAGGAAGTAGCGGTGGGTCTCGGTGACCGGGGCCTCGAAGGCCGGGGTCATGACCAGTTCCGTACGGCCGTCGGGGGTGTCGTCGATCAGCGCCTGCCCGCCTGAGACGACGAAGACACGGGTTGTGGGGTGGCTCCACGCCGCCGCGAGCCATGCCTCGTCGAGACGGTGATGCGCCTCGCGGTCGATGCCGGTCGGCGCGGTGAGACCGATCGGGCGGTCCGCGGTGGCGTAGCTGTTGGTGCTCACGGTATTTCCAACTCCCCCGGGTGGATTGAGTGTCGGTTCAGCGGAGTTCACCGCAGGGCTTCGGCGAGGTCGCCCCACAGGTGGGCGGTTGTCTCCACGCCCTTGACGAGCAGGTCCAGTTCGACCTTCTCGTTGGGGGCGTGCCAGCCGTCGGACGGTACGGAGATGCCGAGGAACAGCACGGGAGTCTCCAGGACGTCCTGAAGGTCCGCGGCGGGTCCCGAGCCGCCCTCGCGCGTGAAGCGGATCTTCTCCCCGTCGAAGGCGCGGCTCATGGCCCGTATGACCGACTGGAGGGCGGGGTGGTCCAGCGGGGTCAGACAGGGGCGGGTCGAGGCGGCGAAGCGGATCTCGTGGCGGATTCCGGCCGGGACGCGGGCCGCGACCCAGGCGTCGACGGCCTTCTCGATCGTGTCCGGATCCTGTCCCGCGACCATCCGGAACGTGAGCTTCAGCTGCGCTGACGACGGGATGATCGTCTTGCCGCCGGGGCCCTGGTAGCCGCCGCCGATGCCGTTGAGCTCGGCGGTCGGACGGGCCCAGATGCGCTCCAGCGTCGAGTACCCGGCCTCGCCAAGGGTGCCGTACGACTTGGCGGTTTTCAGCCAGTCCGCCTCGTCGAAGGGCAGTTCGGCGAGCAGCTCGCGTTCGGCGTCGGTGAGCGGCGCGATGCCGTCGTAGAAGCCCGGGATCGTCACCTGCTCGTCGGCGTCGTGCAGCGCCGCGACGATGCGGGCGGCGACGGTGGCCGGGTTCGGGACCGCGCCGCCGAAGGAGCCGGAGTGGATGTCCTGGTCCGGGCCGTACAGATCGATCTCGCAGTCCACGAGGCCCCGCATGCCGGTGCAGACGGTGGGGGTCGTCTCCGACCACATACCGGTGTCCGAGACGATCACGGCATCGGAGGAGAGGCGGGCGGCATTGGCCTCGACAAGTGCGCGGAAGTTCGGCGAACCCGACTCCTCCTCGCCCTCGATCAGCAGCTTGAGGTTGACCGCGGGGGCGGTGCGGCCGGTGGCGGCGAGGTGGGCCCGTACACCCAGAGTGTGGAAGAAGACCTGGCCCTTGTCGTCGGCCGCGCCCCGCCCGTACATCCGGCCGTCAGTGATCAGCGGCTCGAAGGGGTCGCTGTGCCAGCCGTCCTCGCGGGCGGCGGGCTGGACGTCGTGGTGGCCGTAGACGAGCACGGTGGGCGCGTCCTGGTCGCCGGACGGCCACTCGGCGAAGACCGCGGGGGCGCCGGGTGTGGGCCATACCTCGGTGACCGGGAAGCCGGTCTCCTTGAGCTTGGCCGCGAGCCAGTCGGCACTGCGCCGTACGTCCGCCGCGTGGTCGGGCTGGGCCGACACGGACGGGATGCGCAGCCAGTCGGCGAGGTCGTCGAGGAAGGCTGCGCGGTGCTGCTCGATGTACGTACGGACGGCGCTGTCCGGGGTGTCGCTCATGCACTTGAGCCTAACGGGCCTCGGCGGCTGCCTCGTCGGCCGTCTCGCCCAGCAGGATGCGCTCCAGCTGGGCGCGGCCGGGGAGGGCGGTGGGGCGCGCGATCTCGCCGCTGCGGACGTAGACGAACGCGGCGTTGACGGCTTCGAGTGGGAGATCGTGCTGCTCGGCCCAGGCGAGGCGGTAGATGGCGAGCTGGAGGGGGTCCGCGGTGCGTGTGCGGCTGGTCTTCCAGTCGACGATCTCGTACGTGCCGTCCTGCTCGCGGTAGACGGCGTCGATACGGCCCCGGATCACGCGGCCCGCGAGGGTGATCTGGAACGGCGACTCCACGCGGTAGGGGGTGCGGCGGGCGTACGGCGTGCGCTCGAACGCCTCCTTGAGCGCGGTCAGATCGCGCTCGTCCACGATCTCGGGGTCGTCGGCCTCGCCCCCGGGGAGCTCGTCCGGGCCGAGCATCGGGAGCGGCAGCTCCTCGAACCGCGACTCCACCCAGGCGTGGAACCGGGTGCCCCGGCGGGCGGCGCGCTGCGGGGGGCGGGGCATGGGGCGCGCCAGCTCCTGGGCGAAGCCGTCGGGGTCGGCGGCGAGACGCATGAGCTGGGAGGCGGAGAGGGAGGGCGGCAGGGGTACGTCGCGGACGGTGGCGCGGGTGCGGCGGAGTTCGCCGGTGAGGGCGGTGAGGTCGCGGTCCCAGGAGGCGATGGTGCGGGCGTCTTCGGGGGTTGCCTCCTCCCCCACCCCGCCCCTTCCCGAAACCGGGGCTCCGCCCCGGAACCCGGGGGAGGGGGACGTGGGGGCTGACGCCCCCACACTCCCGGAAGCGCCGGCTTCGCGGCGCTGGTGCGGCAGGTCAGCCTGCGGAGCGTCCTGCTCCCACTCCGGCTCCGGGGCGTCCTCGTCCCATGGCGGCTCGTCGTCCCAAGGCTCCCAGTCCTGGTCCTCCGGCTCCTCCAGCTCCTCCGGTTCATCCGGCTCGGCCGGCTCGGCCGGCTCGGCCGGAAGCAGCGTCAGCGCGTCCAGGTGTGACAGCACCTTGTCCGCCGCCTCGCGGCGGCGGGACAGCGACGTCGGGTCAAGGGGGAGCGGCCAGGCGTGGTCCTGCGTCGACTCGTGCAGGCACGGGTTCTCCGCGTCCTCCTCCGGTTCGTCCGCCCAGACCTCGATCTCGCCGAAGCCCTCCGCGCAGTGGTCGTACAGCGCCTGCAGGAACGCCGACGGACCCCGTCGCCGCTTCTGGGTCGGGCCCCACCAGTGGGCCGAGCCCAGCAGCAGGGAGCGGGGGCGGGTGAACGTGACGTAGCCCAGGCGCAGTTCCTCCGTGTGCTGGTGGTCCTTCATGGCGTCCTTGAAGGCCTTGAGGCCCCTCGCGTCCCAGGACGGCACGTCCGGAAGCGTGCCCGCGTCGCCGCGGAGCGCGTGCGGCAGGACCTTGGACTGGGAGGTCCAGGCCTCGCGCGCCTGGTCGTTCGGGAAGTGCTTGGTGACCAGGCCGGGGACCACCACGACGTCCCACTCCAGGCCCTTGGACTTGTGGGCCGTGAGGACCTTGACGGTGTTCTCGCCGCCCGGCAGGGCGTTGTCGAGGCCCTTCTCGTACTGGGCGGCCGTACGGAGGAAGGCGAGGAAGGCAAGCAGTGTGGCCTCCCCGTCCAGCGCCGCGAAACCGGCCGCTGTGTCCAGGAAGTTGGCGAGGGTCTCCCGGCGGCGGGCGGCCAGGGCGTGCGGGGACGCGGAGAGTTCGACCTCCAGGCCGGTGGTGGCCAGGACGCGGTGCAGGACGTCCATCAGCGGGTCGGCCAGCGAGCGTCGCAGGTCGCGCAGTTCCGCGGCGAGGCGGGCGAAACGGACCCGGGCCTCCGCGGAGAAGGGCAGGTCGTCGTGCTCGCCGCCCGCCGACTCAAGGAAGGTGTCCAGGGCGTCGGCGAGCGAGATGACCTCGGCCGGGTCGGTGCCCTCGACGGCCGCGGCCAGCCGTTCGTCCGGGTCCGTGCCGTCGGCCGGGGTGCGGTGGACGAGCAGCCTGGCCCGGCGGCCCAGCAGCGCCAGGTCGCGCGGGCCGATACGCCAGCGCGGTCCGGTCAGCAGTCGTACGAGCGAGGCATTGGCTCCCGGGTCCTGGAGGACTTCGCACACCGCCACCAGGTCGGCGACCTCCGGGAGGTGCAGCAGCCCGGACAGGCCGACGACCTCCACGGGGATGTCCCGGGCGACCAGCGCGCCCTGGATCTCGGGGAAGTCACCCGCCGTACGGCACAGGACCGCGATCTCGCCGGGCTCCTTGCCCGTACGCACCAGGTGGGCGATCGAGTCGGCGAGCCATTCGATCTCCTGGGTGTGGGTGTCGAGGAGGGCGATGCGCACGGATCCGTCCCGCTCGGCGCCGGGCGCGGGGCGCAGCGCCTCCACGCCCGCGTGCATCGCGCGCAGGGGTTCGGCCAGGCCGTTGGCGAGGTGCAGCAGCCGGCCGCCGCTGCGGCGGTTCTCGCTGAGCGAGAAGCGGGTGGCGGGGCTGGGGGCACCTCCCGGGCCGCCAGGCCCAGGGGGACCGTCGGCGTGCGCGAAGTGCGCCGGGAAGTCGTCGAGGTTGGCGACGGAGGCCCCGCGCCAGCCGTAGATGGCCTGGCAGGGGTCGCCGACTGCGGTCACGGCATGGCCGGTGCCCTGGCCGAACAGGCCGGACAGGAGCAGCCGTTGAGCCACCGACGTGTCCTGGTACTCGTCGAGCAGGACGACCCGGAACTCGTCCCGCAGGATCGTCCCGACCTCGGGCCGCGTCAGCGCGAGCTCGGCGGAGAGCGCGATCTGGTCGCCGAAGTCGAGGAGATCGCGGGCACGTTTGGCCTCGCGGTAGCGGACGGTCAGATCGAGCAGCTCACGGCGGGCCGCCGCGGCCTCCGGGACCTTGCGCAGCTCGGCGTTGCTGAGCCGGGCGTTCTCCAGCGTGCGCAGCAGTTCCACGTCGTACGCGGCAAGCTGCTCGGGACGTACGAGATGCTCCGCGAGCTCGGCGTCGAGCGCCAGCAGATCGCTGACCAGGGAGGGAAAGGACTTGGTCAGCGAGGGATACGGGCCCGGCGCCTCGCGCAGCACGCGCGCGGCGAGCTGGTAGCGGGTGGCGTCGGCGAGCAATCGGGCCGTCGGCTCCAGGCCGATCCGCAGCCCGTGATCGGTCAGGAGCTGTCCGGCGAAGGCGTGGTACGTGGAGATGCGCGGCTCTCCCGGCGGGTTGTCCGGGTCGATGATGTCGGGGTCCGTCACCCCGGCCCGTACGAGCGCGGTGCGGACACGCTCGGCGAGCTCGCCCGCCGCCTTGTTGGTGAAGGTGAGACCGAGGACTTGCTCGGGGGCGACCTGGCCGGTCCCCACGAGCCACACCACGCGCGCGGCCATGACCGTCGTCTTCCCCGACCCGGCTCCGGCCACGATGACCTGCGGGGCGGGCGGCGCGGTGATGCAGGCCGTCTGCTCCGGGGTGAAGGGGATACCGAGGAGCTCCTTGAGCTGCTCGGGGTCGTTGATACGTGCGGTCACCCCAGTGAGGCTAATGGGGACCACTGACAGCCATGGCCCCCATCGGCCTCAGCGGCGTCCGGCTCCCGAACCTGGGCCGGAACCGGCCCCGGAGCGGCCTCTGTCGGAGCGCGTGCCTGAGTCGGAGCGGGCACCTGAGCCGGAGCGGGCGCCTGCCGCGACGGCCGAGCCCAGGTTGTCCACGTCCACGACCTCGTCGGGCGGCGGGGCCACGGCCTTCACCGGCTTGTTGTAGTCCGAGAGCGTCAGCGCGCCCGGCTCGACGCCGCCTTTCTTGACGACCTTGAGCAGATACGGCTCGCCCTGCTTGGCGACGTACAGGGTGAGCGTCTCGCCGCTGGGCTTCTTCTTCACCAAGGTCGCCACGGGCTTGCCGCCCACCGCGGCATCGGGCCCCCTGGTCATGCCCTGGCGCTCCGACCTGTCCTTGTCCATGTCGGCGATCATCGCCTTGAGATCGCAGACCCCCTCCATGCTGGTGGAGCTGCCCTGCGGCACCTTCATCCAGCGGCCCTTCAGAAGCTCGGTGACGCCGTCGGCCTGCCCACCGAGCGAGGCCTTCCAGAACGCGTCGTCGCCCTTGATGTACATGACCTTGTCGACCTGGAGAAGCTCGGCGTTGCCGCCCTTCATCCCGATCTTGCCGGTGCAGGAATCCTTGTCGTCCACCGCGAAGTCGACGGTCAGCAGCTCGCCGTCGCCGGTGACCTTGCCCACCATCCGGATGGAGTGTGCGGACTTGGTGGCAGCGACGGCCTTGTCGGCGATCTGGTCGGCGCTGAGACCGCCGAACGGGTCATCCGAAGCCTTCGTGGTCGCGGCGGCCACCGCGTCCTTCTTCCCGATCTTCTCGGCGCCGCTCTCGGCTTTGAGCCCGCCGCCGGTGGAGCAGGCCGCGAGTCCGGCGATCGTGGTCGCGCAGACCACCGCCATAACCAGGCACTTCCGCTTGGCCGCCATGTACTTCTCCTCGCCGATCACGTGGTTCCGTGGCACGGCCTGCGTGACCCGCGTCACAGCGCCGCTCACTCCACTATCTGGCGGCCTTCCGGCTGTGCGCTGCATGACGCACGGAACGCGCAGTGGGTGCAGTGCTGCCCGGCGGAGGGCGTGAAGCGCTCGTCGAGTACGCGGCCCGCGGCGGTGGCGAGCAGCTCGCCGACCCACTCCCCCGCCAGCGGCTCCTGCGCCTGGATCTTGGGGAGGTCCTCGCCGCCCTCCTTCTTGGCGGCGGCCTGACGCAGCTGTACAAGCTCGGCGCCGCCCGGCTCGGGGCGGCGGCCGTCGAAGGCCTCGTCGAGGGCGCCCTCGCGCACGGCGAGCTGGTAGACGGCGAGTTGGGGGTGGCGGGCGACCTCGTCGCGGGTCGGGGTCTGCTTGCCGGTCTTGAAGTCGACGACGTACGCGCGTCCTTCGGCGTCCTGCTCGACGCGGTCCATGGAGCCCCGGATGCGTACTTCGTAGTCACCGGCCTCCAGCGTCACGTCGAAGCCGTGCTCGGTCGCGGCGGGGACACGGCCGCCGCGGTCCATGACATGCCAGCGCAGGAAGCGTTCGAGCGCCACGCGCGCGTGCTCCTTCTCCTGCTTGGACTTCCATGGGGCGTCGAAAACCAGCGCGTTCCAGACCGAGTCGAGGCGCTCCATGAGGACCGCCAGATCGGCGGGGGTCTGTCCGGACGCCACCTCGTCGGCCAGTACGTGCACGACATTGCCGAAGCCCTGGGCGGCGGTGGCGGGGGCGTCCGCCTTGACCTCGCGGCCCAGGAACCACTGGAGGGCGCAGGTGTTGGCGAGCTGGTCCAGTGCGCTGCCGGAGAGGGTGACGGGCTCGTTCCGGTCGCGCAGGGGCAGTCGGCTGTGCGTCGGCTCGTACAGGCCCCACCAGCGGTAGGGGTGCGCGGCGGGCACGAGCGGCTGGCCCTCGTCGTCCGTGAGCGCGGCGAGGCGGGCGAGACGGCGGGCGGCGGCGTCACGCAGGGCGGGGGTTGCCTGCGGGTCCACTGTGGTGGCGCGCAGTTCGGCGACGAGCGCGGCGACGGCGAGCGGGCGGCGGGGGCGGCCGGTGATGTCCCTGGGCTCGACGCCGAGTTCGGTGAGGAAGCGGGAGGGCTGGTCGCCGTCGTCGGCGGGTGCCTTGACGGCGGTGACGACGAGGCGGTCGCGGGCGCGGGTGGCCGCCACGTAGAAGAGCCGGCGCTCCTCGGCGAGGAGGGCGCCGGGGGTGAGCGGTTCGGCGAGGCCGTCGCGGCCGATGCGGTCGGCCTCCAGGAGGGAGCCGCGGCGGCGGAGGTCGGGCCACAGGCCCTCCTGTACGCCCGCCGCGACGACGAGGCTCCACTCGAGGCCCTTGGAACGGTGGGCGGTCATCAGGCGTACGGCGTCGGGGCGGACCTCTCTCTTGGAGAGGGTGTCGGCGGCGATGTCCTGGGCCTCGATCTCTTCGAGGAAGTTGAGCGCACCACGGCCGCCGGTGCGCTCTTCGGCGCGGGCGGCCGTGTCGAAGAGTGCGCACACGGCGTCGAGGTCCCGGTCGGCATTGCGGCCGGCGGCGCCGCCGCGGAGGGCGGCGCGTTCCAGGCGCTGCGGCCAGGGGGCGCCGGCCCACAGCTCCCACAGGGCCTCTTCGGCGGTGCCGCCGCCCTCGAGGAGCTCGCGCGCCTTGCGCAGGAGCCCGCCGAGCCGCTGCGCGCCGCGAGCGTACGCGGGGTCGTGCGCGACGAGCCGCTCGGGCTCGGCGAGGGCGCGGGCGAGGAGCTCGTCGGAGGGCGGGGGCACGCGGTTGCCACCGGCGCGCTCCTCGTCGCGGAGGGCGCGGCCGAGGCGGCGGAGGTCGGCGGTGTCCATGCCGCCGAGGGGCGAGGCGAGAAGGGCGAGGGCGGTCTCGGTGCGGAGCCAGGGGGTGGATGCCGCGGGCTCCGCCGACCTCGCTGGCTCCCCGGCCGTGGGTAGGGGGGCTTCGCCTTCGCCTCCGGCGGATGGTGCGCCCGGGTCGGGGTGGGGATTGTTCCCCTGTCCCGCCCCTTCCCGAAACCGGGGGGCGAGCCCCCCGGACTCCCCGGGGGACGTGGCGGCTTCGCCCCCGGCGGATTGCGCGGCGGCTTCGCCGCGCGCCTCGGGCGCGGCGTCGCGACCGTCGGCGGCCCCGCCGTCCGGCGACGTGCCGGCGGCGGGGCTCTCGCCCGCGGCTCCTTCGGCGGCCTCACGGCCCGCCTCGGCCGATGCGCCCCTTCCGGCCTCGGTCGGCCCAGCCGCGTCCGCGCCCGGCCCCTCAGCCCCCTGCCGCCCCGTCGCCGCCTCCGCAACCGCGCGCAGGGCCGTCAGCAGGGGTGAGACCGCCGGTTCGTGGCGGAGTGGGACGTCGTCGCCGTCCACGTCCAGGGGGACGCCCGCCGATGTCAGGGCGCGGCGGACCGAGGGGATCGTGCGGCCGCCCGCGCGGACCAGGACCGCCATCTCGTTCCAGGGGACGCCCTCCTCCAGGTGGGCCCGGCGCAGGATGTCCGCGATGTTGTCGAGTTCCGTGGAGGCCGTCGGGTAGGTGTACGTCTCGATCCGGCCGCCCTCGCGGACCGCGCCCAGTTCCCGGTGCGCCCGGACCTTCTCCGACGGGAGGCGGGGCAGCGGCATCCTGCGGGTGAGCAGGCGGGTCGCGGCCAGCAGGTCCGACCCGCTGCGGCGGGACGTCGTCAGCACGGCCACCCCCGCCGGGCTGCCGTCCGCGTGCCGGAAGGCGTCCGGGAAGTCGAGGATGCCGTTCACGTCCGCGCCGCGGAAGGCGTAGATCGACTGGTCCGGGTCGCCGAAGGCGACCAGCGTGCGGCCCCTTCCCGCCAGGGCCTGGAGCAGCCGTACCTGGGCCGGGTCCGTGTCCTGGTACTCGTCCACGAACACCGCGTCATAGGGAAACCCGTACGGCAGTCGCTCCGCCAGCAGCACCGCCCGGTGCACCAGTTCCGCGTAGTCGAGCACGCCCTGCATGTCCAGGACGTCCAGATACTCGGCGAGGAACGAGGCGGCCGCCCCCCAGTCGGGGCGGCCGGTGCGGGCCGCGAAGCGGGCCAGGGAGTCGGGGCCCAGGCCCAGTTCACGGCTCCGGGCGAGCACCGCACGGACCTCGTCGGCGAAGCCGCGCGTCGTCAGGCAGGCCCGCAGCTCGTCCGGCCACTCGCTGCGTGCGAGTCCCTGGGCCTCCAGGTCGAGCTGACCCGCGAGCAGTTCGCGTACGGCGACGTCCTGCTCGGGACCGGACAGCAGCCGCAGCGGCTCGGAGAACAGGTCGGCGTCCTGGTGCGCGCGGACCAGTGCGTAACAGAAGGAGTGGAAGGTCGTCGCCTGCGGTCCCTTCGTACCACCGAGCCGGAGCGCCATCCGGTCGCGCAGTTCCACCGCCGCCTTGCGGCTGAAGGTGAGCACCAGAATCCGCTCCGGATCCGCCCCCTTGGCCACCCGCGCGGCGACCGCCTCGACCAGCGTGGTGGTCTTGCCGGTGCCCGGACCTGCCAGAACGAGCAACGGACCGTGATCGTGGTCAACCACAGCGCGCTGAGTTGCGTCCAGGAGAGGAGGATCCACCGGGCCCGGCGGGGTACGCACCAGTCGGTACGCGCCGGGGTTCCGCCCTCTACGCCCCTGCGGGCGTGGGGGAACCCCCTGCCGTACCTGTTGCTGGTACGGCGTACGCCCGCTGGTGGAGGAGGAGCTCACGTGGATCGCCGGTCCTGGTGGGTGTGCTGGTAGTGATGGAGCGGTTCGTGCCGCGGGCTGACGACGCTACGCCAGCGCAGGGCGGGGACGCAGGGAGTCCTTCGAGTACCGCGTGTAGTCCCGGTACTCCGTACGGTCGTCCGATTCCCCGTGCAGCCCCCGTTTGGCGGAAGCTGTCATATGTGAGCGCTGTCGTCGGCACCCTCGCCGCCGTCCCATCGCGCCCGCTTCATGTCGAGGCGCGGCACATGGCTGTCGGCGCTCCGTGCCGCCTCGCGCAGGGGCGTCCCCTCCGTGCGGTACTGCGCAAGCGCGCTCAGCTCATGGCCGGGCAGCAGTGTGCCGTCCGCACGCACCACGCGCCACCAGGGCACTCCGCCGCCGTACAGCGCCATGACGCGGCCGACCTGCCTCGGGCCACCCTCGTCGAGCCACTCGGCTATGTCGCCGTACGTCATCACGCGGCCCGGCGGGATCAGCTCGGCGACCTCGAGCACCCGCTCCGCGTACTCCGGCAGCTCTTCCATCCGGTCCATCCTGCCGCACGCCACCGACAACGCCCCGGGCAGCAGGCACCTCGCACGGGGCCGGCGCCTGGAGGCAAAGGGACGCATCTCACGCACCTCGCGCCCCCGCGATACACCCTGATGCCCCCCTCTGTCGTCGGGTCGTGCCACCATCATGCGGGCGGTGACTGGTGATACGAGATCAAGAAGAGACCGAGACGGCGAAGGAGCAGGACGTGCAGCCTCCGAAGGTGGCAAGCACCCCTGAGGCCGAGTCGTACCCGGACGCGCCCGTTCCGCAGCCGGACGCGAGCGACCGGGCGGGGGCCGGAAAAGCGGCCGATGCCGCCGCGGACAAGACAGCCGACAAGGCAGCCACGGAGAAGGCAGCGGACAAGGCAGCCGACCAGCCCGCGGCCGCAGCCGGGGACAAAGCGGCCGACGTGGCAGACACGGCAGACGCGGCAGACGCAGCAGACGCAGCCGAGGTGACCGACGTCGTCGGCGTCGACCGCGTCTCCGGGGACGAGCCTCTGCTCGCCGCCCGCGTCCACCGCCCCTCCGATCTGATGCGCCTGCTCATCGGCATCCTCGCGATCGCCGTCGTACTTGCCGTCGCTGCCTTCGCGCAGGGCACCACCACCGGCCTCGCACAGGACATCGGCAAGGGCACCGAGCAGGCACCCGACCTGTTCGTCAAGATCGCCGGTCTGGTGTCCAGCATCGCCGTACTGCTCGTACCGGTCGCCTTCGCCATCGAGCGGCTGATCAAGCGCGACGGACTGCGGATCGCGGACGGCGTCCTCGCCGCCGTGCTGGCGCACGGAGCCACCCTCGCCACCGACCTCTGGGTCGCCAGGGCCGCGCCCGGCACACTCCAGGAAGCCCTGACGCAGGCGCAGTCCGGCGGTGGGCTCACCGATCCCGTTCACGGATATCTCGCGCCCGTCATCGCCTATATGACAGCTGTCGGAATGTCCCGAAGACCGCGATGGCGCGTGGTCCTGTGGGTGGTGCTGCTGCTCGACGCCTTCGCGATGCTGGTCGCCGGGTACACAACACCGTTCTCGATCATCCTCACCGTGCTGCTCGGCTGGACCGTGGCCTACGGAACGCTGTACGCCGTCGGCTCGCCGAACGTACGCCCCACCGGCCAGACCCTCCTGGCCGGTCTGCGCCATGTCGGTTTCCGCCCCGTCACCGCCATGCGGGCCGAGGACATCCCCGACTCCGCCGAACAGGGCGACCGCGGCCGCCGCTATCTGGTCACGCTGGAGGAGGGCTCGCCGCTCGATGTCACCGTCGTCGACCGCGAGCAGCAGGCGCAGGGCTTCTTCTACCGCGTGTGGCGGCGGCTGACGCTGCGCTCCATCACCACCCGCCGCTCCATCCAGTCACTGCGCCAGGCACTGGAACAAGAGGCGCTGCTCGCGTACGCGGCGATCGCGGCCGGAGCCAATGCCCCGAAGCTGATCGCCACCTCCGAGCTCGGTCCTGACGCCGTGATGCTGGTCTACGAGCACCTGGGCGGCCGTTCACTCGACTCCCTGGACGACGACGAGGTCACCGACGACGTCGTGCGCGGGGCCTGGCGGCAGGTGAAGGCGCTCCAGTCCAGGCGCATCGCGCACCGTCGGCTGACCGGCGACGCGATTCTGGTGGATCGTTCCGGCAAGGTGATCCTGACGGATCTGCGCGGCGGCGAGATCGCGGCGGGCGATGTGGTGCTGCGTATGGACATCGCGCAGCTGCTCACCACGATCGGCCTGCGCGTCGGCGCCGAACGCGCGGTGGCCATCGCGGTGGAGGTGCTCGGCCCGGACCAGGTCGCCGACTGTCTGCCGCTGCTCCAGCCCATCGCGCTCAGCCGGTCGACCCGGGCGACGCTGCGCAGGCTGGCGCGCGAGCGGTCCCAGCGCGAGCGCGAGGCCGTCCTTGAGGCGTCGGCCGCCGCCAAGCGGGCCCGTACGGAAGAGGCCCACGCCGACCCCAAGGTCGTACGCAAGACCGAACGCGCGGAGAAGCAGGCCGACAAGAAGGCCATGGACGTGGCCATGGACGAGGCGCGCGAGGAGGATCTGCTCTCCCAGATCCGCGCCCAGATGCTGCTGATCAGGCCGCAGGCGCCGGTCGAGCCGGTCCGTCTGGAGCGGATCAGGCCGCGGACGCTCGTCAGCTTGATCGCGGGCGCGGTCGCCGCGTACTTCCTGCTCTCGCAGCTCGCGGGCATCGACTTCGGCACGGTCTTCGGCCAGGCCCACTGGGGCTGGGTGGCGGCCGCGGTCGCCTTCTCGGCGCTCAGCTATTTCGCGGCGGCGATGAGCCTGCTGGGCTTCGTGCCCGAGCGGGTGGGGTTCCTGCGGACCGTCGTCGCGCAGGTCGCCGGATCCTTCGTCAAGATCGTCGCCCCGGCGGCGGTCGGCGGCGTCGCGCTGAACACCCGCTTCCTGCAGCGCTCGGGGGTACGCCCCGGGCTCGCAGTGGCGAGCGTCGGCGCCTCGCAGCTCTTCGGGCTCGGCGCGCACGTCATGCTGCTGCTCGCCTTCGGCTATCTGACCGGTACGGAGCGGACGGCGTCGTTCACCCCGTCGAGGACGGTGATCGCGGGTCTGCTGACGGTCGCCGTGCTGGTGCTGGTCGTGACCGCGATCCCGTTCCTGCGGAAGTTCGTCTCGACGCGGCTGCGCTCGCTGTTCGCCGGGGTCGTGCCGCGCATGCTCGACGTACTGCAGCGGCCGATGAAGCTGATCACCGGCATCGGCGGGATGCTGCTGCTGACCGGCGTGTTCGTGATGTGTCTTGACGCGTCGATCCGGGCCTTCGACAACGGCAACCAGCCGCTGAGCTACGCCAGCATCGCCGTGGTGTTCCTCGCGGGCAACGCGCTGGGGTCGGCGGCGCCGACGCCGGGCGGTGTGGGTGCGGTGGAGGGTGCGCTGACCTTCGGTCTGATCGTGGCGGGGGTGCCGAAGGAAGTCGCTGCGCCGGCGGTGCTGCTGTACCGCATGATGACGCTGTGGCTGCCGGTGCTGCCGGGGTGGTTCGCGTTCAACCACCTGACGCGCAGGGGAGCGCTGTAGGGCCGGGGGCACCCGCGCGGGGTGCGGGGCGGAGACCGGGCTACGGGAACCACCCGCATGGACCGTCGTCGCGGGCGCAGCCCGCACCCGCGGCGCACGATGGCCGCATGCCGACCGCTTCCCCCGCCCTGCGCGCCGCCGCCCTCGCTTCCTGTGTCGCCGTGCTGCTGGCTGCCGCCGGCTGTTCCGACAGCGGCGACAAGGGCAAGACGGATCAGGGCGGGACGAAGGACCTCGCATCCCAGAAGCTGGACTGGCAGAAGTGCCCGGCCCCCTCGGAGGCGGAGGGCGGCGGGACCGCGCCGTCGCCACTGCCCGGCGGCACCGTCTGGGAGTGCGCGTTCATGGACGCCCCCCGCGACTACGCGAAGCCGGACGGCGACACCATCGAGCTCGCCCTCATCCGCGCCAAGGCCCGCGACCAGTCCAAGCGGATCGGCTCCCTCATCTTCAACTTCGGCGGCCCCGGCGTCTCCGGTGTCGCCAATCTGCCACCCGCTGCGGCGGACTACGGAAGCCTGCGCACCCGTTACGACCTGGTGAGCTTCGACCCGCGCGGGGCCGGCCGCAGCGCGGCCGTGGAGTGCGAGAGCGACAAGCAGCTCGACGCGTACTACGAACAGGACGCGACGCCCGACGACGCCGCCGAGGAGAAGACCTTCACCGACGGCCTGAAGTCCTTCGCGTCGGCCTGCAAGAAGAAGTCCGGGGGCGAGCTGCCCCACGTCGGCACCCTCAACGCCGCCCGCGACATGGACCTGATGCGCCAGGTCCTCGGCGACGAGAAGCTCTACTACTTCGGCATTTCGTACGGCACCGAACTCGGCGGCGTCTACGCCCACTTGTATCCGACGAAGGTCGGCCGGGCGGTCTTCGACGCCGTCGTGGACCCGACCAAGAACTCCGAACAGGGCTCACTGGGCCAGGCGAAGGGCTTCCAGCTGGCCCTCGACAACTTCGCCCAGGACTGCGTGAACCGCGGCGACAAGTGCCTGCTGCCCGGCTCCACTCCGAAGGAGATCGAAGCCTGGATCATGGCGCTCCTCCAGGCGCTCGACAAGAAGCCGATCCCCGGCAGCGGCGACCGGATGCTGACCCAGAGCCAGGCCACCAACGGCATCGTGCAGGCCCTGTACTCCAAGGAGTACTGGCAGTACCTGGAACAGGGTCTCGACGAGGCCGACGGCGGCAACGGCGGGCTGCTGCTCGCGCTCGCCGACTCGATGAACGGGCGCGACGAGAACGGCCACTACAGCAACATCATGGCGGCGAACGAGGCCATCAACTGTGTCGACTACAAGGACCGCTGGACCCTGGAGCAGACGAAGGCGAAGCTGCCGGAGTTCCGCCGGGTGTCCCCCGTCTTCGGCGATTCCCTCGGCTGGGCGCTGCTGAGCTGCACCGAGTGGCCGGTGCCCGGCACCTGGGACACACCCGACGTCTCCGCCCCCGGCGCACCGCCGATCGTCGTCATCGGCAACACCGGTGACCCCGCGACCCCGTACGAAGGGGCGAAGGCGATGGCCGACGCCCTCGGCAAGGGAGTGGGCATCGAGCTGACCTACCGGGGCCAGGGACACGGCGCGTACAACGGCGGCAGCAAGTGCGTGCAGCAGGCCGTGGACGCGTATCTGCTGAACGGCAAGGTCCCGGCGAACGGCACGACGTGCTCGTAGCAGGCGAGGGGCCCCGGACCGGCACTCCGGTCCAGGGCCCTGACGCACACTGCGGATCTCAGTAGATCGGCTTGTCCGGCTCGATCTGGTTTACCCAGCCGATCACGCCGCCGCCGACGTGCACCGCGTCCGCGAAGCCCGCGGACTTGAGCACCGCGAGGACTTCCGCACTGCGGACACCCGTCTTGCAGTGCAGGACGATGCGCTTGTCCTGGGGCAGGTCCTGGAGGGCGGTGCCCATCAGGAACTCGTTCTTCGGGATCAGCCTGGCACCGGGGATCGAGACGATCTCGTACTCGTTGATCTCACGGACATCGATGATGTCGATGCTCTCGCCGCCGTCGATCCACTCCTTGAGCTGCTTGGGAGTGATCGTCGAACCGGCCGCCGCCTGCTGGGCCTCCTCGGAGACGACGCCGCAGAAGGCCTCGTAGTCGATGAGCTCGGTGACGGTGGGGTTCTCGCCGCAGACCGCGCAGTTCGGGTCCTTGCGGACCTTGACCTGGCGGTACTGCATCTCCAGAGCGTCGTAGATCATCAGCCGGCCGAGCAGCGGCTCACCGATGCCCGCGAGCAGCTTGATGGCCTCGTTGACCTGGATGGAGCCGATGGACGCGCAGAGCACACCGAGGACGCCGCCCTCGGCGCAGCTCGGGACCATGCCCGGCGGCGGGGGCTCGGGGTAGAGGCAGCGGTAGCAGGGACCGTGCTCGGACCAGAAGACGGACGCCTGGCCGTCGAAGCGGTAGATCGAGCCCCAGACGTACGGCTTGTTGAGCAGCACGCACGCATCGTTGACCAGGTACCGCGTCGCGAAGTTGTCCGTGCCGTCGACGATCAGGTCGTACTGGCTGAAGATGTCCATCACGTTCTCGGCCTCGAGCCGCTCTTCGTGCAGGACCACGTTCACGTACGGGTTGATGCCGAGCACCGAGTCCTTGGCGGACTCGGCCTTGGAACGGCCGATGTCGGCCTGGCTGTGGATGATCTGGCGCTGCAGGTTCGACTCGTCGACCTCGTCGAACTCCACGATGCCGAGCGTGCCGACACCGGCCGCGGCGAGGTACATCAGGGCCGGCGAACCCAGGCCGCCGGCGCCCACACACAGCACCTTGGCGTTCTTCAGCCGCTTCTGCCCGTCCATCCCGACATCAGGGATGATCAGGTGGCGGGAGTACCTGCGGACCTCGTCGACGGTGAGCTCAGCAGCTGGCTCGACCAGGGGTGGCAGCGACACGGGGACTCCGTTGCGTCGATAAGTCAGTACGGTTGTTCTCCCCGTAACACTGCCACGCCCCTCCTCATTCCGAGACACCCGGTCCGATCTGCGAGACGATTTCGTCCCAGTAGCCGGGGAGTGCCTCGAATGCACTGTTATGTCCCCGGTGGTCCGTGCGGTCCGTGCGATCGGTGAAGAAGATCGTCCCGGCACCCTGCCAGCGGGCGATACGGGTGGCCTCCTCCAGATGTGTACGCGGCACCCCGTGGACGAAGTGCACAAAGCGCTCCGGCGGATAGTCGGCCGTCCACTCCGCCACCTGCGACCAGCGGTAGTCGGCCCACGGCCCGGAGAAGGTCACCAGCTGGTCTGCGGCCTCGGCATAACCCGGGTACGGGTGCGAGCCGTGCCCGAGAACGAGATGGCCGCCGTCGAGGACCGCCTCCAGCGTCGCCGTCGTACGGCGCACCTCCTGCAGATCGGCGCGGTCCGTCGGACAGCGGTCCAGCAGAAAGCCGTCGACCCGGTACCACTCCAGGTAGTGATGCGCGTCGGAGACGAGATCGCCGAAGGAGCGCGAGCCGTGGGCCATGTCGAGATGGCCGAGGACCCTCACACCCGCGTTGCGCAGTTTGCCCGCGGCCTCCAGACAGTGCGGGTCGGGGCGGTCGCCGGGGCCTCCGTCGACATTGAGGACGACCCAGTGCAGGGGTGTTCCCGGGCGGGTCAGTTCGGCCCATTCGACGGGGGCGAGCAGCGGGTGGGCATAGCCGGGGATGCCGAAGCCGAGCCTCTCCGCGCCGGTGGCAGAGAGCTGGGTGCCGGTGGTGATCAGATGCGGCATGCCGCCTCCATCCAGATGTCGGCGAGGGACTCTTCGAGGTTGATCCGCGGGCGCCAGCCGAGGCGGTCCCGGGCGGTACGGACATCCGCCTGCTGCCAGCTGCCGCAGCCGTCCGGGTAGGGCGCCGGGGTCGCCGAGAGCTGCTCCAGTACGGATTCGGAGCGGGGGGCGCCGATGGACGGGCGGCCGGGTGACGCGTCGAGCTCGTGCAGCGCGCCCGCGTAGCCCGCGACCCGGGCCAGGACGGCGGCCGCGTCCCGCAGTCGCACGGCACGTCCCGTACCGATGTTGACGACGCCCTGGGCGGCGGAGAGCGAGGCCGCGTGGACTGCCCGCGCCACGTCCCGTACGTCGACGAAGTCGCGCTGTACGCCGAGGCCGCTGAGCTTCAGCTCACCGTCGCCGGACTGCATGGCGCGGCGCATCGCCTCGGCAAGGCGGCCGAGCGGGGAACCGGCCGGGGTGCCGGGGCCGACGGGCGAGAAGACCCGCAGCACGACGGCGTCCAGGCCCGCGCCCAGTACCAGCTCGGTGGCGGCGAGCTTGCTGACGCCGTACGGGCCGCCGGGGCGCGGAATCGCGTCCTCCGCTGTCGATGAGCCCTGCTGGGACGGCCCGTACTCGGACGCGCAGCCGAGTTGGACGAGCCGGGCGCCGCAGCCGCTGCGGCGCAGGGCCTCGCAGACCGTGGCGACGGCGACGGTGTTGTGCCGGGTCAGATCGCGGGCGCCGCCGCGGGTGGCGCCGGCGCAGTTGATGACGACGCCGGGGTGGACGGCGCCCAGGAAGCGGGTGAGCGCACCCGGGCTGCCGCCGGCGAGGTCGAAGCGCACGTCCGCGTCGTCTCCGCGCCCGAGGGCGGTGAGGTGCACGGCCGGGTCGGCGAGCAGCCGGTCGGCGACGAAGCGGCCGAGGAATCCATTGGCACCGAGCAGAAGCACCCTCATCGCGCGCCCCCTCGGTGCCGACGAGCCTCAGTTGGAGGTTGGGGGGTCATGTCGCTTTCTCCTTAGGGGTGTTGCTGTCGATGCCGGCACGGGTGCAGGGTGCCGGGTGCGCCCTCGATGTCGGCTCCGCGGGAGCATGAGGTCAGACGGTGTGCGCCGAGGCCCGGGACAGGGCAGCGGTGGCATGGGCCAGCAGGCCGACGGCTGCGGCCGAGCAGGCGATGGCAGGTACGGAGCCGGCGCCCCAGGCGCCGACGGCCGCCTCGACGGGGCTCGCCAGAACGTCGCAGCCGGGCAGACGTCCGGCGAGCAGGAGGGCAGGGGCGACGGCCTCGGCGGCGCAGGCGACGGCGAGGCCGGCGGCCGCGGACGCCGGGAAGCCGTGGACGATGAGCAGCCGGGCCAGGAAGAGCAGGGTGCCGAGGGCGACAGTAGGGACGAGGGCCTGGTGCGGGAATGCGA
Organism: Streptomyces sp. NPDC005408; assembly: GCF_040606445.1. Lineage (NCBI taxonomy): Bacteria > Bacillati > Actinomycetota > Actinomycetes > Kitasatosporales > Streptomycetaceae > Streptomyces > Streptomyces sp. NPDC005408. The sequence goes on along the minus strand of NZ_JBEXEX010000022.1, from coordinate 57,925 downwards.
GGCCGGCCAGCACGAGGAGCGCCGTAAGGGCGCAGACGTACAGCGCGACGGCTCCCAGCAGCAGGGGGCGCGCTCCGGACGCGAACTCCTCCAGACCCCGGCTGCCGTCCAGCCTGCGCCGCGCCTGTACGGAGAAGAGCCGGGCGCACCAGGCGGCGGGGGCGACGGCGAGGGCGAGCCCGACGAGCGGGGCGGGGCTCATGGGCAGCGGCCCGTCCGGACCCCCGCCGATGACCTCGTCGAGCAGCCCTTCTCCGTACGCCGCGTACGCCAGCAGCCAGAGCGTCCACAGGCGTACGGCGGGGACCGTGCGCCCCTCGGCGCGCAGGGGACCGCGCCGCAGACAGAGCGCGAGAGCGGCAGTGACGACGATCGCGCCCGCGATCGCCGCGGCGATCCTGGCACCGCCCTCTGTCGCCTCCCTACCGGCGACGGCGAGGGCGCAGACGGCGCCGGGCAGCAGCGTGAGCAGTGCGCGCCCGGCGGCTCCGGGGTGGCGTCCGGCGCGCGCCTGGGCGTCGCGCGCCGGACGGTCCCCGGCCTCCGCCGACTCCGCTCCCCGCGGCACGCGGGCGTACAGCTCCTCGGCGAGCGAGAAGACGTCCCGGTGGCGGAAGCGGGCGGCGGTCCGGTCGGTGACGCCGTGGGCTTCGAGACCCGCGGCAATCTCCAGGGGGTCGACGGCCCGCTCGCACAGCTCCCGGTGGCGGTGCATCAGCGCCTTGACGGGGTCGGCGGGGCCGCGGCGGGGGGCGGCGGGCTTGCGTGTCCTGGTGGGCTCGTCCTCCCGGACCTCGTCGAGCAGGGCGCCGGAACGGGTGTCCCAGCCGTCGGCGCCGAGGGGTGACGTGGGCCCGTCGAGGCTGGGGGGATCCCCGGCGTCCGCCGCGCCCTTCGTGCTCTCCCTGATCCGCGACGTACTCATGCGCGCGCCTCCTTCGGGGTCGCGGCCGCTGTGACCAGTCCGCGCACTGGGTCCGGTCTGTCCGCCCAGCGCGGGGTGCGGCCGGTCGACGCGGTGCCGCCGCCCGTCCAGTGGCCCGGCACATGCGCCTCGGCGGGGTGGGCGAACGGCAGCGGCTCGCCGTCCTCGTTCACTGCTTCGCGTTTCACCGGGGAGTGCGAGATCAGCTCCAGGTAAATGCCGCGAAATGCCGTCAGGTTCTGCTCGATCGTGAACAGTTCGAGTGCGCGGGCGCGCGCGGCGGCGCCCAGGCGTTCCCGGCGCTCCGGGTCGCCCAGCAGCGCGAGGCAGGCGTCCGCGAGCGCACGCGGATTGCGCGGGGGCACGACCAGGCCCGTACCGCCGATGACTTCGACGACCGCGCCGACGTCGGTGGACACCGTCGCGCGGGCGCAGAACATCGCCTCGACGAGGCTGATCGGGAAGCCCTCGACGACGCTGGACAGGACGACCACGCCGCCGGACGCGTAGGCGTCGGCGAGTTCGGGGGCCTCGGGTCCGCCGATCTCCTCGAACGAGACGGGGTTGTCGCCGACGGCGTGCGCGTCGGCCGCCTCGTCGGGGAAGAGCTGCGCGGCCAGCGCCTTGCAGTGGGCCAGATACGTTGCGGCCTCGGGCCCCTGCACCGGCGCCCCGAACAGCCGCAGCCGCGCCTGCGGCTCCTCCTTGCGTACCTCCGCGAAGGCGTGGAGCAGCGCGATGAGGTCCTTGGCGGGCTCGATCCTGCCGACCCACACGAGAGTGTGCTCGTCACCGCTGTCGTCGCCGTCGCCCACCGCCGCGAACCGCTCCGCCTCCATGCCCGGGTAGACGGTCCGCAGCTTGGCGCGGTCGGCGCCGCATTTCTCCTGCCAGCGCCGTGCGTGCGTATTGCCGGGGGTGATGACGGCGGCCTGGGCGTAGACCTCGGCGGCGAGCCGTCCCTGGAAGGCGGCGAGCATGGCCCGTACGGGCGCGGTCAGATCGCGCTCGCCGGCGGCCAGATAGTGCGCGCGCAGTTGAACGCCGTACTCCGTGACCAGCAGCGGGACCCCGAAGAAGCGTTTGGCCAACAGGCCGGGAAGAGCCGCCGGTCCGCCGGACGCGGCATGGCAGAGATCGACGGCGCCGAGTCCGTCGTCGCCGTACCAGTCGAGGGAGAGCGGGCGCAGGGCGCGCTCCAGATGGTCGACGAAGGCGAGATAGTCGGGGACGGTGGCGGCGTGCAGCGTGCGCCGCGCGCCGGGGGCGCGGCAGGCGGATTCGACGACGCGCACGGCCAGTTCGGAGCGGAGCGCGGCGTAGAGGCCGCCGCGTTCGCGGGCGAGTTCGGCGAGGCCGTAGAGACCGTCCGCGAAGCCTTCGCCCTGTCCGCAGACGGCGGCGGCGAGCTCCTTGAAGTGGCCGACGAAGCACCGTCGTTCGCGTCGGCCGTACGTGTGCCCGTCGTCCTCGGGCGCCCACAGCGGGGCGGTGCGCACGCGCTGTACCTGCGCCGGGAGCCGGATCCAGCCGTGGTCTTCCTGCTGTGCGCTGCGGCTGAGCGCGTAGATGTCGAACTCGTGCTGCGCGAGCCCGCGCACAAGCCGGTCGCACCACAACCTGGACTCACCCTTCGCATACGGATAACCACCGTCCGTAAGCAGTCCGATCCGCACGAGCGCACCCCCGATCTCCCTTGTGGGCGGCCGCCGTTGGTTCGGCGACTCGCAGCGGGACGACGTTAAGCCGGTACGGCTGTGGCGCGACGGACGGTTGTCCATCGCGCCACCAGAAGGGGTGAATGCACGTAACTTTCGCGCGCCGGTTGCGTTTCGTCGCGCTAAGGTGCCGATTCGTTACGGAGGGTCAGGCTGCGGCCAGCTCCTTGCCGAGCCCTTGGCCAGCTCCCTGCGAGCGGAGCGACGGGCAGCCGCGAGCACGGGATCGAGCGCGGGGACGGCGGCGAGGAGCTGTTTGGTGTACGGATCCTGCGGGGAGCCGTACACCTCCTCGACATCGCCCTGCTCGACGATGCGGCCGCCGCGCATGACGGCGACACGGTCGCTGACGTGCCGTACGACGGCGAGATCGTGGGCGATGAAGACCAGGGCGAGGCCCAGATCCTCCTGGAGCTCCCTGAGCAGCCGCGTCACCTGTGCCTGCGTGGTCACGTCGAGCGCGGAGACCGGCTCGTCGCAGACGATCAGCTTCGGCCCGGCGACAAGTGCCCGGGCGATCCCGATCCGCTGCCGCTGTCCGCCGCTGAACTCGTGCGGATAGTTGTCGTACCGCTCGGGATCGAGGCCGACCCGCTCCAGCAGCTCCCGTACGCGGCCCCTGATCCGCTGCTCGTCGCGCTCGCCGGCGGCCCGCAGCGGGTCGGCGATGGACTCGCCGACGGACCTGCGCGGGTTCAGCGACGAGACGGGGTCCTGGAACACCATCTGGAGTTCGCGCCTTTGGGGTCGCAGGGCCTTCTCCGACAGAGAGCCGATCTCCGTACCCCTGTAACGGAGTTGGCCCTCCGTCGGATCCAGCAGCCGCACGAGCATGCGCCCGAGGGTGGTCTTGCCGCTGCCGCTCTCCCCGACGATCCCGAGGGTCTCGCCGGCCCGGACGGTGAGCGACACGCCGTCGACAGCGAGCACCCGTTCTTTGCCACGCCCGAACTCCCGCCGCAGTTCAACGGCTTCGAGCAGCGGCTCGCCCGTGCGCGCCGCGGCGGCAGGCCTGGGGGCGTCCAGCCTCGGGACCGCCGCAAGCAGTGCCTGGGTGTACGGCTCCGACGGCGCGCCCAGGACGTCCCGCACCGGGCCCTGCTCGATCCGGCGTCCCTCGCGCATCACCAGGATGTCGTCAACGCTCTCGGCCGTGACCCCCACGTCGTGGGTGACCAGCAGCAGCCCCATGCCCGTCTCCGCCCGCAGACCGTGCAGCAGATCGAGGATCTGGGCCTGGACGGTGACGTCCAGCGCGGTCGTCGGTTCGTCCACGATCAGCAGGCGGGGCTCGCACGCGAGCGCCATCGCGATGAGGGCCCGCTGGCGCATACCGCCGCTGAACTCATGAGGGCGGGCCTTGGAGCGCCGCGCCGCGTCCGGGATGCCGACCCGGTCCAGCACCTCGACGGCACGCGCGCGTGCAGCCTTGCGCGAGACATCCGTGTGCACCCGGTACACCTCGGCGATCTGGTCGCCGATCGCGTAGTACGGGTCGAGGGAGGACAGCGGGTCCTGGAAGACCATCGCGGCCACTGAGCCGCGCAGTTCGCGCAGCTCCCTCGCGGACGCGGCGAGCACATCCGTGCCGCCGACCCGTACGCCGCCCGAGATCCGCGCTCCGGTACCCCCGTGCAGCCCGAGCAGCGCACTGGCGACGGTGCTCTTCCCGCTTCCCGACTCACCGACCAGGCCGAGCGCCTTTCCGGGAGCCAGCTCGAAGGAGAGGCTGTCGACGGCGCGCAGGTGACCGTCCCCCACCGGGAATTCGACCGTGAGGTCCGTGACCTCCACCAAGGCCGTCATGTCAGGACCACCCTCCGGTCGGCGACCGCGTACAGCAGATCGGCGACCACGTTTGCCAGCACCACCGCGGCGCCGATCACCAGCACCACTCCCACCACCACCGGCAGGTCGACCACCCGGACCCCGTCGATCAGCGTCTTGCCGAGGCCGGGGATCCCGAACAGTGACTCGGTCAGTACCGCGCCGCCCATCATCGAACCGAGGTCGAGCGCGCTGAGCGCGATGACCGGCGGTACGGCGCCGCGCAGCGCATGCCGCCCGACGACCGCCCGCTCCCCCACTCCGTACGCACGGAAGGTGCGGATGTGGTCCTCGGCCAGCGTCTCCAGTGTCGAACTGCGTGTCAGCCGCGCGTACTTGGCGCTCTCGAAGAGCCCGAGGGTGATCCACGGCAGCAGCATGTTCCAGGCCCACTGCTCGGGATCGTCGGTCAGCGGCACATACGTCGGGAACGGCAGCCACTGCAGATACGCGCAGACAATCATCAACAGCAGCAGTCCGAGGATGAAGACGGGCGTGCTGGTGCCGGCGAGCGTGAGGGTGGTCAGCGCGCGTTCGGTGAGGCCGCCGCGGCGCAGCGCGGACAGCAGCCCGGTGCCGACCCCGATGACCAGCCAGAGGACCATCGCGCCGAGCGCGAGGGACGCGGTCGCCGGAAGCCGCTGCAGGATCAGCTCGGTGACCTGCTGGTCGCTCTGGTACGAGAAGCCGAGGCAGGGCGCATCGCAGTGCAGGACGGCGGTTCCGGTGGAGTAGTCGCGGCCCGCGAAAACGCCCTGCAGGAAGTGCGCGTACTGCGCGAACACCGAGTCGTTCAGGCCCAGTTGCTCCCGTACCTGAGCGACCTGCTGGGTGGAGCAGCGGTCTCCGCAGGCGAGCCTGGCCGGGTCGCCCGGCGCGAGATAGAACAGCGCGTAGACGACGACGGAGAGCGCGAGGAGCACCAGTACCGCGCCGCCGAGCCGCTTCAGCAGATAGCGGGTCACCGCTTGGCTCCCTTTCTGGTTCCGATGCGCAGCCGGCTGGCCTCGCGCGGGTCGAGCGCGGTGCGCACCGCGTCCCCCAGCACCGTGAAGGCGAGCACTGTCACGAACAGCAGCCCCGCGGGCAGCAGCACATACATCGGGTCGGCGCGGAACCAGATCTGCGCACTCGACAGCATCTGCCCCCACGAGGGCGTCGGCGGCTTGACCCCGACGCCGAGGAAGGACAGCGAGGCCTCGATCACGATGTTGGACGGCAGCAGAATCGCCGCGAACGTGATGACGGGCGCGGCCAGCGACGGTGCCAGTTCGCGCCGGGCGATGCGGAAGGTCCGCGAGCCGCCGAGCCGCGCGGCGGCCACGAAGTCGAGCTGCTTCAGGCTCAGGGTCTGCGCCCGTACGATCCGTGCCGTACTGCCCCAGTTGAGCAGGCCGATGACCAGGATCAGCAGCAGTGGCCGGGGGAAGTCCGCGGGCACCACGGCGGTGAGCGCGATGGCCAGCACCAGCATCGGCAGGGCCACCATCACATCGGTGACGCGGCTGAGGAAGCCGTCCAGGAGCCGGCTGCCGAACCCGGCGGCGAGGCCGACCGCGACCCCGATCGCCACCTGGACGACCGTGGCCCCGACGGCGACGAGCAGCGAGATGCGCGCCCCGTACAGCAGCCGTACGAACAGATCGCGCCCGGTGCCCGGCTCGATGCCGAGCCAGTGGTCGCCGCTGACGCCGCCGAACGAGCCGGTCGGCACCCCGCCGCGCGCCGAGTCGACGAGGTCGTCGTGGTACGTGTTCGCGTCCTGGCCCTCCAGCGAACCGAGCAGCGGCGCGGCGATCGCCAGCACCGCGAGGAGGCCCAGTACCGCCGCAGCCACCAGGGCGGACGGCCGTCTGCGCAGCCTCAGCCACACCTGGCGTGCGGCGCCCGCTGCCGGGGCCGTAGCCCCGGCAGCGGGCGCCAACAGGTCGTGCGCCGTACTCACTTGACCGCGACCTGCGAGATGTCGAGAACGCCGGTCCAGTCGCTGATCACGATGTTCTTGACGTTCTTGCCGTACAGCCGCTTGTAGACAGGGTGGAAGAGCGGCACGTCGAGCGCCTGCTCACCGGTCTTCTTGTCGAGTGCGCCCCAGCGCTTGGCCGCCTCGTCCAGGTCGGTCAGCTTGTTGATCTCGTCGATCTCCTTGTTGACCGCCGGGTCGTTCAGCTGCGCGTGGTTGTAGTTGGAGCCGTCTGTGACGATCTGCCGGCCGTCGAAGATCGGCGCGAGGAAGGGGCCGCCGGACGGCCAGTCCGCACCCCAGCGGGAGAGGAAGAAGCCCGGCGCGTCCTTGGCGCTCCAGCGCTTATCGTTGAACGCGTTGTTCTCCAGGCCCTGCAGCTTGACCGTGATCCCGGCCTTCCCCAGCGCCTCCTGTACCGCGGTCGCGACCTCGGGGCTGGTCTGCCGGTTCTTGTCGGTCGAGTGCGTCAGCGTGATCGTCAGCTTCTCCTGACCGGCCTCCTTCAGCAGCGCCTTGGCCTTCGCCGCGTCTCCGGTACTGCCAGCCGGGAAGTGGTCGTAGGCGGTGAAGCCGAAGGCCTTCTGCTCGGGCAGGAAGGTGGTGGCGGGCTCGGCGAGCGCGGAGCCGCCGGCCGCGTTGACGACGCTGGTGCGGTTGATCGCGTACGAGATCGCCCGGCGCACCTTCGGGTCGTCGAACGGCTTCACCTTCGGGTTGAAGGCGAGGTAGTTGGTGTAGCCGAAGTGGCCGGTGCCGACGCGGGCTGCGAGCGCCTTGTCGCTGCCGATCTGGGCGAGTTCGGCCGGGCCGAGGTTGGTGTCGGTGGTGACGGCGGCGGCGTCCACGCCGGAGCTGGTGGACAGCCGCTGGTTGATGACGGCCGAGTCCAGCCCGGACTTGACGTCGATCGTGTCGGGGTAGGCCTTGCGCTCCTCGTCGGTCTTCTCGGACCAGTGCGGATTGCGCTCGAGGACGAGGTGCTCGCCGTCGCCCTCGTTCTTGACGACCTTGTACGGGCCCGACGAGACCGGGTGCTCCTCGTACTTCGTGCCCTTGTCCTTGGCCTTCGGGACCGGCGCGAACTGGGTCTGCGTGGCGACGAAGGGGAACTCGCCCTCGGGCTTCTTCAGCTTGAAGACGATCGTCCTCGCGTCGGGCGTGACGATCGAGGCAAGGCCCTTTTTGTCCTTGTACGGGCCCTGGTAGGCGTCGCCGCCGATCAGCCAGTCACGCAGATACGGCGCGCCGCCGGACAGTTCGGCGGCGAAGGAGCGCTCGATGCCGTACTTGATGTCGGCGCTGTTGATCGCCGTGCCGTCCTCGTACTTCAGCCCCTCCTTGAGGGTGTACGTCCACTCGGTGGCGTCCTTGTTGGGGCGCCCGGTGTCGGTGGCGAGGTCGGGCACGACCTTGGTGCCGGCGGCGCCGTCCTCACGGTTGCGGGTGGTGAGGGTGCGGAAGACGAGCGAGGGGACGTTGCCGCCGCCGGAGGTGTAGAGCCGGGCGGGGTCGAAGTCGGTCTGCGGCTCGGAGTTCAGCACGGTGAGCGTGCCGCCCTTCCGGGGCTTGCCGCCTCCCGCGGCGTCGCCCTTGGCGCCGCTGTCCTGGGGCCCCGCGCAGGCGGCGGCGCCCGATGCCACGACAAGGCTTACGGCGGCCGCTGCCACGCGGCGCGATTTGAGGGACAGTTGACGCATCGGAAGAAGGCCTCTCGGTGTGCTTGCTGCTTGCTGCGGAAAAGGGAAACGTCCGGGGGCAGGCAGCGGCGAGAGAGCGCGCGAAAGGGCACTGGAAATGCCGGGAATGCAAAATGCCGCGCCTGCGGACGAGATTCGACCGGGCGCGGCGAAAATTCGGCTGGGAATGAATGCCGGTGCGCGCTCGGGCAGGCGTCAGCGACAGTGAATGTCGGCCACGCTGTGCCCGGTCACGCCGATGAGCGCCAGCTCTATGGCGGCGCGATCGAAGGCGGCGTGACGGTGCGACATGCTGAGAAATATGTACGACCCCGCGGTCGCTGTCAACGCGAGGGCAGCGGGCGTGAGACACCCGTCCCGCATGCTGGACTCAACTGCCGGGATGCACCCAGGGGTTGGGCCTGCACTTGATGCCGTCGATGTCCAGGGACTTGGTCTGCTGCTGCATCACGGGCGCGAGCGCTCCAGGGGTGCGGCAGTTCACATGCCCATGCCCGAGGCGGTGTCCGACCTCGTGGTTGATGAGCATCTGACGGTAGGTCAGCATCGCGTTCTCGCCGTAGGTCGCTGAGCCCTGGGCCCAGCGATAAGCGTTAATCATCACGCGGTCGGTCGACGCGGAATCGCAGCTGACATTGTCCTGTGTCGTATCCAGACCGGATTTCGCGCACCAGTCCGCCGTGGTCCCGGGACTGGCTAGCGTAATGACGAATTCGGGATCGCCGGAGGATATGCGCTCGAAGGTCATCTCCCCGCCGTGCGCCCAACTGCGGTCGTCGTTCAGGGTCTGCTGGACCGCTTTGGCGAAGAGTGCGCCGTCGAGCCCGAGGCCCTGTTCGACATCCACCCGGTAGCGGATCTTGCGGCCCTTGCCCGGCGCCTTGTCGAACCCGGGGACGGCCTCGAACTTTCCGCTCGCCTTCAGCTTGGGGGCGATAGGGAACCGCGTGGCCATCAGTTGCTGGTACGAGGCCGGGGCCGCGGGAGCGGCGGGCTCACCCTTCGGCGGAATCTGCCGGTTGTCCGAACGCGACGCCGGGCTCTCGGCCCCGCTCCGCTCGTCGCCCGCGGACTGTGCGCTGGAGTGGCTGTGGTTGTCGGCGGCCACCTGGCCGGCCACGACGACGGCGAGCACCGTGGTGACCGCGGCGGCTGCGATCCCGGTGAAGGTGCGCCCCTTGCCGCCCTTGGTGGGCCGCTCCTGCGGTGCACCGTCCTCGTCGTCGGACGTGTCGAAGGGCCGGCCGGGCTCGTCGGCCCAGGAGCCGACGGATGCGTACGGATCGTCCTGCGGCCCCCGGCCCTGCTGCCTGCCGGACTGCGGCTCGTCGAATGCCTCGAGGAACTCCCGTCGCGGGCCCGGTATTCGCGCCCCGCTGGCCACTGTCCGCGGTGGCGCGAGAGGCGCCTGCGCCCGCTGCCCGCCCGGACCGCCGCCCGGCCGGTTCTGGTACTGCTGCGGCACGCCCCAGCCGCCGCCCGGCTCGTGCTGCTCGGGGTGTCCTCCCCTGGCCTGCGGTGCGCCGTAGCCGGAGGGAGCGTGCTGCTCGGCACCCTGCCCGGCCCCGCTCCGGCGCTGCCCGCCGCCCTGATCGGCCCCTATGCCGGACGTGCTGCCCGAATCTGCGCCCTTGGGTGCGGGGCCCTTGCGGCTATGTCGTCCCACGCCCCGGATCAGCTCCCACCGCAGTCGTCGAGCAGCTCCCGGAAGGCCAGGGCGACCGTTTCCGGGTACTCCATCATGGCGACGTGCCCCGCGTCCGGGAGTGTCAGCAGCCGGGAATCCCGGAAGGCCGCCGCCGCTTTGCGCGCCATACGGTACGCGACGAGCTGGTCGCGTCCTCCGTACACCAGGAGCGTCGGCGCGAGCACCCGCTCCGCCTGCCGCCACAGTCCGTGCTGGCCGCCGAGTGTGTACGCGTCGACGATGCCCCGCGCCGAGCGGGCCATCGCGTCCCAGAAGTACGGGAGCTGTATGCGCCGCTCCATCTCCTCGACGGCATTGCGCAGCGCCTCGTCGGTGACCCGCGCGGGGTCTCCGTAACAGAGCGCCAGCACACCCTTGGTGCGCTGCTCGGCCGACCAGTCCTTGGTGATTCTGGTGAAGAGCGAGGCCACACCGGGCAGCGCGAGCAGTGCGGTGGGCACGGCCGAGCTCTGGACGCGGATCTCGGGCAGCGCGGGCGAGACCAGAGTGAGCGTGCGCACCAGATCGGGCCTCACGGCCGCGACCCGGGTGGAGACCGCGCCGCCCAGCGAGTTGCCGATCAAGTGCACGGGCCCGTGCCCGGCGGCGTCCAGAAATCGGATCACGGCCCGGGCGTGTCCCGTGACCGAGTAGTTGCCGTCGTCCGGCGGCGGGGAGTCCCCGAAGCCGGGCAGATCGAGCGCTTCTCCGTCCACGACGTCCTCGAGCTGTGCCATCAGCGCCGACCAGTTGAGCGAGGAACCGCCGAGACCGTGCACGTACAGAGCGCGCGGCAGCCCGGCGCGCGCCGCGGGCCGGGATCTGACGGTGAGCGTCAGTCCGGGCAGCGCGACGGAGCGCAGCGCCTCACCGTCGGCGACCCGTACGGCCGCGACCTTGGGGGCCACGGCGGCGGTCGCGGCGCGGACTCCCGGCAGCTCGGTCGAAGACATGCGGCAATGTTACGAGACGATCACACGGTGGTTCGTGTGTTCGGCATCACACATCGCGTAGCGCCCCGAATCAGTAGCTCCTACGCTCGTAGGAAAGGCGCTCTCCATGGAAAGCGGTGCCCCATGTCTGTCGATCCCACCGACCCGGAAATTTTCGAAGCAGACGACCAGGCCGCCGCACTCGACGAGGAGGTCCCCGAGGCCGACGCGGCGGAACAGCACACGGACGTGCGACCGGAGCACGACGACCAGGTCAGCCCCAATGACCTGGACTCGGCGAACGAGGCCGACGCCGTGGAACAGGCCCGGGTCGTGGCCCTCGACGAGGACGACTACCGGTGACCTGCCCCTAATTGCCCCCGAATAGGGAGCTACCGCGAATGTCCGGTCCGTGAAATTCTGCGCTCGCAGCACGCACAGCCGGGTTACCCAAAAGTACGATGGCGGCGCTGCGCACAGCGCGCACGGAACGATTTTGGGAGGCGGCGTGACAGCCATCGAGCAGACAGAGGCGGCGCGCCCGCGGGGCACACGCCTGCCACGCCGAGCCCGCAGGAACCAGCTTCTGGGCGCCGCCCAGGAGGTATTCGTGGCGCAGGGTTACCACTCGGCAGCCATGGACGACATCGCCGAACGCGCGGGTGTCAGCAAGCCCGTGCTCTACCAGCACTTCCCGGGCAAGCTCGAGCTCTATCTCGCGCTGCTCGACCAGCACTGCGAGTCGCTGCTGCTCGCCGTCCGTACGGCGCTCGCGTCGACGACCGACAACAAGCTGCGCGTCGCCGCCACGATGGACGCCTATTTCGCCTACGTCGAGGACGAGGGCGGTGCCTTCCGGCTGGTCTTCGAGTCCGACCTGACGAACGAGCCCGCCGTGCGCGAGCGCGTGGACCGGGTCTCGCTCCAGTGCGCCGAGGCGATCTCCGACGTGATCGCCGAGGACACGGGGCTGTCCAAGGAGGAGTCCATGCTGCTGGCCGTGGGCCTCGGCGGCGTCTCCCAGGTGGTGGCCAGGTACTGGCTCTCCAGCGATTCCGACATTCCGCGCGACACGGCCGTACAACTGCTGACCTCCCTGGCGTGGCGGGGCATCGCGGGCTTCCCGCTGCACGGCACCGACCAGCACGGAGGCTGACCCTTCGGTGTTCGCTCCTGGCGTTCACCGGGGACACCTGCCGTGTCCCCGGGCCGGGCTAGGGTGTGCTGCGTACGGCGCGGCTGAACGCGCAACGCACTGACCGTTCGGAGGGACATAGCCGTGGAGGTCAAGATCGGCGTGCAGCACGCGCCCCGGGAGATCGTTCTGGAGAGCGGGCAGTCCGCCGAGGAGGTCGAGCGCGCGGTGGCCGACGCTCTGGCCGGCAAGGCGCAGCTGCTCAGCCTCACGGACGACAAGGGCCGCAAGGTCCTGGTGCCGGCCGACCGCATCGCGTACGTCGAGATCGGCGAGCCGGCGGTGCGGCGCGTGGGCTTCGGCGCGCTCTAGGGCGCCGCGAAGTCACTGAAGCAGTACGGAAGAGGGCCCGGCGGGAATTCCCCGCCGGGCCCTCTTCCGCTGCTCAGGGAGGGTTGTATTCCGCGGCGGCCGGGTAGTACGGGCTACGACCGATTTGCCCGCACCGGCATCCGTGAGGTGATCAGCAGTGCTGCTGGAAGCGCTCGGTTCAGTCCTGCTCGGACTCACCCTCGCCTGGGCCGCTGCCCGTCAGCTGCCGGACCGTCTGCCGTCGCGCCGCGTGGTGCTCACCACAGGCCCGATCGGGGCCCTGTTCGGCGCGTATGTGACGCACGAGGCGCTCGGTCCCGGACACACCCTGGCGGTGCTGGTGGGCGCGGTGGCGATCGGAGCCGTACTGCTCTCGCTGCTGATCCGGCCGTCAACGCAGCGACTGCGCCGGGCGTTCCCTTTCTGAGGCCGCATGAAGCGGCTTCCGCGAAGCCGCGGAAGCCGCCGAAAGCTCCGGAGCCGACTCAGCCGCCGGAACCGCCGGAGCCGCCGGAGCCGCCCTAGGTCAGGACCTAGGGCCGGCCCGAAGCTAGGCCGCGAGGCCCAGGGCCGCCATGCGCTTGGTGTGCGCCTCGGTGATCCGCGAGAACATCCGGCCCACCTCCGCGAGGTCGAAGCCGCCCGCCACACCGCCCACGAGCATCGTGGAGAGCGCGTCGCGGTCCGCCACCACACGCTGCGCCTGCGAGAGCGCCTCGCCCATCAGCCTGCGCGCCCACAGCGCGAGCCGTCCGCCGACGCGCGGTTCGGCCTCGATGGCGGCGCGCACCTTCTCGACCGCGAAGTTGCCGTGGCCCGTGTCGTCGAGCACGGCGAGCACCAGCGCGCGGGTGTCGGTGTCGAGGCGGGCCGCGACCTCGCGGTAGAAGTCACTGGCGATCGAGTCGCCGACGTACGCCTTGACCAGGCCCTCGAGCCAGTCGGACGGCGCGGTCTGGCGGTGGAAGTCGTCCAGGGCCTGGGCGAAGGGCTCCATCGCGGCGGTCGGCTCGGCGTCGATGGCGGTGAGCCGGTCGCGCAGCTGCTCGAAGTGGTGGAACTCCGCGGAGGCCATCTTCGCCAGCTCCGCCTTGTCGCCGAGCGTCGGTGCGAGCTTGGCGTCCTCGGCGAGCCGCTCGAAGGCCGCCAGCTCGCCGTACGCGAGCGCGCCCAGCAGATCCACGACGGCTGCGCGGTACTGGGGGTCGGCGGACGCCGTGGCCCAGTCCTGGGCGGCGATTCCGGTGGGTTCAGTGGCGTTGTCAGGCGTCTCCATGAAGCGCACAATAGCCCGCTCGCAGCAGGGCGGAAGGGCCTGGTCAGCCACACCCGTAGCCCGGTTCCGACGAATTCACCCAACACACATGCGCGATTCCGGGGTACAGTGGTATTGCGCCTGTCGAGCGTTTTAGCTACTCGGCGGGCGATCGCAGTGTATGACTGGGGGATTTGTTCCCCAGAGTCCCCTTGAGGATGCCCGGTCGGTGGCACGATCGGCTCCGAACCGACCGCCCTCCGCGCGGACTGTGCGCACAGTTGCGTACGACCGCAGATGAGGGGCCCCCTCAGCGGCATGACGCTCGAGCGACGGCAGTGGTCCCGCGCCATCCGGCCAACCCACGGCCGGCCCAGTACCCAGGTGCGGTACGACCCCCATCGTTCGCCTCGTGCCGCGTCTCACAGAAGAGGCAGCACCCTGACTACGACTTTCCGGGATCTTGGGATCCTTCCCGAGACCGCCGAGGCCCTTGAGGCCGTCGGCATTCTGTCCCCGTTCCCCATCCAGGAGATGACGCTCCCCGTCGCGCTCTCCGGCACCGATGTCATCGGCCAGGCCAAGACCGGCACGGGCAAGACCCTCGGTTTCGGTCTGCCGCTGCTGGAGCGTGTCACCGTCCCCGCGGACGTCGAGGCGGGCCGGGCAAAGCCCGAGCAGCTGACCGACGCCCCGCAGGCGCTCGTGGTCGTCCCCACCCGCGAGCTGTGCCAGCAGGTCACCAATGACCTGCTGACCGCCGGCAAGGTCCGTAACGTCCGCGTGCTCGCCATCTACGGCGGCCGTGCGTACGAGCCGCAGGTCGAGGCGCTGAGGAAGGGCGTCGACGTGATCGTCGGCACCCCGGGCCGGCTGCTCGACCTGGCAGGCCAGAAGAAGCTGGACCTCTCGCACGTACGCGCGCTCGTCCTCGACGAGGCCGACGAGATGCTCGACCTGGGCTTCCTGCCCGACGTCGAGAAGATCATCAACATGCTTCCGGCGAAGCGTCAGACGATGCTGTTCTCGGCGACCATGCCGGGTGCGGTCATCGGCCTCGCCCGCCGCTACATGTCGCAGCCCACGCACATCCGCGCGACCGCGCCGGACGACGAGGGCGCGACCGTCGCGAACACCGCGCAGTACGTGTACCGCGCGCACTCCATGGACAAGCCGGAGCTGGTCTCCCGCATCCTGCAGGCCGACGGCCGCGGGCTCGCGATGATCTTCTGCCGCACCAAGCGCACGGCGGCCGACATCGCCGAGCAGCTGCAGCGCCGCGGCTTCGCCTCCGGCGCGGTCCACGGCGACCTCGGCCAGGGCGCACGCGAGCAGGCGCTCCGTGCCTTCCGCAACGGCAAGGTGGACGTCCTCGTCTGCACCGACGTCGCGGCTCGCGGCATCGACGTCGAGGGCGTGACGCACGTCATCAACTACCAGTCCCCCGAGGACGAGAAGACCTACCTCCACCGCATCGGCCGCACCGGCCGGGCGGGCGCCAAGGGCATCGCGATCACGCTGGTCGACTGGGACGACATCCCGCGCTGGCAGCTGATCAACAAGGCGCTGGACCTCGGCTTCAGCGACCCGGTCGAGACGTACTCCACGTCTCCGCACCTGTTCGAGGAGCTGAGCATCCCGGCGGGTACGAAGGGCGTTCTGCCCCGCGCCGAGCGCACCCGCGCCGGTCTGGCGGCGGAGGAGCTCGAGGACCTGGGCGAGACGGGCGGCCGCGGCCGCAAGTCCGCTCCGGCGTCCCCGACGCGGGAGGAGCGCGCGCCGCGCACCCCGCGCCAGCGTCGCCGTACGCGTGCCGGATCGACCGCGGAGACCGGGGAGCCGACGACCGAGTCGACGCCCGAGGCCACGGACGCTCCTGCGGAGCCCCGCACCCCGCGCCGCCGCCGTCGCACCCGGGTGGGAGCGGCGACGACGGTCGTGGACACGGTCGAGTCGGTCGACACGGTGGTCGAGAGCGAGGTTGTGGCGGAGACCAAGCCGCGCCGCCGCACCCGCGCCGCCAAGCCGGCCGAGGCCGAGGTCGACTTCCAGATCGCACCCGCGACCGAGCCGGAGGTGGAGACCAAGCCCCGCCGCCGCACCCGCGCCGTCAAGGCCGTAGACACCGTCGAGGCTGTGGCGACCGAGGTCGAGGCGGAGACCAAGCCGCGCCGCCGGACGCGTGCCGCCAAGCCGGCCGAGGCCGAGGTCGACTTCCAGATCGCACCCGCGACCGAGCCGGAGGCGGAGACCAAGCCCCGCCGCCGCACCCGCGCCGCGAAGCCGGTCGAGGCCGTCGCGACGGCTGAGGCTCCTGAGGCGGCTGCGAAGCCCCGCCGCCGCACGCGCACGCCGAAGGCCACCCAGCCCGAGAGCTGACGCACGAACCGGATGGCCCGGCCCCCCTCTGCGGGGGCCGGGCCATCGGTGTCTCTCCTCGGGACCGGAGCGGTCAAGCTCCCGCGCAGCGCCCGCGCGGCGGAGCCCCAATGTCCCAGCACGTAGCGGCCCGTTAGCCTCGTCGCATGAGTCGGCCGCCCACCTTCACCCCGCCCGCCTGCGCCCTCCCCCGCGACCTCGTCACCGCGCGCGGCACCTTCGCCGTGCTCGATGCGCAGCCCAGCCGCCCCCGTCAGCCCCTCAAGGGCACCGCCCTCCTCCTTCCCGGGTTCACCGGGAGCAAGGAGGACTTCATCGCGCTGCTCGAACCCCTCGCCGATGCCGGTTACCGCACCGTCGCCGTCGACGGGCGCGGGCAGTACGAGACCGAGGGCCCCGACGACCAACAGGCCTATGCCCAGAACGAGTTGGCCCTCGACATCCTCGCCCAGGCCGCGGAGATCCCAGGCCCGGTCCACCTCCTCGGGCACTCGCTCGGCGGCCAGATCGCCCGCGCCGCCGTCCTCGTCGCCCCCGCCCCTTTCCGCACCCTGACCCTCATGTCCTCCGGGCCCGCGCAGATCTCCCCCTCCCAGCAGCAGAAGGTGAAGATGCTCAGCGACGCGCTCGCGGTGATGGGCATGGACGAGGTCTGGCAGGCGATGAAGGCGCTCGACCCGCCCGAGGACACGGACACAGACCCCACGAACGGCGAGGACCTGCGCCAACGCTGGCTGCGCCACAACCCGGCCCAGCTGATCGCCACCGGCCGCGCCCTGACCGTGGAGCCCGACCGGGTCGACGCACTCGCCGCCGTACAGCCGCTGCCCAAGCATGTGCTGTCCGGTGAGCGCGACGACACCTGGCCGGTCCCGCTCCTGGACGCGATGGCACAGCGTCTGGACGCCCACCGGACGGTCATCGCCGGGGCCGAGCACTCACCCAACACCGACCGCCCCGCCGAGACCGCGGCCGCCATCGCCGCGTTCTGGGATCAGTACTGAGCCTGCAGGTGCTGCCAGAACCCGTCCCTCAGCGCCCGCCTCAGCACCGCGTGCCCCCGCAGTGACCGCTGCAGCACCCGCTCCGCCTCGATCAGCAGGTCCTGGTCCACCGGTCCCGGCAAGTACGGATGCCCGGGCAGCAGTTCCGCCATCGCGTCCCGCCCCCGCTCCACCAGCCATGTCGCCGCGATCTGCGCACCTACGAAGCGCACCTCGTCGCGCGACGGTGGCGGCGCGCCCTCGTTCTCGTAGGTCGTGACAGGGCGGCGCGTGATGTACGGACGGCAGAAGTCCAGGTCGAATGTCCGCTGGCTGTCGACCTCCCACAGCAGCGGCTCGGCCTGATTGCGTCCGTCACCCGCCTCTATGCCCCACAGATGGACCCGCGCCCCGTACCCCTGCGCCGCCTCGACAGCCGAGACCAGGTCCTCGTCGCCGCCCACGAGCGCCGCGTCGCTGATCGCGCGGTGCCGGGCGAGCGACTCCAGGTCCGTACGGATGAGTGAGTCGACGCCCTTCTGCTGGTTGTTCGCGTTGAGATTGCCCAGGCGCACCTTGACGTCCGGCAACTCGGCGATGGACTGCTGCTCAGGAGTGTGGATACGGCGCCGGGCGCCGTCGTACCAGTACACCCGCAGCAGCCTGCTGTCCGCGAAGATCGTGCGGGCCTTGTCGATGAAGGCCTCGATCAGCCCCTCGGCGTCCAGGTCGAAGGAACGCCGGTCCTCGGTGCCCGCCACAAGCAACCCGGCCGCAGCATAGACGTAACCGGCGTCGACGAAGATGGCATGCGTCGAAGGGGTCTTGGCGACCTCGGCGAGCATGCGATGGAGCAGCTCGTTGGTGCGCTCCAGGCGGGCGCCGACCTCGTTGATCTCTGCATCGTTCATACGAGGCTCATTCTCCGTGGCCGCGCCACTACCTGCCAGTAGTTAGGCATCCAAAAAATTTCCTTAGCGTAGGGAATGTTTGCAGGGTGCATACCGTTGAACGGCTATAGAACCCAGACGGACATCCGTTTGCCATCAGTTCTCCAGCAGGAGGATCAGACGAAGGGAGAAGCCATGCGCTTCGAGATCATGCGACTCGACGACGTCGACGGCGCCGCCGTTGACACCACCGTCGTAGACGCCGCCTCCGTCAACCGGATCGTGCAGCAGGCCGCTTCGATCGGCCAGCGCATCTATATCCGACCGGCCGAATCCACGGCCTCGTAACGCTTGAAGATGTTGTGATGTGACGCAGAGCGCCCCCGTACGGATCACCGTACGGGGGCGTTGTGCATGCGGTCACCTGCTCAGGAGCCCCGGATCACCTGGGTCACGCCGTTGATGATCTGCTGCACGGCGATGGCGGAGAGCATCATGCCCGCGAGCCGGGTCACCAGCACCACGCCGCCGTCCTTGATCAGCCGGATGATCAGCAGCGAGTAGCGCATGGTCAGCCAGAGCACCACATGCATCGCCACGATCGCCGCCCACACGGACACCTGCTGCGTGACGCCGTCCGCGTGCTGCACGGCCAGAATCACCGAGACGATCGCACCGGGACCGGCAAGCAATGGCATGCCCAGCGGTACGAGCGCGACATTGACGTCCTTCGTCTGCTGCGGCTCGTCCGTCTTGCCGGTCAGCAGGTCGAGCGCGATGAGCAACAGGAGCAGACCGCCCGCGATCATCAGGGCGGGCACAGTGACATGCAGATAGTCCAGGATCTGCTGGCCGAGAATGCCGAAGACGGTGATCACGCCGAAGGCGACGGCCACGGCCTGCCAGGCCATCCGGCGCTGCACCTTGGCGGGCCGGCCGGAGGTCAGCGCGAGGAAGATCGGAGTGATCCCAGGGGGATCCATGATGACAAAGAGGGTCAGGAAGAGAGAGCCGAAAATGGCAGCGTCGAACACAGTGAGGGCCTAGCGGGAAGAGGGGTCGAACAGGGGGCGAGGTGAGGGAATGTCAGGTCGATCGAGCCCGGCACGATGGGCCGGACAGGCCTTAGGCGGGGCGTCCGCCCGTGCCCGGCACCGGGAACGCGCCCGTCGCGCGGCGCGTGATCTCGCCGTAGATCTCCGGGTCGGTGGTGAACTCCCCGAGCCGGCACGTCTTGCGGCTGCCGTGGTAGTCGCTGGATCCGGTGCCCAGCAGGCCGAGGTCGGCGGCGAGTCCGCGCAGCCGGTCCCGCGTCGCCTCGTCGTGGTCGACGTGATCGATCTCGATGCCGTCGAGACCCGCCGCGGCGAGTTCCGCTATCGCGCTCTCCGGCACGGTACGGCCGCGCTTCACGGCGAGCGGGTGCGCGAAGACAGTGACGCCTCCGGCGGCCTTGACCAGCCGGACCGCCGTGAAGGGGTCGAGCTCGTGCTTGGTGATGTGCGCACGGCCTCCGTCGGCGATCCACTCGGTGGTGAACGCGTCGGAGACGGTGGGTACGACGCCGAGTTCGACGAGCGCGGACGCGATGTGCGGGCGGCCGACCGAGCCGTCTCCGGCGATACGGGCGACGTGCGACCACTCGACGGGCACACCCAGCTCCTGGAGCTTGGCCACCATCGCCTGGGCACGCGGTACCCGGTCGTCCCGTACGAGCTCACGCTCACGCAGCAGATCCGGCTCGTCCGCGTCGAAGAGATACGCCAGCAGATGCAGGCTCACCCCGTCGATACGGCAGGAGAGTTCGGCGCCGGTGACCAGGGTGATGCCCTCGGGGAGCGCAGCCATCGCCTCGGCATGGCCGCGGGTGGTGTCGTGGTCGGTGAGCGCCACGACGTCCAGTCCGGCAGCGGCGGCATTGCGCACCAGCTCGGCCGGGGTGTCCGTGCCGTCCGATGCCGTGGAGTGGGTGTGCAGATCGATGCGCACGACGCGTGACTCCAGGGACGGCAGACGGACAGGGGGACGGTCAAGTGTATCGGGGATTCGAACAGCCCCGGTTCACGACAGCAGACGCGGTGACAGCGCCCCGCAGGGCAGCAGTTCCACCTCGGCGCCGGCCTCACGCAGATCCGTCAGCACCAGCTCGTCGTACATCAGCAGCCCGGACTGCTCGGGCCAGACGATCGCCCACAGCCAGAGCCCGCGGGCCTCGCCCGCGAACACCGCCCGGTCGTCGGGCGAATCGGCGACATGCCACAGCGGGGTGGGGCGGCCGGCGGCGAGGACCTTGGTCTGCGGAGGCTTGTCGACGCAGATGTGCGGGCCGGGGTCGGGGCCGTCCATCCCCGCATGGCGCGCCCCGAGGCCGACGCCCAGTTCCTCGGCGATCAGGAGCAGTTCACCTATGCCGCCGAGCGGGCCGGGGCCCGAGCAGGCCACCGCGGTCGCGCGGCCGCCGCTGCGGTCGTCGCCCGCGTAGGCGACACCGGTGAAGAGCCAGCCGACGGGCAGCGGCCAGGGCATCCAGACGGGGACTTTCGCACGGTTCACGACCACGCCGAGAGCCTCGACGCTGGGCGGGATCACCGGCTGCAGCGGGTGCACAGCCCCGTGCACATCGCACTGCCAGGAGTCGGCAAAGAGACCGGGCGCCCTGACCCGGCCACCGCACTTCGGGCAACTGGGTTCGCCCCTCATAGCGCCCCACGGTCCTCCCCGGCCGTCGTCGCGTCAAGGACGATCACCCGTCCGGCGTGTGCTCCCACCAGCCGAAACTAGATGTAACTTGCATTCATTAGGGTGCCTAATTTATTGTATGTATATCGCAACGATTCGATCAGTCCAGCGGAGAAGCAGAGGAGCCGTTTCATGCGCGGAGAGGATCCGTTCGAAGAAGGAGCCACGAGCATCCTGCGTCAGCCGAAGGCCGTCTGGGCCACGGCAGGCGCGTCCGTCGTCGCCTTCATGGGGATCGGCCTGGTGGACCCGATCCTGCCGTCCATCGCCAAGGGCCTGGACGCGACGCCCAGCCAGGTCTCGCTGCTCTTCACCTCGTACTTCCTGATCACCGCCGTGGCCATGCTGGTCACCGGCTACGTCTCCAGCCGCATCGGCGGCCGCAAGACGCTGCTGGCCGGTCTCGCACTCGTCATCGTCTTCGCCGCACTGTCCGGCACCTCGGGATCGGTCGGCGAGCTGGTCGGCTTCCGGGCCGGCTGGGGTCTGGGCAACGCGCTCTTCGTCTCGACCTCACTCGCCGTCATCGTCGGCGCCGCGGCCGGCGGCAGCGCAGCGGCGATCCTGCTGTACGAGTCGGCTCTCGGCCTCGGCATGGCCTGCGGGCCGCTGCTCGGTGCCCTGCTCGGCGACGCCAGCTGGCGCTATCCGTTCTTCGGCACGGCCGCACTGATGGCGATCGGCTTCCTGTGCATCACGGCCCTCCTCAAGGAGCAGCCGAAGCCCGCGCGCAAGACCTCGCTGCTCGACCCGGTGAAGGCGCTCGGGCACGGCGGACTCGCCTCCGCCGCCG
The DNA here is from genome assembly GCF_040606445.1 of Streptomyces sp. NPDC005408. Lineage (NCBI taxonomy): Bacteria > Bacillati > Actinomycetota > Actinomycetes > Kitasatosporales > Streptomycetaceae > Streptomyces > Streptomyces sp. NPDC005408. Next base: position 36,627 of record NZ_JBEXEX010000022.1, on the reverse strand, counting down.
CGTCGGCGTTCTTCTACAACTACGCGTTCTTCACGGTTCTGGCCTTCACGCCGTTCGTGCTGAACATGACCCCGTACACGTCGGGCGCGGTCTTCTTCGCCTGGGGTGTGCTACTCGCGGTCTTCTCGGTTCTGGTCGCGCCCCGGCTGCAGGCACGCTTCGGGTCGCTCAAGGTGCTCGGCGGATCGCTGGTGCTGCTCGCGGTCGACCTGCTGGTGCTCGGATACGGCAATCACACGGTGGCCGTCGTAGGGACGATCGTCTCCGGCGCCTTCATCGGCCTGAACAACACCGTCTACACCGAGCTCGCGCTGGGCGTCTCGGACGCGCCCCGGCCGGTGGCCAGCGCCGGTTACAACTTCGTGCGCTGGTTCGCGGCGGCCGCGGCGCCCTACTTCGCGCCGAAGATCGAGGAGTGGACCGACATCCACATCCCGTTCGTGGTCGCGGCGGTCGCAGCGGTGACCGGCGCGGGCATCGTCTGGGCGCGGCGGGCCTCGCTGAGCCACGAGGCGGAGGAGCACCGGCCGCTGCACGCGACCGAGGACAGTGTGACCGTCTTCGCCAACTAGTGAGAAATCACTCGAGAGTTACGGACCTGCGCAGCGGATCGCGCAGGTCCGTACCGTGCGTCAGCCAGCGCTCCTGGAGCTCCTGTGCGCCGTGCACCCGCTTCCAGGCCGCCTCGTTCGACGTCATCGGCAGCAGCGGCAGAAAGCGCACCGGGTCCATCGGATCGTCCAGTTCCAGATCCTCGACCAGACCGCCCGGTTCTGCGACGAGCACCGAGCTGAACGGTGCGGAAGGCCAGAGCGGACCACCGACGTCCAGCGAGGCGCCGGGAGCCACCACCACGCCCTCGACCTGCGGGGACGCGGCCAGTACGGCGAGAGGCCGCAGCACCTTGTCGGTATCGGCGAGCCCGGCCCGTACGGACAGGACCAGCTCCGCGCGCGGCCCCTTCACCGGGTCGGCGAGGGCCTCGGCGGGGTCCGTCATCGGATTCGCGGACATGCCGAGCGTGGCGTAGCGGACGATGTCCCCGTCCATGAAACGCAGTACCTCGATGCGGTCCGTACCGAGGAAGGTCACCGCGGCGCGCGCGTCCGGCTCGCCCAGTGCCGTACGCAGCCGGGCCTCGACCAGAGCAAGAACATCTTCCATGTCGCGAGCATAAAGCGCGTATGGAACGGGCAAAACAAGGGATTGGCCCTCTGTCGGCTGATAGTCTTGGCCGCTGGTCGGGACGGCACGCAGGAGCGTTCTTTCAGTCCCGACGACACGTCATCCCCCACGGGGGACCGGCCGGAGGAGGTGGGGTCTGCGGTGGATCGAAGTCGACCGTGCAGTACCAACCGCTCTTCCGCACGACACCTCTCCTTGGTGATCTGAGGCCTTCCCGCACGGGGCCCGCGGCATTTCGCACGACGGAAGAGCACTTCGTTTTTGCCTGTCTGTAGCGAACGCCGTCACCGCGAATCCCGCGGTGCCGCCCGCTTTGCGGACGTATGCATCACGTCCTCATTCCGGGCTGTGCCACGCCACCCGCCGACGGCCTCTCCGTGAAGGAGCCAGCCATGTCGATGATCCGTGACCTGCGTGCAGCAGTGCGCCCGTCCCTGCGCAAGAGCAGCACCCCGTACAGCACGTACGACACCACCCGCGACCCCTCCGCCTCCAGTGCCGTCGTCGACTGCGCGGTCTACCGCGACGGCAAGCGGCTGGACACCGACGTCTGCCAGACGCCGCACGAGGCGATGCTGCGGGTGCGCGAGGGCGGCGGCTTCGCATGGATCGGGCTGCACGAGCCGACGGAAGCTGAATTCGCGGGTATCGCGGCGGAGTTCGGGCTGCACCCGCTGGCCGTCGAGGACGCGGTCCACGCCCACCAGCGGCCCAAGCTGGAGCGGTACGACGACACGCTGTTCACCGTCTTCAAGACGATCCACTACGTCGAGCACGCCGAGCTCACGGCGACGAGCGAGGTCGTCGAGACCGGTGAGGTGATGTGCTTCACCGGCCGGGACTTCGTCATCACGGTGCGCCACGGCGGCAAGGGCTCGCTGCGGGCGCTCCGGCACCGGCTCGAGGAGGACACCGAGCTGCTCGCCAAAGGGCCGTCCTCGGTGCTGCACTCCATCGCCGACCATGTGGTGGACGGGTACATCGCGGTGGCCGCGGCGGTGCAGGACGACATCGACGAGGTCGAGATCGATGTCTTCTCGGCGCCGGCGAAGGGCAGCCCACGCGGCAGCGACGCCGGGCGGATCTACCAGCTCAAGCGTGAGGTCCTGGAATTCAAGCGAGCCGTGTCACCGCTGCTGCGGCCGATGCAGCTGCTGAGCGAGCGGCCGATGCGGCTGATCGACCCGGACATCCAGAAGTACTTCCGCGATGTCGCCGACCACCTCGCCCGGGTGCAGGAAGAGGTCATCGGCTTCGACGAGCTGCTGAACTCCATCCTCCAGGCCAACCTCGCGCAGGCGACGGTCGCGCAGAACGAGGACATGCGCAAGATCACCTCCTGGGCGGCGATCATCGCCGTGCCGACGGCGGTCTGCGGGGTCTACGGCATGAACTTCGACCACATGCCGGAGCTGCACTGGAAGTACGGCTATCCCCTGGTGCTCACCGGCATCATCGGGCTCTGCCTCGCGATCCACCGCACCCTGAAGCGCAACGGCTGGCTGTAGATAGGCTGCCCGCATGACTGAACAACTGCTCGGCCCGGCGCTCATCGAGGAGGCCACGAAGAAGTCCGGCCTCGTCTGGGTGCGCGGCGGGGGTCCCGCGCGGGCCCTGTGGCACGTCTGGCACGACGGTGCCGCGCATGTCGTGGGCGACGGTCCCGGCGAGCAGCCCCTGCCGCAGTTGGCGGACGGCGCGACGGCCGAGGTCACGGTCCGCAGCAAGGACAAGGGCGGCCGCCTGATCGTCTGGACGGCGACGGTGAGCGAGCTGGAGCCGCACTCCGAGGCCTGGGAGTCGGCTGTCGCCGAACTGAAGGGCAAGCGCCTGAACGCGCCGGACGCGGAGCAGATGACGGAGCGCTGGGCGCGTGAGTGCCGGGTGCTGCGCCTTGAGCCGGGGGCGGCGTCGACGACGGACTTCCCCGACGATTCGGGGGCGGCGGCGCCACTGCCGACGACGGCGACCACCCGCCGGCCGGCGCCTGCGGGCCTGCCGCGCCTGCTCCTGAAGCGCAAGCAGAAGCGCAGCTAGGGCCTGTCGTTTGGATCAGGCCGGATCAGGAAGCGGCCCGCCGCGGAGCGGCTGATGTCACTGCGGTGCGTGCGATCGCAAGGCGGAGGAAGGAGCCGACGCGGAGCGTCGGCGACTGACGACAACGCGGCGTGGGGGCACCTCCCGTGCCCGAAGGGCTACGGGGGAGCGCGCGCCAGGGCACGCGAGCCCGGCAAGATCCGAACGACAGGCCCTAGTCTCTGGTCTTCGGCAACTTCTGGCCGTAGTCCACCGTCTCGTCCTTCGACGGCGCGGCCAGCGCGAAGTCCTTGTCCCAGTCCCCCAGCGTCAGCACACCCGCCCCGCCCGCGCGCGCGAACTGGAGCGGATACGGCTTGCCCTCCAGCGAGACGTCGAGCGTGCCGCCCGCGCCCTCGCCCGCCATGACCTTGATCGTGCGGACGCCGCCCACCTGCGTACGGTCGCCCTTGCTGAGTTCGCCCTGCATGCCGAGCAGGCCCTCCAGCAGCACATCCATGTCCGTGAAGCCGCGGAACTGCTTGTACGCCGGGTCCCCGGAGGGAACCTTCACGTACTTGTCGTTGAGCTTGCCCGCCACCTCCGCGTCGCTCTTGCTCGGCTTCCCGTCGCCCTTGCCGTCCGCGTGGCTCCAGAAGCCCGCGTCGGCCTTCAGATAGAGCGCGTCCCCGATCCGCAGCAGTTCGAAGGTGTTGTCCTTCGAGGTGACCGAGCCGGTGCCGCCGTCGTGCTTGAGGCGCATGTTGAGCTTGTACGTACCGCCCTTGCTGACCAGCGTCCCGGAGAGCCGAACCGAAGCCGCCGCGTCCGCCGTGGCGCGCGCCTTGGTCTCGATCTCGTCCGCGGAGAGCTTGCCGACTCCGTTGGTCCCCGCGTCCGGATCCTCGCTGCACGCCGTGAGTACCGCGATCAGCCCGGCGCACAGCGCCATGGAGAGCGCGGCCCGGCGGCCCCGGGAAACCGGAGGGAGGGGAGTCACAACCACTGCCTCTCATCTGCGTGTCGTGGTGGCAGATCGCAGCGTACCCGTGCTGAGGACATCGATCGGAAGGGTCCCGTCCGGACGCCCAGCCAGGGCATCCCGGAACGGTACGGGCTAGCCTGAAGCCCTCAAACAGCGGCATTCACGGGCAAAGAGGAGGCGGGGAGCATGGCGGCAGGCGCCCCCCGGATCTTTGTCTCCCACCTCGCCGGTGTGCCTGTCTTCGACCCCCACGGAGACCAGGTGGGACGCGTGCGCGACCTGGTCGCGATGCTGCGCGTCGGACGCCGGCCGCCGCGGCTGCTCGGCATGGTCGTCGAGGTGCTCAGCCGCCGCCGGATCTTCCTCCCGATGACCCGGGTCACGGGCGTGGAGTCGGGCCAGGTCATCACCACCGGCGTACTGAACATGCGCCGCTTCGAGCAGCGCCCCACCGAACGGCTGGTGCTGGGCGAGCTGCTGGACCGGCGCGTACGGCTCGTGGAGACCGACGAGGAGGCCACCGTCCTCGACGTCTCGATCCAGCAGCTGCCCGCCCGCCGCGACTGGGAGATCGACAAGGTCTTCGTGCGCAAGGGAAAGCCCGGGGCGCTGCGCCGCAAGGGCGAGACGCTGACCGTCGAGTGGTCGACCGTGACCGGCTTCTCGCTGGAGGAGCACGGGCAGGGTGCGGAGAGTCTCCTGGCGACCTTCGAGCAGCTGCGCCCTGCCGACCTCGCCAATGTGCTGCACCATCTCTCGCCGAAGCGGCGTGCCGAGGTCGCGGCCGCCCTCGACGACGACCGGCTCGCGGATGTACTGGAGGAGCTGCCCGACGACGACCAGGTGGAGATCCTCGGCAAGCTCAAGGAGGAGCGCGCGGCGGACGTCCTGGAGGCGATGGACCCGGACGATGCGGCCGACCTGCTCTCGGAGCTCCCCGAGGAGGACAAGGAGCGGCTGCTCACGCTGATGCGGCCGGACGACGCCGCCGATGTGCGGCGGCTGCTGTCGTACGAGGAGCGGACGGCGGGCGGTCTGATGACCACCGAGCCGATCGTGCTGCGCCCGGACGCGACGGTCGCGGACGCGCTCGCCCGCGTACGGCAGCAGGACCTCTCCCCCGCGCTCGCCGCGCAGGTGTACGTGTGCAGGCCGCCGGACGAGACGCCGACGGGCAAGTACCTGGGCACGGTGCACTTCCAGCGGCTCCTGCGGGACCCGCCGTTCACGCTGGTCAGCTCGATCGTGGACAGCGATCTGCCGCCGCTCGCGCCGGACACCCCGCTCCCCGCGGTGACCAGCTATCTCGCGGCGTACAACATGGTGGCGGCGCCCGTCGTCGACGAGAGCGGATCGCTGCTGGGGGCGGTGACCGTCGACGACGTACTCGACCATCTGCTGCCGGAGGACTGGCGGGAGACGGATTTCGAGGAGTCCGCCCGCGAGGAATCCGCCCGCGAGGAGTCCGCCCATGGGTAGCGGCAGCGAGTACGGGCTGAGCGAGCGCGGCGAGCCGAAGGAGCGCATGCCGGCCGGGGCGAGTGCCGTGCGCCGCAGGGTCCGGCTCGATGTGCCGCGCGCGCCACGGCGCAGGCTGCTGCCGGACTACGACCCCGAGGCCCTCGGCCGGTTCTCGGAGAAGACTGCCCGCTTCCTGGGAACCGGGCGGTTCATCGCCTGGATGACGGTGATCGTCGTCGTGTGGGTCGTGTGGAACGTCTCCGCTCCCAGTGATCTCCGCTTCGACGAGTACCCGTTCATCTTCCTGACGCTGATGCTGTCGCTGCAGGCGTCGTACGCGGCCCCGCTGATCCTGCTGGCGCAGAACCGCCAGGACGACCGCGACAGGGTCACCTACGAGCAGGACCGCAAGCAGAACGAGCGCTCCATCGCGGACACCGAGTATCTGACCCGGGAGATCGCCGCGCTGCGGATGGGACTCGGCGAGGTCGCCACCCGGGACTGGATCCGCACCGAATTCCAGGACTTGATGAAGGAGATGGACGAGCGGCGTCTATTCCCGTCCGAGCGCACGGACGGGAGTGACGAAGGCGACCGCTGACAGGGCTTACCGGGGGTGGCGGTCGGCGCCGTACCATCGTCCGTATGGCTACGGAAGACGCGGTGCTTGAAGCACTGGCGACGGTGAACGACCCAGAGATCAACCGACCGATCACCGACCTCGGCATGGTCAAATCGGTCGAGATCGGGGCGGACGGGGCGGTCGCCGTCACGGTGTATCTCACCGTCTCCGGCTGCCCGATGCGCGAGACGATCACCAAGAATGTAACCGACGCGGTCGCGCGGGTCGAAGGCGTCACGCGCGTCGACGTCTCGCTGGACGTGATGGGCGACGAGCAGCGGCGCGAGCTGGCGGCCTCGCTGCGCGGCGGGACGGCGGAGCGCGAGGTGCCGTTTGCCCAGCCGGGCTCGCTGACCAGGGTGTACGCGGTGGCCTCGGGCAAGGGCGGCGTCGGCAAGTCCTCCGTGACCGTGAACCTGGCGGCGTCGATGGCGGCCGACGGGCTGAAGGTCGGCGTCGTGGACGCGGACATCTACGGCCACAGCGTGCCGCGCATGCTGGGTGCGGACGGCCGTCCCACCCAGGTCGAGAACATGATCATGCCGCCGTCGGCGAACGGCGTGAAGGTCATCTCGATCGGGATGTTCACCCCGGGCAACGCCCCGGTGGTGTGGCGCGGCCCAATGCTTCACCGCGCGCTTCAGCAGTTCCTCGCGGATGTGTACTGGGGCGACCTGGACGTGCTGCTGCTCGACCTGCCGCCGGGCACCGGCGACATCGCGATCTCCGTGGCGCAGCTGGTGCCGAACGCCGAGATCCTGGTGGTCACCACCCCGCAGCAGGCTGCCGCGGAGGTGGCCGAGCGGGCCGGTTCGATCGCCGTGCAGACCCACCAGAAGATCGTGGGCGTCGTCGAGAACATGTCGGGCATGCCCTGCCCGCACTGCGACGAGATGGTCGACGTCTTCGGCTCGGGTGGCGGCCAGCGGGTCGCCGAGGGGCTGACGAAGACGACGGGCGCGAATGTGCCGGTGCTGGGCTCAATCCCGATCGACGTCCGGCTGCGCGAGGGCGGCGACGAGGGCAAGCCGGTCGTCCTGACCGACCCGGATTCGCCCGCGGGCGCGGCGCTGCGGGCGATCGCGGGCAAGCTGGGCGGCCGCGCGCGCGGACTGTCCGGCATGTCGCTGGGCATCACGCCGCGCAACAAGTTCTGACCTGGGTTGTGGGCAATCGTTCCGCGGGGCGGAACGATCGGGCACAACCGACGACCGGCCTGCACGGTCCGCACATGCGTGAAGGGCACCGCTCGACGAGCGGTGCCCTTCGTCATGCTGCCTACGCGTACGCGCCCAGGTCCTGGACCACCGCGAAGCCCAGCCCGTACGCGCTCATCCCCCGCCCGTACGCACCGATGTGCACACCCGTCCGCGTCGACCCGGCCAGAACCCAGCCGAACTCCGACTCGCGGTAGTGGAAGGAGGTCGGCTCACCGTCCACCGGCAGCGAGAGCATCGACCAGGCCTCTCCGTGCAGATCGTCGGCCAGCTCGAACGCGGTCTCGGTCTGCTGGTCCAGCCAGTCGTCGCGCAGCGAGTGGTCCAACTGGCCGGGCCAGGTGTGGGCCAGGAGCCCCGAGCCGGCCAGCCAGGCCGCCGAGGAGGCCGTGGTGGCGTCCAGGACGCCCGTGCCGTCACCGCTGCGGCGTACCGGGCTCGCCGCCACGGTGATGACCGCCGCGAAACGCTCCCTCTCCGTGCCGCCGGCCTCCGACCGTATCGACGGCTCGTCGCCGTGGCCCGTCGCGCCGTGCTGCACCGTGCCGTCCGCCGCGGTGCCGACCTGCATCAGCCGGCGCGGGCCCGTGAAGGCCTCGTCGAGGCCGTACCAGGGGAAGGACGCACGCAGGTACTCGTCGACCGCGCGCCGGGGCGGCGTCCCCGCCGGTGCCTCCGCGAGCGGGCGCTGCCCGCCGGGGGCAGGGGAATCGCTGACCGTGCCTTGCGCCGCCAGCCGACTTGTCGTCTCCATCTACCCGGCCGCCTCCTCTGTGTCCGAGGCCCGGAGCGGACCCGCCCCCCTCGGGCGTCCTCACTGCCGGACAGATGGAGAATAGCCACCCTGTCCCGGCTCGCAGGGATTGACGGTACTCAGGTGGCGTCTGCGTCGAAGGGCGGTCGCTCGTCCTGATCGAGCTTTTCGCGCTTCTTGAGCAGGTCGGGGGTGCCGGGCGAGCCATTGACGGCGGCAGGAACCGATGTGTCGGATTCCTTGCTGTTCACCGCATCGGCGACCTCGTTGATCTCCTTCTTGAGGTCGAAGCTGCTGCGGAGGTCCTTGAGATCCTTCAGGTCCTCGTTCTCGTTCAGCTGCTTGCGGATGAACGCCTTCGGGTTGAGGTCCTCGAACTCGAAATCCTTGAACTCCGGCCCCAGTTCGCTGCGAATGTCCTGCTTCGCGCTCTCGGAGAACTCGCGGATCTTCCGGATGAAGCGGGTGACGTCCTGGATGACCTTCGGCAGCTTGTCGGGGCCGAAGATGAGCACGGCGAGCACCACGAGCGCCACCAGCTCCAGTGCGCCTATGTCATTGAACACCCTGCTGCTCCTCGTGTTCTCTGTGGCCCGCAGGTCGGATGGGGTCCGGGCCCGATCCACGGTACCCGCCGGAACTGTCCGCGCGGTACCTTCCCGCGACCCGTGCCGGACCCTGTGTCTTCGGCGTTTCGCTGTACGTCATGTGCCGGACGCGGAGCCGAGCGTGAGGGTCATCGTCCGTTCACGGCCGCCGCGCACCAGGGTCAGCTTGAGCCGGTCGCCGGGGCGGTGGGAGCGGATCTTCACTATCAGCTCCTCGCCGCTGTGGACGCGCTGGCCGTCGACCTTGGTGATGATGTCGCCCGGCTTGATACCGGCCTTGGCGCCGGGGCCCTTGGGCGAGACGGACGGCGTGCCGTCCTTGCCCTTGTCGCCGACGCGGGCGCCGTCGCCGGTGTACTTCATGTCGAGGCTGACGCCGATCACCGGATGGGTCGCCTTGCCGGTGTTGATCAGCTCCTCGGCGACGCGCTTGCCCTGGTTGATCGGGATGGCGAAGCCGAGACCGATGGAACCGGCCTGTCCACCCTCGGGACCCGAGCCGGTGTCGGCGGCGCGGATGGCGCTGTTGATGCCGATGACGTGGGCCTTGGTGTCCACCAGCGGGCCGCCCGAATTGCCGGGGTTTATCGGGGCGTCGGTCTGGAGCGCGTCGACATAGCTGACATCGCTGCCGTCGCCCTTCTCGCCGCCCGCGGTGATCGGGCGCTCCTTGGCGCTGATGATGCCGGAGGTCACGGTGTTCTGGAGGTCGAAGGGCGCGCCGATGGCCACGACCGGGTCGCCGACCTGCACGCTGTCGGAGTTGCCGAGGGGCAGGGGCTTGAGGTTCGAGACGCCGGAGACCTTGACCACGGCGAGGTCGTAGCCGCTGTCCTTGCCGACGAGCGTCGCCTTGGCGGTCTCGCCGCCGCTGAAGGTGACGGAGATGTCGCCGGAGGAACCGGCCGGGTCGACGACATGGTTGTTCGTCAGGATGTGGCCCTGCTGGTCGAGTACGAAGCCGGTGCCGGTGCCCTGTTCGCCGCTGCCGCTGACATGGAGGGTGACGACGCTCGGCAGCGCGCTGGCGGCGATGCCCGCGACGCTGTCGGGTGCGCGGTTGCCGTTGTCCTTGGGCGCCTGTGGGAGTTCGAGGTCGGTGATGCCGCCGTTGCGTTCGATGTACGCGCCGATGCCGCCGCCGATGCCGCCCGCGACCAGCGCCAGCAGGACGGCCCCGACGAGCAGCGATCCGCGTCGTCGCTGCTTCTTGGCGGGTTCACCGGGGTGGGTCAGCGGCTGGCCGGGGGTGCTCCATGGGTCGTACTGCAGCCAGAGGGAGGTGCCCGGCTGGGCCGGGACCTGGGGCTGGGGCTGCGGGTGCTGCTGGGCATGCGGCTGAAGCTGATCGTGAGGCTGGGCATGCGGCTGAGGTTCGGGCGGCGGGGCGTATCCGCCGCCGCTGCCCCCTGCCGGTGCCGTGCCGTTCGACGCGGGGTACTGCGGCGGTACGGGAGTGCCCTGCGCCGGCGTCGGCACCGGATGCTGTACGTGCGGTGCCGGCGCCCACGGCCCCGGCTCGCCGTACGGCGGGGTGCTGTACTCGTCGGGCTGGTGCTGCGGCTTCGCCCTGGCCTGCGCGGGAGTGGGCGGAAGCTCCGCCGTGACCTCGGTGTCCGCTACCTCCTCGGGCACAGGCACCAACGCAGGTTCAGGCGCCGGCACCGGCTCCTGAATCTGCGCCTCCGAGTGGGTCGCACGTGCCGCGCTGGGCCGGCTCCACCACTTCGCCTTCGGTCCGGTGGGCTTCCCGTCGTCCATGCTCTCCCCGCAAACTGCCGGCCACTGCGCACCCCCGTGGGGCACCCCTCAGAGGATTCAACCAGGTTTGCGAATCTGCGCGCAGGGTCCCCGTCAGTGCTGGGGCGGCAGGGGCCGAGCAGACTGCGTCGGAGCAGCGTGATGTGTGGGGACGGGTGTGGCCGTCGGGGTGGGACCGGGATCGGTGGCGAGCTGGAAAGCGGAGCCCGCGGGCCGTATCAGCGGCGGCCTGGAGAGCGAGGTGTCCGTCAGCATCGGTGCGGAGAAGGGGTGGTTGAGCGGCGCGGCAGGGGCCAGCAGGCTGGGCGCCCCGGCAATCACCGGCCGGTTGTCCGATCGGCCAAGGCCGTTGCCCCCGCTGCGGCGGCGCTCGGCGTCCGTACTCCGGATGCCGCTCACCCCGGAACCCGAACCGGTGGGCGAGCGCAACGGCGTGACGTTGTTCCCCGAGCCCTCGCCCCTGGGGCCCGCCTGGACCGAGCCGTCCAGCGGGATGGCCCCGCCGAGGGCGATCGCAGCGAACGAGACCGCGCTTGCGGCCGCGAAGGCGAACCTGCGCCCGCGCCAGGGCGAGCGCTCCGCTTCCGAGCGCCCGACGTCATGGATCCGGAAGCCGCCGGATCCACCGGGAAGCACGGCCGCGTGCGCGCCCGTGGGGACGTACCCGAAGGTCTGGGTGCGGGAGTCGCGGGCCTGCCCCGACGAGGGGTTCAGTGCTCCGAAAACGGAGTCGGCGATCCGCCCCCCGTCGAAAGGACCCCCCCGGCCGTCGTCGTCACCTCCGGGTCCCGCGGGCAGCCCCTGGAGCCGCGCGAGCAGCCCCTCGGAAGGCGGCGGCGGCGCGGTGTGCGCGAAGACGTTCTTCAGGCGGCGCTGGGCATCGGCCTCGGCCTTGCACTTGGGACAGGTCGCCAGATGGGCCAGCACCCGGTCCCGGACGTCGTGTTTCAGCTCGCCGTCGACAAGCGCGGCGAGCCGGTCCCCCAGGTGCTGCTCCGCAGGGGTGGGACTTGAGCCGCTCACGCCGGTCCGCCCTCCCCTGCCAGGCCGAGCGCACCCGCCGGCATGCGCTGCTCCGCACGGGCCTCCGGGGAACGGTGCTGCAGAGCCTTGCGCAGATGGGACCGGCCGCGGTGGATGCGGCTGCGGACGGTGCCGAGCTTGACGCCGAGGGTCGCGGCGATCTCCTCGTACGAGAGCCCCTCGATGTCACAGAGGACCACGGCCGCACGGAACTCCGGCGCGAGGGTGTCCAGCGCCTGCTGCACATCGGCGTCGAAGTGGGTGTCGTTGAAGACCTGCTGCGGGGACGGCTCACGGCTGGGCAGCCGCTCGGCCGCGTCGTCGCCGAGCGCGTCGAAGCGGATGCGCTGCTTGCGGCGGACCATGTCCAGGAACAGGTTCGTGGTGATCCGGTGGAGCCAGCCCTCGAAGGTGCCGGGAGTGTACGTCGACAACGAGCGGAAGACCCGGACGAAGACCTCCTGGGTGAGGTCCTCCGCGTCGTGCTGGTTGCCCGTCAGTCGGTAAGCGAGGCGGTAGACCCGGCCGCTGTGCGTGCTGACGATCTCCTCCCAGGTGGGAGGCGTCCACGCCTGCGATTCCGCATCCGATGCGAAGGTCGCGGTTGCTGCGGAGTCGTTGGTGCGGGACTGGTCAGCAATGTAGGTCACGGATCTCGGCTCACCCGACGACCTGAGGAAGCGCCTCAGCACTCCTCTCCGATCCGCAGGTGCAGCCGCACCTCCCCTGTCGGCTCTGGTGGTGTCCAGCGGAGCCCCTACCATAGCCACCTCGCCCGTTAGCTCCGGATAAGAATCTTTACGCGAATTTGGGTGCTGCTTCCGGTCTTGATCCATGTGCTTCCCCCGTCCTTCATAACGCCTGGTCCCATCTGCGGGTTCCCGGGTGCAGCGGATACAGTCAGCGTCGCGCCAACTACGGGGACGGGAGAGGGTCATTACCGCCAACCGGCAGACGAGCTGGGCGTTCGCCGACGCCTTTGTCGCCGAGGACGACGCGCTGCGCTGGGCCCGTGACCGGGCCCGGGAGTCAGGGCTGCGCTCGGTGTCACCAGGCACGGGCGCCGCGCTGCGACTGCTGGCTGCCACGGCTGACGCGAAAGCGGTGGCCGAAATCGGTACGGGGACGGGTGTCTCCGGGATCTATCTGCTGCACGGCATGCGGCCCGACGGCGTACTGACCACGGTGGACCCCGAGCCGGACCGTCAGCAGTTCGCCAAGCAGGCGTTCCGTGCGGCGGGCTTCGCGGGGAACCGGGCCCGCTTCATCCCCGGCCGGGCGCTGGACGTCCTTCCGCGGCTGGCGGACGGCGGGTACGACCTCGTGTTCTGCGACGGCGACCGGATGGAGTCGCTGGACTGTCTCGCTGAATCGTTGCGCCTGCTGCGACCTGGCGGTCTGGTGTGCTTCGAGGGCGTTTTCTCGGACGGCCGCACGGTGGATTCGGCGGCCCAGCCGGCAGAGGTGCTGCGCGTACGGGAGCTGCTGCGAGCGGTCCGCGAAAGCCAGGAGCTGCTGTCGTCACTGCTCCCGGTTGGCGACGGCCTGCTCTGCGCGGTCCGCCGGGGCTGAGTTTCCAGGGGTGGAATCACATTGCCCCGGCACGTGAGTGCCGGGGCAATGAAAAGTGAGGGCGTTTCCGCGTCAGCCGACGACCTTCTTCAGGGCGTCGCCGAGGGCATCGGCTTCGTCCGGAGTCAGCTCGACGACAAGCCGACCGCCGCCTTCGAGGGGAACGCGCATGACGATGCCCCGCCCCTCCTTGGTCACCTCGAGCGGGCCGTCGCCCGTCCGCGGCTTCATGGCCGCCATGCTCGTTCCCCTTCCTGAAACCAGCTCATCGCAGCCGACAACCCAGGTGTCACCGGCATCGAACACATTGCTTCCAGGTCATTATCCCGCATGGCGGGACCCGATGACCAACATCAGTCGGCATCGCTTGCGCAACGCGCTCTCTCAAAACCACTCAATTCGGCGATCCGCCTGCGATACTTCGCCACCGCGCACCGGACCTGACCCCAAGATTGTTTGACGCAGGTCACATGTTCGGGCCCGTCGATCTCCGACATGCTGGGCGTGAACACGGGCCGAAGACGCCTGAACACCGCCGTTTGAGCCGCAAAGGGGACCCTGCCATGGCCGACTCCGTGCTGTACGAGGTGAGCGACGGACTCGCGACGATCACGATCAACCGGCCCGAGGCCATGAACGCGATGAACACCGAGGCCAAGGTCGCCCTCCGGGACGCGGCCCAGGCAGCCGCCGCAGACCCCGCCGTACGGGCGGTACTGCTCACCGCGTCCGGGCGCGCCTTCTGCGTGGGCCAGGACCTCAAGGAGCACATCGGGTTCCTCGCGGCCGACCGCGAGTCGGGCAGCGGCAGCACCATGAGCACCGTGCGGGAGCACTACAACCCCATCGTGCGGGCCCTGACGGAGATGCCGAAGCCGGTCGTGGCCGGGGTCAACGGCGTCGCCGCGGGCGCGGGCCTCGGCTTCGCCCTCGCCGCGGACTACCGGGTCGTCGCCGACACCGCCAAGTTCACGACGTCCTTCGCGGGTGTCGCGTTGACCGCGGACTCCGGGGTGTCCTGGACGCTGCCGCGGCTGATCGGCCAGAGCCGCGCCGCCGACCTGCTGCTCTTCCCGCGTTCGTTCTCGGCGCAGGAGGCGTACGAGTGGGGCATCGCGAACAAGCTGGTCCCCGCGGACAACCTGGCCGCAGAGGCCGCCGCCGTGGCCCGCGCCCTCGCCGAGGGGCCGACCGTGGCGTACGCGGCGCTCAAGGAGTCCCTGGCCTACGGCGCCGGCCACACTCTCGGCGAGACCCTCGAGAAGGAGGACGAGCTCCAGACGCGGGCGGGCGCATCGGAGGACCACACGATCGCGGTCCAGGCGTTCATCGGCAAGGAGAAGCCGAAGTACCTCGGCCGCTAGGAGGCCACTGGAAGGCCGCTAGGAGGCGGCACCGCGGGCGACGCAGTCCCGCAGATGGTCGTCGACGAGGCCGCACGCCTGCATCAGGGCGTAGGCGGTGGTCGGTCCGATGAAGCGCAGACCGCGCTTCTTGAGTGCCTTCGCCAGCGCCGTGGACTCGTCGGTGACCGCGGGCACGTCGGCGATCGTGCGCGGAGCCGGCCGCTTCGCCCCATCCGGGGCGTACGACCAGATCAGCGTGTCCAGCTCGCCGGCCGACCAGTCGGCGAGCACACGCGCGTTGGCGAGGGTCGCATCGACCTTGGCGCGGTTGCGGATGATCCCGGGGTCGGCGAGGAGTCGTTCCCTGTCGGTGTCGGTGAACTCGGCCACGGATGCGATCTTGAAATCGTCGAAGGCGGTCCGGAAGCTCTCACGGCGGCGCAGAATGGTGATCCAGGACAGGCCTGACTGGAACGCCTCCAGACAGAGCCGTTCGAACAGCGCGTCGTCGCCGTGGACCGGGCGGCCCCACTCCTCGTCGTGGTACGTGACGTAGTCGTCCGTGGACAGGCCCCAGGGGCAGCGCAGCTTCCCGTCGGGCCCGGGTACGACGCCGCCGGTCACTGCTCGGGCTCCTCGCCGGGCTTGGTGAACAGGTCGGGCCTGCCGACCGTGGTGGCCTGCGCACCGGCCAGCGCGGACTCCAGTTCGGCGATGCGCGCGTCCCGCTCGGCGAGCTCAGCGGCGAGGCGGCCCAGCACATCGTCCACGTCGGCCATCCGGTAGCCGCGGGGGGCGACCGGCAGGCGCAGTGCGTCGACGTCGGCCCGGCCGACGGGGCGGGAGACCGGCAGCGGATCGACGAGCTGCTCGGGCGCCACCTCCGGCAGAGCCGCACTGTCGCCGCCGCCGACCACGGCGAGCGTGACCGCGGCGACGACCACGACCATCGCGATCAGCAAGAACAAGAACACGAGCGACCCTCTCCCCGGAGCGGAAACTGTCCGGTGCTGATCGTGCCACGCGAGTCCGACAGTTAGGGTCGCAGGCGGACGACCTGAGGAGGAAACAGCTGATGCTGCGGCTGGGACAGCGTGAATTCGACGCGCACGAGCCGGTGATCATGGCGATCGTGAACCGTACGCCTGACTCCTTCTACGACCAGGGTGCGACGTTCCGCGACGAGCCCGCCCTCGCCCGCGTCGAGCAGGCGGTGTCGGAGGGCGCCGCCATCATCGACATCGGTGGCGTGAAGGCCGGTCCCGGCGAGGAGGTCACGGCCGAGGAGGAGGCGCGGCGGACGGTCGGCTTCGTGGCCGAGGTGCGCAAGCGGTTCCCGGACGTGGTGATCAGCGTCGACACCTGGCGGCACGACGTGGGCGAGGCGGTCTGCGAGGCGGGCGCGGACCTGCTCAACGACGCGTGGGGCGGTGTCGACCCGAAGCTGGCGGAGGTCGCCGCGCGGTACGGCGTCGGCCTGGTGTGCACCCACGCGGGCGGCACACAACCCCGCACGCGGCCGCACCGGATCGCGTACGACGACGTGGTTGCGGACATCCTGCGGGTGACGCTGTCGCTGGCCGAGCAGGCGGTGGAGCTGGGGGTTCGCCGGGACGGGATCATGATCGACCCGGGTCATGACTTCGGGAAGAACACGCGGCATTCGCTGGAGGCGACGCGGCGGCTCGGGGAGCTGGTCGAGACGGGGTGGCCGGTGCTGGTCTCGCTCTCGAACAAGGACTTCGTCGGCGAGACGCTCGACAAGCCGGTGAAGGAGCGCGTGATCGGGACGCTGGCGACGACGGCGGTGTCGGCGTGGCTGGGGGCGCAGGTCTACCGGGTGCACGAGGTGGCGGAGACGCGTCAGGTGCTGGACATGGTGTCGACGATTGCGGGCCACCGGCCACCGGCGGTGGCGCGGCGGGGCCTGGCGTAACGGCGGGTTCTGGCATTCATGGCGCGGCCGGGCATAAACGTGGGCCCTGGCGTTCACTGCACGGCCGGGCGTAAGACGGGCCTCTGCCCCGGACCCCGCTCGTTCCGACGGCGCGAGGGTCCGGGACAGAGGCCCGGGGGAAGCTAGCGGCCCGTTTCCTTGGTCACCATCGCCACCGCCTCCTCCACGTCGTCCGTGACATGGAACAGCAGCAGGTCGTGCTCCGACGCCTTCCCCTGCGCCACCACCGTGTTCCGCAGCCAGTCCACCAGGCCGCTCCAGTACTCCGTACCGAACAGCACGATCGGGAAGCGCGTGACCTTTCGCGTCTGGACCAGGGTCAGCGCCTCGAACAGCTCGTCCAGGGTGCCGAGGCCGCCCGGCAGGACCACGAAGCCCTGCGCGTACTTCACGAACATCGTCTTTCGGACGAAGAAGTAGCGAAAGTTCACGCCGATGTCGACGTGCGGGTTGAGCCCCTGCTCGAAGGGGAGCTCGATGCCCAGGCCGACGGAGATGCCTTCGGCCTCCCGCGCGCCCTTGTTCGCCGCCTCCATCGCGCCCGGGCCGCCGCCCGTGATCACCGCGAAGCCGGCGTCGACCAGGGCCTTGCCGATGCGGACACCCGTCTCGTACTCGGGGGATCCCGGCGCCGTGCGGGCCGAGCCGAAGACGCTGATCGCGCTGGGCAGTTCGGCGAGCGCGCCGAAGCCCTCAACGAACTCCGACTGGATGCGCATGACCCGCCAGGGGTCGGTGTGCACCCACTCGGAGTCGCCCTCGGTGTCCAGCAGCCGCTGGTCGGTGGTGCCGGGCTGCACCTGTTCCCTGCGGCGCAGCACCGGGCCCAGTCGCTGTTCCGCCAGCGCCCGCAAACCCTCGGGTCCCTCGGGGTTGCCCATGACCTGCTCCCTCCGCCGAACATCATCGCTTTGGGTCAGGGTAGGTCGGCGAACGTTACGACATGTGAAATCAGGGCTGTCAGGCAGTGAGCCAGTCGCGGAGCCGGCCCTCGCAGTACGAGATCTTCTCCACCGCGACATGCTCGTCCCGCTTGTGGGCGAAGAGCGCGTCGCCCGGTCCGTAGTTGACCGCGGGCACGCCCAGCGAGCTGAAGCGCGAGACGTCCGTCCAGCCGAACTTGGGCTGCGCCGTGCCGCCGACGGCCTCCATGAACGCGGCAGCGGCCGGGTGCGAGAGCCCCGGCAGCGCTCCGCCCGAGTGGTCGTCCACCACGAACTCCTGAACCCCGCAGTCCGCGAAGACCTCGTGCACATGGGCCAGGGCCTGCTGCTCGGTGAGGTCGGGCGCGTAGCGGTAGTTGACCACCACGGTGCACTCGTCGGGGATGACGTTGTTGGCGACGCCCGCCTCGATCCGTACGGCGTTGAGCCCCTCCCGGTACTCGAGGCCGTCGATCACCGGCCGCCTCGGCTCGTACGCGGCGAGGCGGGCCAGGATCGGGGCTGCGGCGTGAATGGCGTTGGACCCCATCCAGCTGCGCGCGGAGTGTGCCCGCTCCCCCGTCGTACGGAGAAAGACCCGCAGGGTGCCCTGGCAGCCGCCCTCGACCTGGGCGTCGGACGGCTCGAGCAGGACCGCGAAGTCACCCTCCAGCCAGTCGGGGTGGGCCTCGGCCACATGACCCAGACCATTCAGGTGTGCGGCGACCTCTTCGTTGTCGTAGAAGACGAAGGTGAGGTCGCGGTTGGGCTCGGGGACGGTCGCGGCGATGCGCAGCTGGAGCGCGACGCCCGACTTCATGTCGCTCGTGCCGCAGCCCCACAGCACGCCGTTCTCGTCCAGCCGGGACGGCACGTTGCCGGCGATGGGGACCGTGTCGATGTGCCCGGCGAGGATGACCCGCTCGCCGCGCCCGAGGTAGGTGCGGGCCACGATGTTGTTGCCGTGCCGGTCGACGGTGAGGTGCGGCAGCTCGCGCAGCGCCTGCTCGATCGCGTCGGCGAGCGGCTTCTCGGTGCCGCTGACCGACGGGAAGTCGACGAGTGCGGCGGTCAGCGCCGGGGCATCAAGAGTGAGGTCAAGCACGGTGTCGGGCATGGCTCCGACCTTAACGCGGGCTCCAGTACGGTGGGCAGCGTGTCCGAGACCGCCTCCCCCCTCAGGCGCGGCCGCCTCCTGCGTATCGCGGCCGCGCTCGCCGTGCTGCTGGCACTGATCGGTTATGTCGTCGTGCAGTACGTCACCGGCGGCGGCGCTCCGCGCTGCACGGTCCGGGCGTCCCAGGGCGGGGACGGCGGCCCCACGTACGAACTCAGCGCCGAGCAGGCCGCGAACGCCGCCACGATCTCCGCCGTCGGCACCACCCGCGGCATGCCGGAGCGCGCGGTCACCATCGCGCTCGCGACCGCTCTCCAGGAGTCGGGGCTGCGCAACATCAAGCACGGCGACCGGGACTCGCTCGGCCTCTTCCAGCAGCGTCCTTCGAAGGGGTGGGGCACGACCCGGCAGATCCTCGACCCGGTGTACGCCGCCGGGAAGTTCTACGAGCATCTCGCGGAGGTACCCGGCTACTCGCGGCTGCCGCTGACGGTCGCGGCGCAGCGCGTCCAGCGCAGTGGTTTCCCGCAGGCGTACGCGAAGCACGAGCCCGACGCGACGTTGCTGGCCGCGGCCCTCACCGGCCGGGCGGGCGGGGCTCTGACCTGCGAGTCGCGCGAGGTCCACAGGGCGGGCGACCCGGCGAAGGTCCGGGCGGAGCTGGTGCGGGCGTTCGGTCCCGAGCTGCTGCCCGAGGCCCGGACCTCCGGCAGGGCGGGAGCACCCGGCCCGCGCGAGGTGTCCGTACCGGTGCCGTCGACGGTCGGGACGGACGGCGGCGGGGCCTCCCGGCGGGGCTGGGAGCTGGCGCACTGGGCGGTTGCCCGCGCGGACGGGCTGCGCATCGAAGAGGTCTCGTACCAAGGCCGGGTGTGGAGCGCGCAGAAGTCCGAGAAGGGCTGGCATTCCGCGGGCGCGGCGTCGGATTCGGCGGGGTCCGCAGCGGATTCCGACACGGGTAACGTACGAATTCGCCTCGCACGCTAATCCGGGCACTCCCTCGAACGAGGCACTCCACTCGTCCGCCGACAAGAATTCGCCCATCCCTTCGTCACGTCTGTCGCGTGCCCCTCAAACCCCATGCAGGCAAAGGGAAGTGACGGTTCGGCAGTCGGCTGCGCAATGCAATGTTTGCCCGTCTTTATCCGAAACTGATAATGCGACGCATTGCAAACTCTTTACCTTGGCGCACCGCAACTTCTCCCTCCCTCCTGGCGGTTGTCACTGCGTCCGAACCAACGTCCTTCTCGTCTCAAGGAGCATCATGTCCCTCCCCCTGACCCGTCGGATCGCCCGTGCCGCGCTGCTCATCGCGGCGGGAGCAGCCCCCGTGGTCGGTGCGGCCGGCTCCGCAGGCGCTGTGGAACTTCCGCAGGCCCCGCTCGGCGGTGGCCTGACCGCGCTCGACACGGACAGCCTCGGCGGCACCGTCGACGGTGCGGCGCAGAAGACCACCGACCTGGCGGGCACCACCGGCGGCAACGCGGTCAAGCAGGCCGTCCCGGCCGCGGGCAAGACCGTCGGCAAGACCGGCAAGAAGGCTCCCGGCACCGCCAAGGAGGCGGCCGGTGACACCGCGGGCAGCGCAGGCGACGTCCTGGGCGACACCACCGGGACGGCGACGCAGTCGCTCGGCGGCCTGCCCGTCGGCGGCGGCCTTCCCGTCGGCGGCGGCCTGCCCACCGACCAGCTGCCCGTGAATTCCCCGCTCGGCTAGTCCCCCGTACACACCGAAGGGGCCCCGGGAGCACAAACTCCCGGGGCCCCTTCGTACGTACTCGGCTGTACTCAGCCCAGGCGCTTGACCGCGGCCTCGACGCGCTCGTCGGTCGCCGTGAAGGCCACCCGTACGAAATGCTCACCGGCGGTGCCGTAGAAGTCGCCCGGCGCCACCAGAATGCCGAGCTCCGCCAGGTGCGACACCGTGTCCCAGCACGGCTCGTCCCGCGTCGCCCACAGATAGAGGCTGGCCTCGCTGTGCTCGATGCGGAAGCCGTGCCCCTCCAGCGCGGTGCGCAGAGCGGCACGCCGGGCCGCGTACCGCGCCCGCTGCTCGGTGACATGGACGTCGTCGCCGAGCGCCACGACCGTGGCGGCCTGCACCGGCGCGGGGGTCATCATGCCGCCGTGCTTGCGGATCTGGAGCAGCTCGCCCAGCACGCTCTCGTCACCGGCGATGAAGGCGGCGCGGTAACCGGCCAGGTTGGAGCGCTTGGAGAGCGAGTGGACGGCGACGATGCCCTCATACGTACCGCCGCAGACATCCGGGTGCAGAACCGAGACCGGCTCCGCCTCCCAGCCCAGCTCCAGATAGCACTCGTCGCTGAAGACCAGCACGCCGTGCTCGCGCGCCCACGCGACGATACGGATCAGCTCGTCCTTGGCCAGCACCCGGCCGGTCGGGTTGGAGGGCGAGTTGAGCCAGAGCAGCTTCAGGCCGGTGGGGTCGAGCTCGCTGCCCGCAGGGTCACCCGCAAATGTCTCCGTGTCGTAGACGACCGCCTCCGCGCGGGCCAGCCGCGCGCCCACTTCGTACGTCGGGTAAGCAAGCCGCGGATAGGCGACCTTGTCGCCGGGGCCGAGACCCAGCTGGGTCGGCAGCCAGGCCACCAGCTCCTTGGAGCCGACGACGGGCAGGACGTTGGTGTGCGCGACGTCGACCGCGCCGAGGCGCCGCTCGACCCATCCGGTGAGCGCGTTCCGCAGCTCGACCGTGCCCCACACCGTCGGATAGCCGGGCGAGTCGGCGGCCGCGACAAGGGCCTTCTGGATCAGCTCCGGGACGGAGTCGACCGGAGTGCCGACGGAGAGGTCCACGATGCCGTCGGGGTGGGCCGCGGCCGTCGCCTTGTACGGCTCGAGCTTGTCCCAGGGGAAGACGGGAAGGCGCGAAGAGACTGCGGACACGGGCTTCTCTTTCTGTCTTTCTGGGGTGAACGCTTCGGTCCCGTACGGACGACGAAGCCGTACGGGACCGGGGAGAGCACCTGCCGCGGGTCCTACTGGTTCTGCGGCGGAAGTGCGGCGATGAAGGGGTGGTCGCGCTCGATCAGGCCGAGCTTGGAAGCACCGCCGGGCGAACCGAGCTCGTCGAAGAACTCGACGTTCGCCTTGTAGTAGTCCTTCCACTCCTCCGGGGTGTCGTCCTCGTAGAAGATCGCCTCGACCGGGCAGACCGGCTCACAAGCACCACAGTCGACGCATTCGTCCGGGTGGATGTACAAGGACCGGGAGCCCTCGTAGATGCAGTCGACGGGGCACTCCTCGATGCACGCCTTGTCCTTGACGTCGACACAAGGCTGCGCGATGACGTAGGTCACGCTGTCGTTCCTCCTCGGTAGGGCTGGCATTGCGCGGGAGCGCGGCGTCGTCGATGCCCGCCCCTAGTATCTCCGTTCCTGGGGACGATCCGAACAGGAGGGGCGCGCAGACCTGTGGAATTCATCGGCGGCGGACGGCTCGAGGTCCGTATTACACCCACTGACGTGGGCAAACGTGTATCAGTGCGACGCCTGACCGACGCTGACAGCGGGCTGACGAAGTTCACCGACACGGTTGGTGTTCTCACATCCTGGAACGAGGGTGTGCTGCTGATCACACGACGGACCGGTGAAACCGTCCGTATCGCGGAATCGTCGCTGGTCGCGGGCAAGGTCGTGCCTGCCGCTCCGGCCCGCCGGAGGGGGCCGGCGGCGGATTTCGAGGAGCTCGCGCGGGTCATGGCGCGGGCCTGGCAGCCGGTGGAGAGCGAGCGGCTGGGCGCATGGGAGCTGCGGGCGTCGTCCGGGTTCACCCGGCGGGCCAATTCGGTGCTGCCGCTCGGTGACCCCGGGCTGCCGCTCGACGAAGCACTGGCGCATGTGCGCGCCTGGTACGAGCGCCGGGGGCTGCCCGCGTACATACAGACCGCGACCGGGGCCGCGGGCACGCAGGAGGAACTCTGTGCGCAGCTGGAGGCGCGCGGATGGCTGCGCGAAGTCACGGCGGAGGTGCGGATCGGGGCGCTGGCGCCGGTCGGCGACCTGGACGCGGAGGTGGAGCGGGTGCGGCTCGCGCGCTCCTTCGACGAGGCGTGGCTGAGGCGCTACCAGCGGTCCGGTGTGCCCGGGCCACATGTGCGCCAGGTACTGGGGAGCGGCCCTTCGGTGTGGTTCGCGACCGTGCCCGGCGAGGGTGAGGTACCTGCGGCGATCGGGCGGTGTGTGGTCGACGGACGCTGGGCGGGCTTCATGGCTGTGGAGGTGGACCCGGAGTACCGGCGACAAGGGCTGGCCACCACGGTGATGACCGCGCTGGCACGGCGCGCGCTGGAGGAGGGCGCGTCGGCGGCGTGGCTGCAGGTGGAGACGGACAACGACGGGGCGCGCGCGCTGTACGAGGGGATGGGCTTCGCGACCCATCACCGCTATCACCACTTCCGGTCCGCGTAGGCGGGTACGAATCGCGTATGCACGACGAATCCGCCGAGATGCCTCCCGACCGGTCTGCCGAACGGCGGCAGCAGTTCGCCGAGGAGGCCCGCTCCGAGCGGCCCGACCTCGCGATGCTGTGCCTGCTCGTGGGCGCGGAGGCGGACCCGGCCGTGGACGACGCCGCCCTGGACGCGGCCCAGATCGAACTGGACCGGCTCGCGGGTCTGCTCCCCTTCGGCCTGACCGCTCCCCGGGCCTGGGCGACGGCGCTGGCCGACCTCCTCGGCGTGCGCTGCGGTTTCAGAGGCTCGCCCGGTGACTACCAGCGCCTGGAGTCCTCGCTGCTGCAGGAGGTCCTGCGGCGCCGCCGGGGGCTGCCCATCCTGCTCTCGGTGATCTGGATCGAAGTGGCCCGCCGAGCCGGGGCGCCTGTGTACGGAGTCGCGCTGCCCGGCCACTTCGTGGTCGGCTTCGGCGACCCGGCCGCCACGGACGAGCAGGTCCTCGTGGACCCCTTCGGGGGCGGCCGGCTGCTGACGGGACCGGACGCGGAACTACTGGTCGCGGGCGCGACGGGCGCGCCGCTCGACCCCTCCATGCTCTCCCCGGCGGATCCGCTCGACGTGGTGCTGCGCATCCTGAACAACATCCGCGCCTGGGCGGCGGCCCGCCCGGAACGCTCGGACGTCGCCCTGTGGGCGGTCGACCTGTCCCTGCTGCTGCCCTCGCATCCGGCGCGGCTGCGCTACGAGCGGGCTCAACTGCTCGTACAGCGCGGGGAGTACCTGACGGGCGCGGCGGAGCTGGACGCGTACGCGGAGGTGGTGGCGGCGGTGGACCGGGCCGCGGCGGACACGATCAAGGGGCGGGCGCGGGCGGCACGGGCGATGCTGAACTGAGTCCCGCCGGGGCCGTCGAGGCCGTCGGCGCACTCGTCGTGGGGCTGGGGGTCGGCCTGACCGGGGCAGCCGTACCGCTCGGAGTCGATGCGGTTGTGGGCGTCGGCTTCGGCGTGGGCGCGGCTGCCCCGGGCGTCTCGTCGATGCAGTCGATGAACCTGACGACGCGCGCGGCGTTCGCGCCTTCCAGCACCACGAAGTCGGCGGCCGCGTGGGTCCTGAGCAGGCACATGTCGTAGCGCGCGACCTTCGGGATCTTCTTGACCGGTCCGAACAGTCGGTACTCGTGGCGGCCGACCAGCTGACAGGAGTCGTAGCGGATCAGTGGCCCGCGCGCCCCGATCGTGTAGCGATGCGGGCGGACGTCCTGGGAGAAGTCCATGTACGCAATGGCAGTGTCGTCGCAGTCGCTGAAGCGGACCGTCCCGCCGGACCACGAGCAGTCGATGACCAGGACGTCCGGGTCGCGCACTTCGAAGCGGATGTCCGACGCGTGGAAGCGCTGCACGGAATCGTGGTGCGCCCTCACTGGGAATCGGAAGAAGGTGCTGGTCCTGCCGTACTCCGAACTGTCGTCGGGGCGTTTGTCGAGGATGATGTACGAGCCGCCACGGCAGGTGATCGAACCTCCGTAGGGGAACTCCAGAAAGTTGCCCCAGTCGTATTCGACCTTCATGTCGTTGAACCAGTAGTTGAGGAACTGGTCCTGCCGCTGGGGGTGCGGTGCGCGTTGCGACAGGCCGGAGTAGAGGAAGGCCTTGCGGTAAGCGCCGCCGACTCGGCAGGCGTCCCAGAGCATCTCGGAGTTGGTGTCGCTGCCGTCCAGCGCGATCCCGTACTCCCACTCACCCATCCATTCGCATTGCGAGAACCGGTAGTCCTGCGCCTGCCCGGTCGAGTACGAGTAGAAGAACGATGCCCCCGGGGTGGCCGACCGGAAGTGGATCTGTTCGAACATCACATTGGCCCATGTGTCTTCGTTGCGGCACAGATACGAGCCCGGACCCGTTTCCGGCTGGAAGACGATCTCGGTCATGCGCTTCCCCGCGCCCCGGAAACGCAAGCCGTTCGCCGGGCGCGGCGGACTTGTGCCGTTGAGCAGTGCGTGAGGGCGTGTGACGAGGAACCTGCCGGCGGGAATGTCGATGACGGTGCGGCCGATTCCCCCTCTCACCCGTGAGGCCGCGTACCGGTAGGCGAGTTCGAACGCCAGGGAGTCATCGGTTTTCCCGTCCCCCACGGCCCCGCAGTCCGTGACGATGTCGACCACGGACGGCGTCCAGAAGGACACACTGCGCTTGGATTCGTCGGCCTCACGGCCTTCCCGGCCCGTGCGGTCCGAGCCCGGCGCCGCCACCGCCGGCGCACTGTTCGTGAGCATCGCCGCTCCGGCCACAACGGCCCCGCCACGCAGGAGACTTCTTCGGCTTCCTTCAGGAACCTCACCGTCCACATCTGCCATAATTTGCTCCTTTCCTGTATTCCATATAGAACAGGGACAAAGTGAGCGACCTTCTTGAAGTGCTCAGACTGCTCTCGACGGCTCAGAAGTCCGCGAGGGGGGTGTCGGTCTACTCGCAGTTCGTCAACCGCCCGGCAGGTCGTCTCCTCGCGGCCCTGGCGTACCGGGTCGGGGCGACTCCCAACCAGGTGACTGCGGTCGGAGCCCTGTTCACCTTTCCGGCGCTGCTCGCCGTCGCGCTGGTCCGGCCCGGGACGGCCATGGGGTTCTGCGTGTTCGCCGCCCTCGCCACGGGGTTTGCGCTGGACTCGGCGGACGGGCAGCTGGCACGAAGCCGACGGTCCGGAAGCATCTCGGGAGAATGGCTGGACCACGTTCTCGACTGCATCAAGACCGTCAGCATCCACTCGGTGGTTCTGATCTCCTTCTACCGCTTCTTCGACCTGCCCGATCCGCGCTTCCTGCTGGCGCCGATGGCCTTTCAGCTGGTGGCCGTCGTCGTCTTCTTTGCCGGGATCCTGAGGGAACAGCTGAGGCCGAGGACGGATCAGGCGGCAGTGCCGATGACGCGGAGGTCGGTGCTGCGCTCCCTGCTCCTCCTGCCCGTCGACTACGGGATGGTCTGCGTCATCTTCCTATTCCTGGGCAGCCAGGATCTCTTCCTCGGGCTCTACTGCGCGCTGCTCGCGGCTCATGTCCTCTTCATGGCCGCCTTCCTTGTGAAGTCGTTCCGGGAGCTGTCCTGATCCGCCCCCCGCCCGACCCCCGTCGAGGAGGTCGAGTGCTCTGCGCAGCAGGGTGCTCGACGTGTGCACCGTGTAGGGAAAGTAGACGACTTCCACGCCGAGCTGCCCGAATCTTGCCTCGAGCGCGTTCCATATTTCCGAGCCCTGCCAGTCATCTCCCTTGAAGACGACGTCGAACCCGACCCTCTTCCATGTTTCGACCTTGTCGGGAAAGGACTCGACGATGGCTTCGTCGACGAAACGGACACTGGTCACGATCTCCAGTCGCTCGTTGAGCGGCACGACGGACGGCCGCCCCTTCATCGTGACCACCTTGTCGTCGGGGGCGACGCCCGCGATGAGGTAGTCGCATTGAGCGCGGGCCTGGCGCAGGATGTTGAGATGCCCCACATGGAACAAGTCCCAGACGCCAGGCGCGAATCCAACCCGCTTCCCGCCTCTCAAGGCTTGTCCGCCGTTCCCGTTTGGGCGAGGGCCGCGCTCACGGTGACTCGGCCGGAATGGGGTGAAGTGTTGTCCCCGTCGGTGACCGTGATCGAGTAGCGGTGGCGTGTATTCGCCGTCACCGTGTCCGTGAAATGCATCTGCGGGCGGTCCCAGTAGGCGGAACGCTGCGCGAGCGACTTCAGCAGTGCGCCGTCACGGTAGATCTTGTACGTGAGAACGGCGTCGTCCCGGTCCCACGAGGCTTGCCAGCTGAGCTCGTTCACAGTGGCGCTGGTGCTGGAGACAGCAAGCTTGGGGACGTCCGGCGCTCCGATGTCGGGCCCGTCGCCGAAGCGAGTCAGCCCTTGTTGTGGTTTGTCGTTGACGGTGGTGAATTCACCGCCGGTCCACAGGATTCCGTTCGCCATGACCATGGCCCGTGGCCCCAGTTGTTCTCCCAATCCGTCATTGGTGTCGGGGAACCAGTACTGGATGGTCTTGTTCGCGATCGAGTTGGCCACGAAGTGGTGGCGCTTCTTGTGCTCGGGGAAGCCGCCCGGCGTGTCGCTGCAGTCGTGGGCGTGTGATCCGCTGTAGAGAATCCCCTTGTAGGGGACGACGGCCTGGGTGGCGCCAAGGCAGTTGTCCTTCCACCGGAGCTCGCCGGTGGCGAGGTCCCCGGCGATACGGCCGTCGAACATCCAGGTCCCAGTGCCTTCGGCTCCCAGGTAGAAATTCGTGCCGTCGTGGGCAAGGGCTTTGACGACCGACCGAGCCGGGATCCAGTTCTCGTACGTCTGGACGGTCGAGCCGGTCGACGGGTCGAGGGCGACAAGAGCGTGCGCCCAGTTGCCCTGCACCCAGTCGAAGTCGCCGCCGACGAAGACCTTTCCGTGTTTCTCGGCTGCCGTAATGGCACGGACCGGCCCGTCGATTTCGGCGTTGAACGGCAGCAGCTTCCCGCTCGGGCTGAGAGCGGCGATGCGGCTCCTCGCCTGGCCGCTGACCGTGGTGAAGTCGCCGCCCAGATAGACGGCCTTGTCCGTGACATCAATGGCCCGCACGGTCGCTGACACAGCGGGCCTGAAGTCCTTCCGCAGCGAGCAGTCGGCCGTATTCAGCGCGACGGCGCTCGCCACACCGGTGGAACCGACCTTGCCGAACGAGCCGCCCACGTACAACACCGAGCCGTCGCGGGATGGCTTCATTGCGCGCACGGTGTTGGCCCCACCGCTGAAGGCAGGAGCACAGGGCAGGAGTTTGCCGGTAACGGCGTCGAAGGCGGCGAAGTTCGTGCGGGTTTTTTCCTTCTCACCGGGTGCCGCACCCGGGGGACGGACCGAGGTGAAGCTGCCACCGGCGTAGACGACGCCGCGTGCGTACGCGAGCGACCAGACGATCCCGTTCGTCTGCCAGGTGGCCAACGGATCCGCGGTCAGCGTAGTGGTCCCCTCCGCGGCTGCGGAGCCGGGCGCGGCGACGAACGCGGCGGCGGTGAGGCAGGCCGTGGCGCAAGCCGCGGCTGCGGTTTTCGTGGTGGATGTTCTCAGGCGCATGGAATCCCCGGGCATGGCAGAGTTGGGCGACGAACGGGCGGAGGAATTACGGCGTTCCTGGTTGTGCGGGCAGCCTGCCGCGACGCGATTGTGGAGCGCGGCTGCGGAGTGCGTGGACGAGATCGTTCACGCCTAGAGTCTTGCGATATCTCCACAAACTTATACTAAATACGCACAGAATCACCGTAATTGCGGCGGCGAGTCCTCGACCCGTGTCACCGGCCAGCAACCGGGCGGAAAGCGCCGGCGCAGCGGCGACGAAGAGCCCGAGTCCGGCTGCGGCGAGGTACCCGCGGTCGACAGTCGTGAAGCCCAGCCCCCTGCGGACGAGTCTGGCGGAGACGAGGTTCTCGACGACGATCGAAGCGCCCCACGACACCGCCGCCCCCAGAACTCCCCAACGCGGCACAGCGAAAAGGCCGGTGGCCACCTGCACCGCGAAGGCTGCTCCCGTGACGGCCAGGTGCCAGGAACTCTTCCCCGCCATGAGAAGCACGGTCTGTGCGTTACCCACCGAGATATTGACCACCGAGGCCGCACACAGGACGAGCAGGGCGTTCGCCCCCTGGTCGAACCCGGCCCCGAAGACCGACAGCACGGTGGCCGGGAAGCAGGCGAGGACCACGAGCAGCGGCCAGGAGAACAGCACGATCCAGCGGGTGGAGATCAGGTGCAGGCCGTGCGCCTGATCGGTTTCGCCCATGGCGAGCAGGCGGCTGATCTGGGGAGCGACGGCGAGCCGGATGGCGAGTTGCAGCAGAGTTCCCGCGGTGATGATCCGCCCGATGGCCGTATAGAGGCCTGCCTCCTCCGTCGACGCCAGTGCCGACAGCAGGATGACGCCGACCCAGACCGCGCCGATGTCGAAGAGGGAGGAGATGGCCCGGGGGGCGGAGAACGCCCAGAACTCCCGCCAGGGCAACGCGGCTTCGGGCTGCTGCCGGGTTCCCGCGTACCCCGCGCGGCATCGTCGCAGGGCGAACCAGGCGACCACGGCACCGGCCAGAGAGGGGACGAGCCACGCGGCGGAGAGCATCAGCGCGCCCGGCATGAGCAGCGCGACCGGTACGGCGAGAAGGAGGCGCAGTACCGGTTTGCCGATCTGCTCGACACCCACGAACGGCACCACCGTCCCGTAGCCGCTCGTCGCACCGAGCAGCAGCAGCGAGAGCGTCGCCACGGGAAGGAACAGTGCGAACAGCCTGATGAGCGTCTGCGCCTCCGCGGGGGCCATCGCCGGAAGCAGGAACGTGGACAAGGATGAGGCGTAGAAGAGGACTGCGGCGGTCGCGATGCCGGCCACCGCGCCCGGCACCACGGCGGTGCGCAAAAGCGCCCCCACCTGGCGCCCACCGCCCGTCGCGAGGTCGCGTGAGACGAAGCGCACGAGGCCCGTGTCGGCGCCCAGCTTGCAGGCGTTGCTCAGGATCGTGAAGGCGGCCACGCCGGTGAACACCGTGCCCGCCCCGTAGGTCCCGCCCACCCGCGTGATCAGGGCGACCAGGGCGAAGCTGAAAACCGCGTTCGCGCCTGATCCCAAGAAGCCCCACCAGCCACCGCGTGCGGTGGCGGTCACCTCGCTTGAGGTGGCCGTCCCGCTCGCGGCGGGTGCGGACGTTCCATACACGGTCATCCCTGGGAGGCCGCTCCTGGGGCCCGAGTCACGCTCTTTTTGGCGGACGAGCCCGCGTCGTGCTTGGGGATCTGCTCCGCGCGCGGCCCCTCGACCTGCTGCTCGGCGATGGCCGGTCGGCGGTACTTGCTCCTGCGGTGCCGGGCGCCGTCCAGAGCGCTGCTGAGCCGGCTGCCCCTGGCACCGGCGTCGAGCACCGCGCCCACGACTCGGCCCCCGGCGCAGGCGATCAGTTCGTGCAGCCGTTTGAGATCGTCGCGCCGTGTGAGGTTCAGCCCGCCCACCACGAGAACCCCGTCCACCCGCTGGGCCAGAGCCAGGGCGTCGGCGTGGTCGAGCAGCGCGCGGCCGAGGAACACAACCGACTTCGCGGGGTCTGTCTCCTTGCTGGTCTCCGCCTTGCCGGAGACGACGGCGAAGCGGCCTGCTGTGCCCGCGTTGACGACGTCAGCGCTGTCCGGAAGAAGGGGCAGCCGGGTCGCCAGTGCAGGCGTCGTGGCAGTGGCGTCCACGAGCACCACGTCATGACCGAACTCGGCCACGGCTGCGGCGAGATTCACGGCGACGGCCTCGGCGTTCCGGTGCTCTCTCGGGGCCAACACCAGCAGGCTGCGCCCGCCGGCGGACCGTTCGTCGTGGGTGAGCCGGAAGGCGAGCGTACGGTAGGCCTCGGTCAGGGGGCTGTGGGAGTGGCCGACTGCAAGCAGTTCATCGCCCAGTGCCGCGCCGGGCAGGATGCCGAGCACCGGAGCACGCAGGCTGATCTGCAGATCGGAAACGGAGCGCACCCGCGGTTCGAGGACGGAGAGCAGCCAGGCGAGCATGATGCCGAGGGTGAGTCCGCCGAGCAGCCCGAGCCCGCCGAGTACGACGCGTCCCGGTCCGGCCGGGGCGACGGGCGGCTCGCCCAGGCGCACGATGTCACCGCCAGTGGTGTCGCGGGTCTTGAGGTCCGCGAGGCGCCTCTGCAGCCCGTCGATCTGGCCCGCCAGAGCCGGCTGCGCCGCCTTCTGTTTGCCCAGCGCGGCGAGTTGCTGGTCCACGGCCTTCGTCGTCCGCTTCAGCACGGCGTCGGTCCTGGCCTGGCGATCGGTGAGGTAGGCGTCGAGAAAAGCGTTGATGACGCGGGCGGCCCGCTTCGGGCTGCCCGCTGTGTACTCGAAGCGCAGCACCTGTGTGTCGGGCGGGTTGGTCACCGTCAGGCCCTGCTGCAGCGGGGCGGCGTCGGCGGGTCCGCCCAGCGACTTGGCGGCGCGGGCGGCGACCGTCGGACTGAGCGCGACCTGCCGCTCGGTGGCCATGCTCAGCTGGTGGTCGATCGGCACGCTCAGCGAGCCGAACGGGTCGGCTGTCGAGCGCACGACCACCTCACCGGTGGAGGTGTAGTGGTGGGCACGGAGCACTGCCAGAAGCGCTGCGCAGAGCAGCCCGAGCGCGATGCCCAGTGCGATCACCGCGCGGTACCTCATCAGTCGGCGCATCTGGTCGCGCAGTTGGTCCGGCTCGTTGTACAGGTCGTCGAAGCTGGTGGGGCCGTTCACGGTTGCCCTCCTCTTCCGGAGATTGTTGCGTGGGCGGTTGTGCCGGCCGGCACCACCGCTGACGAGAGCCGGGGTGTCCGGGCAGCGCGGCTGGTGATGAGAAACGGGACGGTCAGGAGCAGGAACAGCGGTCCGACGATGCCCATGAGGCTGCCGCGCAGGAAGATCAGCTGGTAGAAGGCGAACGCCGGGATCAGCAGGGTGGCCAGGGTGGCGGGTCCGCCAAGAGCCCGGTTGCGAATGTCGTCCATCCGGCGTCCGACCGCACCGAGCAGACAGAAGACCACCATCACTGCCGGGAATCCGGCCCAGAGGTAGCTCTCGATCCAGAGCGGTGCGGAGATGTTCTGGAAGTCGTAGCCCGCGTACTGGGCAATCTTGACGCCGCTGTCCTGCGGTTTGTCGGGCCAGGCCGAGCGCGGCACCATGAAGAGGACAGGTCCCAGGGCTGTCGACGGCGAGAATCCGTTGTCCTTCGCGTAGTCGATGCCAGTCTGCATCTGATGGAAGGCGTCGTAGTCCATATTCGTGGTGAACTGCTCAGCGAGGGAGACCACGGTGATCGATTCACGTTTGTCGTAGCGGAAGTAGTCGCCGTACGGGAAGACCAACAGAACCGCGGCCATGACCGCTGCCGCAGTGACGCGGAAGGCGCGCGGACGCCACATGCGACTCGATGAGAAAAGCAGGGTGAGCAGTACGGTCCCGGCCCAGAAGCGGGGCTTGCTGATCGGATTGTTGACGACGACGTTGAGGGCGAGCAGCAGCGGAAGCAGCATCCAGCGAACGCCGCGCAGCAACCGGTCTCCGTCCCTCAGCCGCGGCAGATGTACGAGGGCCAGCAGAGCCCAGAATGCGGGGACGGCGAGCGACCAGGCCATGAGGACCCCCGAGCTGTCGTCCGCGTCCGCTACGGCACCTGCCTGCTTGACCGCCTGTCGGCTGCTGAAGAAGGCGCCGAGTCCGCCCAGTTGAGGAATCAGCACAACACTCAGGACGCACACCAGACCGCACACCAGGAGCAGGGGCATCGGCGCGATCCGGCGGGAGAGCGCAGCCTCGAGAACGACGGACCGGTTCTTGGCGTGCCGGGCCGCGAGGGCGGTTCCGGCGCTGTAGGCCACGAGCCCGGCCTCGATCAGAACGGTGGCGGTGAAGGCGGTGCTCTCCCCGGCCCGGTACTGGAGGGGGTACTGATCGGCAGCGAGCATGGCGAGCGGAGCCAGTCCGAGCCACACATACACAAAGAGCCAGAAGCCGAAAGCGACCAGCCGGGCCGTCGTAGCCGTGAGCACCCGGGCGAGCGCCCCACCGGCATGTGCCAGGACGACACACTGCACAGCGAGTGCCGCACTCAGGCGCACGTCGAGCGACTGCAGGACCAGTCCCGGCAGCAACGCGATCAGGACGACGGCCCAACTGCTCACCGCAGCCACGCTACGTACTTGACCGCCCTGCACCTCTGCCCCCTCGCTCATCCGGGCTTGACAGCATTGATGGTCATCACTCGTCATCTGTAGCTCATGTTGGGTCTACCTCGTGATCCGACATACCGACCCAGACTGGCCATAGGCCGCTAAATGCCCCATACGTTGTAATCTGACGAAATGGAAAGCCTGCTCGCCGGTCGCCGTGTTCTCGTCGTATCGACCAACTACGCCCCTGAGCACGCAGGGATCGGCCCCTACTCGGCGCAGACAGCGGAGCACCTCGCCGCGTGCGGTGCCGAGGTCCATGTACTGGCGGGAATGCCGCACTACCCGGCCTGGCGGCTGGACGACGACTACCGGGGACGCCGGCGGGTCACGGAGATCCGGCAGGGCGTCCACGTCCATCGCCGCCGCCACTATGTGCCAGCGCGTCAGACCGCACTGCTCAGGGCCCTTTACGAGGTCACGTTCCTCGCGCACGGATCGGTCGCGCCGCCGCCCGCACGCCCGGACATCGTGCTCAGCCAGATGCCGAGCCTGGCCGGAGGCCTCATCGGCCGCCGCCTGGCCCGCAGGCACCGGGTTCCGCACGTGGTCATCGTGCAGGATCTGATGGGTGCCGCCGCCGCGCAGAGCGGCATCAGCGGCGGCAGCCGGGTCGCCTCGCTGGCTTCGAGGGTGGAAGCGGCAGTTCTGAGGTCGGCCTCACTGGTCGGCGTGGTGCACGAGACGTTTACGGACCGCGTCAAAGCCATGGGGATCACCGCGTCACGCATCAGAGCGGTGCCCAACTGGACGCATGTGGCCGCTCCGACCGGTGACCGTCACGCGGTACGGGAACGGCTCGGCTGGCGGCCGGACGAGGTCGTGGTGCTGCACTCGGGCAATATGGGCCTCAAGCAGGGGCTCGAGGTGCTGATCGAGACCGCTCGGATCGCGGCCGGCACCGGGCCACGCGTCCGCGTCGTGCTGATGGGCGACGGCAGCCGGCGTGCCCACCTGGAGCGTCTCGCCGAAGACCTGCCGAATCTGGACCTGTTGCCGCCGGCGGAGGAGAAGGACTTCCCCGATGTGCTGGCCGCGGCCGACGTACTCGTGGTGACCCAGAGGGCTTCCGTACTGGACATGAGCCTTCCCTCAAAGCTGACCTCGTACTTCGCCGCCGGGCGGCCCGTCGTGGCCTCGGTGGCCCCGGAGGGCGGCACCGCTCAGGAGGTGCACCTCTCCGGGGCGGGGGTCGTGGTGACACCGGAGGATCCCAGGGCATTGTTCGACGCCGTCCGGGCACTGAGCCGTGATCCGGAGCGTTCCGCCGCACTCGGCATCCGCGGTCCCGCCTATGTGGCCGAGCGACTGAGCCGTGAGGCCGGGCTCGGCCGGATCACCGCGCTGCTGTCGGAAGCGCTGACGGCATAGCCGACGGGGCCGTGCTCCGTCGGTGTCCGCGCGGCTCGTGCCATCCATGCCCGGATGGGGCAACGGTCCCCCTGCGAGAGTGAATCTTCCCAACCGCTCGGACCAATCGCATTGCCACTGCAGCCTTCACGCGCCACCACTTAGTCATATTGGCATTTAGTGCCATCTAACGAAAGTGGAGGCAGAAGTGCGCTCACTGACTTCGGGCAGCCGTTGGGCCGTCCGATCCGCCCTGGTCATGGCTGCGACGCTCAGTCTGATCGCCATGAATCCGGCGTCCGGCGCTGCCACAGGAATGGCCGCCCCGGCCGAGACCCCGGTCCAGACTCACGGCAAGCTCCATGTCTGCGGCACACAGCTGTGCGACCAATCGGGCAAGGCCGTCCAGCTGAGAGGTATGAGCACGCACGGCACGCAGTGGTACGCCCATTGCCTGACCGACCGCGCCTTGGATGTGCTGGCCTATGACTGGAAGGTGAGCGTCCTGCGTGTCGCGACGTATGCGCTCGACGGCGGGTACAACTCGAATCCCCAGAAATTCACCGACCTGGCAAGTCAGTTGATCGAGAAGGCCAGCGCCCGTGGCATGTACGTCATCGTGGACTGGCATCACATCGGCCCGGGCGACCCGAACGCAAACATCGAGAACGCCAAGAAGTTCCTCAAGGAGATCGCCCAGAGGCACAAGCACCGGAACAACGTGATCTACGAGATCGCCAACGAGCCGAACAAGGTGAGTTGGGAGCGGATCAAGAGCTACTCGGAGGCAGTTATTCCGGTGATCCGCGAGCAGGACCCGGACAGCGTGATCCTCGTCGGCACCCGCGGCTGGTCCACGCTCGGCGAAGCCGACGGCGGCAACGAGAACGAGGTCGTCGCCAACCCGGTGAGAGCCTCCAACATCATGTACACGTTCCACTACTACGCGCAGTGGTATCGGGACAGGTACCGCAATCGCCTCGACATCGCCTCCTCCAAGCTCCCCATGTTCGTCACGGAGTGGGGCACCTCGTCGTGGACCGGCTATACGAACGACTTCCCCATGGCGCAGAAATTCGTCGACCTGATGGCGAAGAAGAAGATCAGCTGGACGAACTGGGCCGTCGCCGACAACGCCCACGATCTCTCGGTCTTCAAGCAAGGCGTCTGCAGTGCCGGCACATTTGCCGGCACCGGCGTCCTCAAGCCCGCCGGCGTCTGGGTCCGGGAGCGGATCAGAGGCTGAGCACAGCGGCGCGGGCGGACTGCGCTGATCGTTCACCGCAGCCTCGACGCCGGTGGCCCGCGTTCACCGACCGACCTTCCCCCACGAAACGTCACCCCCCCCACAGGAGGATGCACCCGTGTACACCGCCACGCCCCGTCGAAAAGTCATAGCCCGCGCCCGGGCAACCGCGTCAGCCGCCGCGGCGGTGGCCGCCGGGCTGATGCTGCCGCTGGCCGGGACCGGCAATGCCGCGCCGCCGCCGGTCGTCGCCCCCTCCGCCAAAGTCCCGTCCAGCGTCAAGACCATCTCGTCCGGGTGGACCATCCCCTGGGGCGCGACGTGGCTGCCGGACGGTTCCGCACTGATCAACGAACGGGACTCGGTCGAGGTCTACAAGGTCAGCCAGACCGGTACCAAGACCAAGGTCGCCGCCCAGCCGCTGATCGCGAGTCCCAACAGTGGGGAGACCCTGCTCGGCATCGCCGTGTCACCCAACTGGCTCCAGGACCACTACATCTACCTCTATCACGGGGCCAAGGAGGGCAACCGGATCGCCCGGATGACCTATGACGGGTCCACCCTCACCGGCTACAAGACGCTCGTCAGCGGCATCAAAAGGGGCCTGCACAACGGCGGACGCATCAAGTTCGGCCCCGACGGCTTCCTTTACGCCACCACCGGCGACGCCGGGATACCCGGCGAGTCGCAGGACAAGCAGTCCCTCAACGGCAAGATCCTTCGGCTGACCACCGACGGCAAGCCCGCCCCGGGCAACCCGTTCGGCACGCTCGTCTACTCCTACGGCCATCGCAACCCCGAGGGCCTCACCTGGGACGCACAGGGCCGGCTGTGGGAGACCGAGATCGGCGAGGACACCTGGGACGAGCTCAACCTCGTCGAACCCGGAAAGAACTACGGCTGGCCCACCTGCGAGGGCGAGTGCACCACCGCCGGCATGTCCAACCCCGCCCGGCAGTGGCACCCCGCCCAGGGCGTGCCGGGCGGACTCACCTACACCGACGGCGCCTTGTACATCGCCGCGCTGAAGGGCCAACGGCTGTGGCGAGTTCCGGTCGACGGCACCACCACCGGCACCCCGGTCGCGTACTTCACCAATGGTTACGGCCGGCTGCGGGATGTCGTGAAGGTCCCGGGCAAGAGCGCCCTGTGGATCACCACCGACAAG
The DNA here is from genome assembly GCF_040606445.1 of Streptomyces sp. NPDC005408. Lineage (NCBI taxonomy): Bacteria > Bacillati > Actinomycetota > Actinomycetes > Kitasatosporales > Streptomycetaceae > Streptomyces > Streptomyces sp. NPDC005408. Next base: position 166 of record NZ_JBEXEX010000022.1, on the reverse strand, counting down.
GCGGGCAGGGCGGCGGACAGAGTGCTCCAGGTCGATCTCACGTAGCAGTCGCCCCACAGGCCGTCATCCGATCGCCGAGCAGGCCGGGCGGGACCTCGAAGACGCCTCCGCACTGGAGATCCTGAAGTGGGCGGCCGACACCTTCGGTCCGCGCTTCTGCGTCACC
>NZ_JBEXEX010000021.1:0-127523 GCF_040606445.1 Streptomyces sp. NPDC005408 | reverse complement strand
GACCAAGGGATCCCAGCTGATCCAGTGGACCTGCAACGGCGCACGGGACGAGAAGTGGTCCAAGACGGCGCGCTGAGCCAGGCAGCCGACCGACCCCAGGGGCACCAGGGCCACCAGCCCTGGTGCCCTGATGTGCGAGTGCCAGCAGGCCCGGGATGGCCGATGGCCGATTGACGACCTCGCCGGGCTGGCCCGGGAGGCAGGGTTCGTCGAAGTGGGCCGGATGCTGCGCGAGCCGGGCGAGGAGGAGCGGTATCGCCGGGGCCATCTGCTGATGCGCGTAGTTCGGTAGCAGCGCCTCAGCCGAGGACGAAGCCCAAAGGACTGATAGGCACCGGCAGGGGTCCGACACCCTTGTCAGGTGTTGTCGCGTCCATGACGATTACCTCATGTCGCAGCAGACGCCAGGAAACGCAGGCGGCCCCACCAACCCCCAAGGCACCGGCCGCAGAACGGTCCTAACCGCCGCCGGAGTCACGGCACTCGGCGCCGCGCTGACCGGAGTCGGCGCACCGCCCGCGGCCGCCGCGGCACGCACCTCCGGCCGGGACCGCCCCGCCACCGCCCAGACCCCATCCCGTGAACTGCGCACGCTCCTCGCGGAGATCGACCGCGACCGCATCGAGGCGACCGTGCGCACCCTCGCCTCCTTCGGCACCCGCCACACCCTCTCCAGCCAGGACGACCCGAAGCGCGGGATCGGCGCCGCCCGCGACTGGATCTTCGCCGAGCTGAAGCGGTACGCGGCGCTCAGCGGCGGCCGGATGACCGTCGAGCTGCAGAGTTACGTCCAGGAACCGGTGCCGCGCATACCCGTGGCCACCCGTATCACCAATGTCGTCGCCACCCTGCGCGGCTCCGCGGCCCCCGAGCGCGTCTATGTCGTCTCCGGGCACTACGACTCGCGCGCCACCGATGTCATGGACGCCGTCAGCGACGCGCCCGGCGCCGACGACGACGCCTCCGGGGTCGCCGCGGCCATGGAGCTCGCGCGCGTCATGGCCACCAGACGTCCCGCAGCGACCATCGTCTTCGCAGCCGTCGCGGGCGAGGAACAGGGCCTGTTCGGCGCGACCCATATGGCGCAGACCTTCAAGGCTGCCGGTGTGGACGTCCAGGGCATGTTCACCGACGACATCGTCGGCAGCCCCACCGCCGACGACGGAAGCCGGGACCCGCACACCATCCGGCTCTTCGCCGAGGGCGTACCCAGCTCGGAGACCCCCGAACAGGCCGCGACCCGGCGCTCGGTGGGCGGCGAGAACGACTCTCCCTCCCGCCAGCTCGCCCGCTTCGTCCGCGACGTGGCGGACAACGACGCCACCGGCATGCATGTCCGCGTCGTCTACCGCCGCGACCGCTATCTGCGCGGCGGCGACCACATCCCGTATCTCGAACGGGGTTACCCCGCGGCCCGGTTCACCGAGCCCGCCGAGGACTTCGCCCACCAGCACCAGGATGTGAAGGTGGCCGACGGCAAGCAGTTCGGCGATCTGCCGCAGTTCTGCGACTTCGGCTACATCGCCCGCGTCGCCAAGGTCAACGGCGCCGCCCTGTGGACCCTCGCCCAGGCCCCCGGCACCCCGAAGGGCGCGAAGATCCTCACCAGCGCGCTGACCAATGCCACTGAACTCGTCTGGGAGCGCGGTACGGAGGCCGATCTCGCCGGGTACGAGGTGGTCTGGCGCGAGACCACCGCACCCGAGTGGACACATGTCATCGACGCCGGCGACGCGACCCGCCACACCGTGGACCTGTCCAAGGACAATGTCTTCTTCGGCGTCCGCGCGGTGAACCGCGCGGGCCTGCGCAGCCCGGTCGCCTTCCCCGCCCCGCAGCGCTGATCCGGCGTCCCCGGCCTCAGCGCATCGAGGCCACGGCCCACTCCGCCACGATGGCCACCGCGACTCCGACCCCGAGCACCGCGGTGGCCACCCGCGTACGCCCCTGGCGGCTGAGCACCAGCGCGCTGCCCGAGAGGATCAGCGCGATGCCGTAGAAGCCCATGGTCAGCACCGAGTGCGTGCTGCCGAGGCGCAGCACGAGGGTGACACCCACGGCGATCATGATGACCGCGGAGAGAGCTATCCGTACATGACGTGCCTGACGTGGTGTGAGCCCCTGCCGCTCCGGGCTCGAATTGGCTTCTGACATGCACCGAAGCCTATGCGGTCCGGGGGAGTTTCGGGCTGCCGGGGGTGATCTCCCGGCCGTCGCGGCGTCGGCTCAGGCGCTGCGGGCGCCGCCCACGCCGGCCGCCCACAGGGGAGCGGTTCCGGTGAGCTGGCAGGCCATCAGATAGAGCGGGATCGGCGGGGTGTAGGGGCTGGTGTCGTCGGGGCGGCGGATCAGCCGGGGGTTCACCGCCGGTACCTGTGCCCCGCGGGCGTAGTGCGAGGGCAACGGCCATGTCAGCTCCAGGTCCGAGCCCGCCGGGACGATCCACCACCACCAGCCGGTGTCGGCGAAGACACAGCCGTACCGCGGCAGTCCGCCGAGCAGCCGGAAGCCGTGGCGCGCGGGTACGCCCACGGCGTCGCAGCCCAGATGGGCCGAGAGCGCGGGCGGGAGGGCGAGCCGGGTCAGCGGGGTCTCGACGAGGCCGCTGCTGTAGCGCTCGTTGCTGTGGCGGGCGCTCCGGGCGAGGAGGAGCGTCGCCAGGCTCTTCAGCATGGCCTCTCCGGCCCGTGCGGAAGGCCGGTCCCATAGGGAAGGCGGGCGTGCGGCAGTTCCGCCCAGACGAGGCGGCCCGGGCCGTGCTGCGACTCGTACGCCCCCCAGGCGCTGCTCACGGCCTCGACCAGCAGAAGTCCGCGCCCGCGTTCTTCCTCGACGGTGTGGCACACGTGCGGGCCGGAGGGCGATGAACCCTGGTCCTGCACGGTGATACGCAGGTGCTCCACGCCGTTGAGAAGTTCGCAGGCCACCAGATGGCCGTCGGTGTGTACGACCGCGTTGGTGACCAGTTCGGAGACGATGAGCATCGCCGTGTCGTGAACGTCCCCGCCTATGCCCCAGCGGTGCAAGCGCTCGCGCGCGAGCCTTCTCGCTCTGGAAACGAATTCGACGCGCGCCGGCAGCTCGAAGCCGTACCGGTGGTGGTCGGCCCCCGAGCACGGGTCCAGGTGCGGGGCAGTGAGCGCGTCACGGTTCACCCGACCACTCTCCCGCCGCAACGGTCACCTTGGCAAGGCCCACTCTGAAAAATCCAGACTGGGCATATTCATCATTGCGGGGGCGTGGCACACTGCTCGCAACAGCACGTGGGGAGGTCTCGAAGTGAGTGAACCGCGGTCCGCCCCCACGGTGGGCCAGGTCGTTCTCGGCAAGCGCTTGCAGGATCTGCGGGAGCGGGCCGGGCTCAGGCGCGAAGAGGCGGCAAAGGTCCTTCGCGTGGCCGCAGGCACCATCCGCAGGATGGAAACCGCCGAGGTCGCGCTGAAGATCCCTTATGTCCAGCTGCTGCTGAACGCCTACGGGATCACTGACGACGAGGCCCGAGGCTTCATCGAGCTCGCCGAGGAAGCCAATAAGCCCGGCTGGTGGCAGCGCTTTCACGACGTTCTGCCGGGCTGGTTCAGCATGTACGTCAGCCTGGAAGGAGCCGCTGGCCTCATCCGGACCTATGAGCCGCACTTCGTGCCCGGTCTCCTCCAGACGGAGAACTACGCCCGGGCGATCATGACCGGCGGAGCCGTCGGCCAGACCGACCCGGCCGACATCGAGCGCCATGTGGCGCTGCGGATGGAACGCCAGGCTCTGCTCACCCAACCCGACGCACCCAAGTTCTGGGTGATCATGGACGAGACGGTCTTCCGCCGGCCCGTCGGTGGCCCCGGCGTCATGAGAGCGCAGATCGACAAGCTGCTCGAATGGGCCCGGCTGCCCCATATCACCCTGCAGATCGCGGAGTTCGCGACCGGACATCACCCCGGCACCTACGGGCCGTTCGTCCTCTTCCGGTTCGCCGTCCCCGAGCTCCCGGACATGGTCTACAGCGAGTACCTCACCGGCGCCGTCTATCTGGACGCGCGGCCCGAGGTCGCCTCGCATCTGGAGGTTCTGGACCGCATGGCGGCTCAGGCCGCGACTGCGCAACGTACGAAGGAGATCCTCAAGGGTCTCCGCAAGGAGCTGTGAATGGATCACTACATATACAACGGCATGCCGGCCGCCGAGCTGGGTGAGGAGGGCTGGCACAAGCCGTGGAGCGGCGGCAACGGCGGCAACTGCTTCGAGACGATGAAGCTGGCCGACGGCCGGGTCGCGGTGCGCCAGTCCGCCGACCCGGACGGGCCCGCGCTGATCTACACCTCCAACGAGATCGAGGCGTTCATCCAGGGGGCCAAGTCCGGGAAGGCGGACTTCCTCGTCACCTGACGGCCGAGCGGGTGGCTCAGCCGGCGGATCGGCCCTTCGCGGCCCCAGGCCCCGGCGGGAGCAGCGTCGCGAGGAACGCCTTCGGCGACGAGACATTGCCTGCCGCGTCGATCGTCCGGTACTCGATCGTGTGGGTGCCGTAGTCGGGCGTGGCGTCGTCCCACGGCACCGCGCGCGTGGTGCCGAGTTTGCCGTAGACGAGGTTGTCGATGACCGTGCCGCCGGGCGTGAAGCGGAACGGCGCGTCCGCGTCGGTCGGCCACCCGTAGTACGACTGCCAGCCATCGCCGTCGACCCGGAACTGCGAGACCACATAACCGTCCTGCTCGTCGCGGGCGGTCAGCTTCATCGTGAACGGACCGTCGTAGACGTACTCCACCGGCCTGCCCGGCCGGTGCACCGTGCGCAGCGGCTTGGAGAGCGCGTACGCCCCCGTCGCGGGTGCCGCGTCCACGGTCCAGGTCAGCGTGGCCGGCGTACCTGCGATACGGGCGCCGAGAGTGTGGACGCCGGGACGCAGGCGCAGTGCGCCCAGATCGAGATCGCGGTCGTTGCCCGGATTGGTCACCGGGCGGCCGTCGAGCGTCCAGCGCACGGACAGGGTCCGGTCGGCGGGGTGTGTGGTGTCCGCGTACACGACCGACGCCGAGCCCACCGGGGACGCGGTGTCGGTGTGGCCGGTGAAGGCGGCCGCGACCGGCGGCCGGGGGGTGGTGACCTCCGTGTCCACAGTCCACGACACCGTGCGGGTCAGCGCGGCGGACGCGCGGATCGCGGGGTCACGCACGAACGGTGTGGCGTCCGTGGCGGTGGCGGTCAAGGAGTGCGTGCCACGGGGGAGTTGAAGCCCGCGCAGATCCAGCGAGCGGTCATCGCCGACCGCCCGCAGCGGACGGCCGTCCAGCCGCCATACGACATCGAGCTCACCGCCCACCGGATGCAGGGTGTCCAGCCATACGGTCCGGTCGTCGCCGATCACGGCGGTGTTCGGCGTGTGGTCCTGGACGAGATTGACCTTGGCGGAGATCTTCTGGGTCATCACCTCGCGCCCGACCTGGTCGAAGGCGTACCCGAGGGTCTTCATGATCGAGTGCTTGCTCGGCCGCCAGACGCCCTTGGTGCTGTACATCCCGCCCTCGAACCGGCCGATCACCCCGCCCGATTCGCTCCTCTCGCCCAGCCAGCGCCACCACTTGGCGCGCTGCTGCTTCATCTGCTCCTCGGTGAGCAGGCTGTGATGGGCGGACGACGGCTCGCCGCCCTCGTACGCCGCTCCGGGCTCGCCTCGCGCGTAGTAGTCGTACTCGTCCTGGAGCTTGCCCAGCGAGTGGCCGATCTCGTGCGGGGTGATCAGCGAGGAGAGTGCGTTGCCGCCGGACGCGGTGGCGAAGGTGCCGCCCGCGCCGCCGTAGGTGTCGCTGTTGGCGAGCGCCACGATCTGCCGGTTGGCGCTGGCGGACCCGGGGACGAGATCGGCGAGCGCGGTCGCCGACGCGCTGTCCACGGTCAGCAGACGCTGCACGCTGTCCGGGTTGCAGCCACCCCAGAAACCCATGCCCAGCGCGGTGTTGCGGCGCGGCGAGTCCAGAGCCGGGTCGCAGTCGACGCCGGACTCGGCGGAAGGGACCTCCACCGCCCAGACGTTGACGTAGGAGCGGTACGAGGCGAAGGGCTCGGTGGACCAGAGCACATTGAGGTGCTTGTCGACGTCGGCGCGGAACTTGGGGAGCTCGGCGGCGGTGTAGCCGTCGCCGAGGACGATGATGTTGAAGCGCTTGTCGGCGGGGCCCGTGGTCTGTACGGGCACCACCGTGGCGGCTTCGGTGACGGGAGTGCCGGCCGCCGCCGATGGCGTGGCGGCCAGCAGGCCGGTGGTGAGCAGCGCGCCCGTGGTGACGAGCGCCGCTGCTCTTCGTATCCGTGTACCGGGTGTGGTCATGGGGCCGGAGCGTAGAACCGTGCCCAACGAGCCGTAAAGACAGCGGAGTTGGCCACGCGGCTCACGCATCCCGGTGTCCAGGGGTGGAGATCGACGAGGGGAACCGCACCGAGCCGAACTCCCTTGACCCTGTACAGGAGGGCGTGGTGGTGTGGTGCTCAGTGGATCTCGGGAAAGGGGTCCGCCACGCCATGCCCTGCTGACCACCGGGCACACTTCAAAGGGGGAAATCTCGTGCGTCTCAACGCAACCCGTACCATCAAGGCCGCATTAGCAACTGCCGTCGCCACAACGGCTCTGGTGATTCCCACGGCCGGTTCCGCGACCGCCGCGACCGCCGCGACCTCTTCGTCCGCCGAGGTCGCCGCCGACAGCATCGACGCCACCTGCAGGAGTCACAGCCGCACGTACATCGTGCGCACGTACTACCGGGGTCCCGGCAAGTACACACTGCGCTGCGGCACCTCGACATGGGGCTGGAAGCACATCAAGGCGCGTCATGGCTGGAACAGCACGATGGACAGGAAGATCAGCGCCGCCATCTGGTCCGGGCGTCCCAACGGCCGCGGCGGCTACTCCACCTACACCAACACGTGCCCCAGCATCGAAAAGTTCCGCACCATCATCGGCACCCCCGCTGGTACCAATGATCTCCTCACCGCGTACACGGTCACCACTCGCGCCGCTGCCAAGTGTTAGCCGCGATGTGCGGGAACCTGTTCCCCACTGGATGAGGCGAAAGGCGGGTGGTGTGCATGCCGGCACAGGCCCCGGCTGAGCGTGCTTTGGCGCGCTCATACACCACAGGTGACGGGCAGATCACCTTCAACATCTCCGATCTGTCGGTCGATCATCACTCGGACCGCAGTGTGACGTTGACGTACTGGCTCAGTGTGGTGCGCCGAGGTCACCAGGACGAGCGTTGGGTGTTCACGCTGCCGTGGGACGACAAGTCCTTTGTGGACGTGTTCACCTCCACCGCCCCGGATCCTGATCGCCTCAGGCAACTCGTGCATCTGGTCCACGCCCTGCTGGAAGAGTGGTGGGACACCAAGGAGCACAATCGGCGGTCGGCGAAGATGGGGCGCCGACTGCCCTGAGGTCTGCGTTGCACCTCGATGCCGGGCTCCGCTCGGGCATCGCCTGACGTCGGTTCCCAAGGCCCTGGTTGAGGTCTCTGGGAACCGACGTCTGTCGTTTGTGCGGCCCGTGCACGCCGGCTGCCGCTCGGTGAGTCCTTGCAGCAGTAGCATCCCGGGATGCGAAGCATCGAGACGCTGGTCCCGTCGGCCGGGCGGGTCGATACCGCCGGCCTGCTCGTGTTCGACGCGGATGAACTTGCGCGGTACGTGGCCGATCCGGCACAACCGTGGTGGCGCCGCAGGCCCTGTGCGGTCGCACTGGCCGGGCGGGTGCCGGAGCGGCGTGTCGCAGAGCTCGCCGTGCGCATCTGTGATCCCGGTGACGTGGCCGAAGTACGCATAGCGCTCCTGGACCTCCTCGCGGGCCGAGCGGAACTCCTGCCGTGGCTGCAGCACGAGGACCGGCGGCGCGAGCGCTCGTACGGCATGCCCGAAGCGATCCTCAAGGCGCGCGGCTCGCTCGGCGACCGCACGGCGGCCGGTGAGTTGGCAACGCTCGCGGCCAGTCCGGATCCTGCCAAAAAAATTCGGACGGCGATGTCGAGAACCCGTGACTGGCTCCGTCCCCGCAGTGAACGCGACCACAATGGGTCGCACCAGCACCAAGGAGAAACACCATGGCCAAGTACCTGCTGCTCAAGCACTACCGCGGTGCCCCGGCTGCGGTCAACGACGTGCCCATGGACCAGTGGACGCCGGAGGAGATCTCGGCGCACTGTCAGTACATGGACGACTTCGCGGCCCGGCTCGAGGGGACCGGCGAGTTCGTCGACGGTCAGGCGCTCGCCCCCGAAGGGGCGTGGGTGCGCTACGACGGCGAGGGGCGTCCGCCGGTCACCGACGGACCGTTCGCCGAGACCAAGGACCTCATTGCCGGCTGGATGGTGATCGACGTAGACAGCTACGAGCGCGCTGTCGAGCTGGCCGGGGAGCTGTCGGCCGCCCCTGGCGCCGGCGGGAAGCCGATCCACGAGTGGCTCGAGCTGCGCCCGTTCCTGGCCGCGCCGCCCACCATCACGGAGTGACCGTACCGATGAACGAGGCACTGCTCCGGAGCCTCACGCCGAGCGTGCTCGGGATCCTCGTCCGCCGCGGAGCCGACTTCGCGGCGGCCGAGGACGCCGTGCAGGACGCGCTGGTCGAGGCGGTCCGCGTCTGGCCGGCCGACCCTCCGCGGGACCCGAAGGGCTGGCTGGTCACCGTGGCCTGGCGCAAGTTCCTCGACGCGACCCGGTCGGACGCCGCCCGCCGCCGGCGTGAGGACGTCGTCGACGAGGAGCCGGTGCCCGGGCCAGCGCCCGCGGTGGACGACACGCTCCAGCTCTACTTTCTGTGCGCCCACCCGTCGCTGACGCCGTCGTCCGCGGTCGCGCTCACGCTGCGCGCCGTCGGCGGGCTGACCACCCGCCAGATCGCCCAGGCCTACCTGGTGCCCGAGGCGACCATGGCGCAGCGCATCAGCCGGGCCAAGCGCACCGTCTCCGGCGTGCGGTTCGACCAGCCCGGCGACGTCGCCACCGTCCTGCGTGTCCTCTACCTGGTCTTCAACGAGGGCTATTCCGGCGACGTCGACCTCGCCGCCGAGGCCATCCGGCTCACCCGGCAGCTCGCGGCCGCGATCGACCACCCCGAGGTGGCGGGGCTGCTTGCCCTCATGCTGCTCCACCACGCCCGCCGCACCGCCAGGACCGGGCCCGACGGCAGCCTGGTGCCGCTCGCCGAGCAGGACCGCGGCCGGTGGGACACCGCGTCGATCGCTGAGGGGGTCGCGATCCTGCAGGCCGCCCTCGCCCGCGACCGGCTGGGCGAGTTCCAGGCCCAGGCCGCCATCGCGGCCCTCCACGCCGACGCGCCCACCGCCGAGGAGACCGACTGGGTGCAGATCGTCGAGTGGTACGACGAGCTCGCGCGCCTGACCGACAGCCCGGTCGTCCGGCTCAACCGCGCGGTGGCCGTCGGCGAGGCCGACGGACCGCGCGCCGGCCTGGCGGCGCTCGCGGCGCTGGACGACTCACTGCCCCGCCACGCCGCGGTGGCGGCGTACCTCCACGAGCGCGACGGCGACCTGGCGACGGCGGCACGGCTGTACGCCGAGGCCGCCCAAAAGGCACCCAACCTCGCCGAGCGCGACCACCTGACGCGCCAGGCCGCCCGGCTCAACGCCCGCCGGTGTCGCTGACGGGTCGCGCTCGGATTCTCACCCAGGCTCATTCGAAGAGCCCATTTCGCGGACGGCGCGTAGGTGACTCGTCCGCCGGAAGGTGCAGCAGCAGGCGCACGACGCCGCTGGTAATTGCGTTGTCGATCAGCGCTGGATTGAGGAAGCATCCCGTGCATGGAACAGCCTGCTGAGACCCTCACCTTCGACCAGGTTGAGCTGCGTCGATGGCGCGTGAGCGACGTCGAGACCTTGAACCGCGTGGTCACCGAGTCACTCGCTCACCTGCTGCCGTGGATGCCCTGGGCGGCTCGTCACGACCGCAACGCGACTGCCGAGTATGTGACTCGAAGCGAGGGGCAATGGGAGTCGGATCAGGCCTACAACTACGCGATCACCTCAGGCGATGCAGTGATTGGCAGTTGCGGACTCATGCGACGGATTGGACCCGGGGGGCTGGAGATCGGCTATTGGCTCCACCCTGAGTGGACGGGGCGGGGTCTCGCCACCATGTCCGTCGCGGCTCTCCTCCGCCAGGGATTCGAATTGGCGGAGATCGATCGAATAGAGATCCATCACGATGCGGCGAACCATGCAAGTGGAGCGGTCCCCCGTCGCCTGGGCTTCACCGAGGTCGAGCGTCTGCAGGTGCCTGATGGGCCGGTTACTCCCGGCGAGGTGGGGATCGACGTGATCTGGCGCATCCAATCTCCAGCTGCCCAATGAGCAACGTCAGACGGTGGCGGCAGAGAGCGACGTGGCCGCCGGTCGCGCAGGACGCCGTCGGTGGTCAGACGCACGATCCGGCTGACGGGGTGGACGAACCACGTTCGACGGTTACAAGTCGTGGCCTGTATAGGCGGCACCGGACAGTCAGCGGAGCGCCACGTGCAGCAGCGCCGTGTTGCTGTTGTCCGGAACGCTGTCCTTGTCGCCGCCGTTGCTCGTCGTCAGCCACAGACCGCCGTCCGGGCTCGGCGCGACGGTGCGCAGCCTGCCGTTGGTCCCGGTGAAGTACGCCTGCGGTGGCCCGGTGGTGCTGCCGGTGATCCGCATCCGCCACAGCTGTGTGCCGCGCAGGGATGCCATGTAGAGGTGACCATTCGCGATCGCGAGACCGCTCGGCGACGCGTCGGCCACCGTCCAGGTACGCACCGGGGCGATGAACGTCGGGTCGGCGCAGCCGCCCGCCGTGCCCTCGCAGACCGGCCAGCCGTAATTGCCGCCCCTGCGGATCAGATTGAGCTCGTCCATCGTGGAGTTGCCGAGCTCGGACTCCCACAGCCGCCCGCGCGAGTCGAAGGCGAGGCCCTGCACATTGCGGTGGCCGTAGCTCCAGATGTACCTGCCGGGGAAGGGGTTGTCGCGCGGCACCGAACCGTCCGGATTCAGCCGCAGGATCTTGCCGTTGAGGGAGTGCAGATTCTGGGCGTTGGGTCCCTTCTGGGCATCGCCGGTCGCCGCGTACAGCTTGCCGTCGGGGCCGAAACGCAGCCGTCCGCCGTCATGGAACTTGTTCCTGGCGATGCCGGACAGGAGGACCTGTTCGGAGGCCAGGTCCAGGCGGCCGTCGATGTACTTGATCCGCACGATCCTGTTGTCGGTCGCGGTGGTGTGGAAGAGGTAGACCCAGTGGTCGGCGGCGAAGTGCGGGGAGAGTTCGAGGCCGAGCAGACCGCCTTCCCCGTCGGTGCCCGATCCGCCCGGCACGATTCCGGCCGTCGTCGTAGTGCCGTCCGGTGCGATCCGTACCACCCGGAACGAGTCGCGCTCGCTCATCAGCGCCGAACCGTCCGGCAGCGCGGCAAGACCCCAGGGGACGTCCTTGCTGGTGGCGAGGGTGGTGCCGTCAAAGCGGCCGACGCCGCGAAGAACCAGTCCAGGGTCGACATCGCGCCAAGATCGACGGAGAGCCACTGGGGGCCGGCGCTCTCGCTGCGCCAGCCGGTTGCTGTGTTGCCGTCGACGGCGCGGCCGGCGACCCGTGAGGGACCGGCCTCGCTGGACGCGGACGCGGGTCTGCCCTGCGAGAGCAGGCTGCTGTCGGCTGGTGACGGCGGTTGCGGATCCGGCGGGGGAGCCGCTGGTGCGGGAGATGCCGTCGCGATCAGTACGGCGGCGAGTGTGGCGGTCAGTGTGAGGGACCGGCCGAGCGGATGTGACATGTGCCGCCTCCCAGGTCGTGGCGATGCGCTCATGACATCGCCGGAGCGTGGCAGCAAAGGTCCGACCGGTCAACCACCTTGACGGATCATCAAGGGTGATGAGAGGGCTCATTGGTCATCAAACCCGTCTATTTCAGGGCGCGTTGACATCGGAGGTGTCACGCCCGAGCGGTTGAATTGGCGTGCACACCACATTGCTCGTTGCGCACCCCTTGCCGCGCCCGGCTCCGCTTTGTAACTTGGCGCAGGCGCTCTCATGGAAGCGCTTTCTATGCAGTTTCTACGCAGTCCGAGCCGACGAGGTGAGCGGGATGCCCAAGCCAGGAAGAGGCCGGTTGGCGATTTCTGCGGGGGTGCTGCTGATGGCGCTGGTCGCGCCACCGGCACTCGCACAGGACGACGGGCCGATACCCGATCCACTCCCGGACCCGGCCGTCTCCCGGCAGGGTCTGGTGCTCAAGGAATTCGCGACCCTCCCCAAGTCCGAGTCGGTGCCGCCGCCGACCGACGCCCGACTCAAACGCTGGGCACGCATCAACTACCTCGGCGAACTGCCCGACCACTCGGGACGGCTGTACGTACCCGATCTCAACGGCAAGCTCTATCTCCTGGACCGCAAAGGCAGCGCGCACGAGTACCTCGATGTCGGCACCGCAATGGGACCCGACTTCTGGTCCCACAAGGGGCTCGGCAGCGGATTCGGATTTGTGGCCTTCCACCCCCGCTTCGCGCAGAACGGCATCTTCTACACGGTGCACACCGAGGCCCGCGACGCGCTCACCACCAAGCCCGTCGACCTCGCGGCACCCGCCACCACCCGCATCCACAGCGTGATCACCGAGTGGACCGCGGACGACCCCCGCGCGGGAACGTTCAGCGGCACCCACCGTGAAGTGATGCGCCTCGGCTTCCAGGACACGTACCACGACATCCAAGAAATCAACTTCAACCCCAACGCCCGCCCCTGGGACAAGGACTACGGCCTGCTCTACATCGCCGTCGGCGACGGCGCGGCGGGCGCGGGCGGCACCGTCCCGCAGGATCTGACCGCACCCCAGGGCAAGATCCTGCGGATCGACCCGCTCGGCCACAACGGCCCCGGCGGCAAGTGGGGCATCCCCTCGTCGAACCCCTTCGCACACCAGCCGGGCAGACTCGGCGAGATCTTCGCGTACGGGCTGCGCGATCCGCACCGCTTCAGCTGGGACACCGGCGGCCGCCACCAGATGTTCATCGGCCACATCGGCGAGCACCGCGTCGAGTCGGTGTACGACGCCAAGGCGGGCGACAACTTCGGCTGGAGCGAACGCGAGGGGCCGTTCGCCTATCACAAGGCCGACAACCCCACCTGCGGGGTCTTCCCGCTCCCGGCCGACGACGCGAAGAACGGCTACACCTACCCGGTCGCGGCCTTCGACCACAACCCGCCCGCGGACAAGCCCTGTTCGGACAGCGGCAACGCACTGATCGGCGGTTTCGTCTACCGCGGATGGCAGGTTCCCGCCCTGTATGGCAAGTACATCTACTCCGAGGGCGTCAGTGGGCGCATCTTCTACTCCGACGTCCGCGACATGCGCCGCGGCGGCCCGCTCGCCACGGTCCATCAGCTGCAGATCCTCGACGCCACCGGCGCCCCGACCTCGATGCAGGCGCTGGCAGGCGACAAGCGCGTCGACGTCCGGTTCGGCACGGACCGCGCGGGCGAGCTGTATGTGCTCTCCAAGGCCAACGGCAAGATCTGGAAGGTCACCGGCCTCGCAACCCCGCGGGAAGCCGTGGTTCCGAGCCTGCGCCCGAACCTCGTCGCGCACTACGACTTCGGGCACTCCCTGCCCGGCGATCCGGGCAGGGAACAGGACCGCGGACTTTCCGGCACTGACATCCAGCTGGTCAACGGCGGTGCGCAGATGCGGGTGGCGGACAGCCGGCGCGGCCTCGTCCTGCAGACCCAGCAGATGTCACCCGCCACGGCCGGCAACGACGACTGGAAGGCCGGAATCTACGGCCCGGACGGTGTGCCGACTCTGCGCGCTTTCAACGGTGTCCGCGAGGCAACGGTCATGGGCTGGTTCAAGATGACCGGCGAGAATCCGAGCCCCAACTCCGGCTCCGCCAATCCCGACGACCGCTATGGAGCGATCGGTCTTGCCGGGATCCTCTCCGGCACCTCCCAGGGCCACGATGTGCGCGCCCTGCTCGAACTCATCACCGTCAACGGCGAGATGAAGGTGGTCGCGCTCGGCCGCCGAGTCGACGGCGCCAGTTCACAGACCTTCGCCGCCGACGCCGACTGGAAGACGCTGCTGCCGCAGGACACCTGGGTCTTCCTCGCCGCCAGCTTCGACTACGACAACGGCACCATGGCCCTCTATCGCAACGGCCGTGCCGTGCCCGGCTTCTACACCCTCACCGGCGACCCGTGGGCCGTCGAGGGCCCGCCCGAGCCGGACACGGCATCAGCCACCGACCCTCGCGGCATCAAGATCGGCGGCAGCTATCCGCAGAACACCAAGGAAGGCAACCCCTGCAACTGCCGCATGGACGACCTGATGTTCCTGGACCGGGCGCTCACCCCCGGCGAGATCACCGCCCAGTACCACAGGAGCCTGCGATGAAACTGCTCCGGCCACTGGTCGCCCTGCTCGGCCTCGCCATGATCTGGACTCCCTTCGCGGCCCCCGCTCAGCCCGCGCAGGCGCTGCCCGGCGGGCTCGCGCTGACCCCGCCGATGGGTTTCAACAACTGGAACTCCACCGGCTGCGCCATCGACGAGAAGATGATCAGGGACACCGCCGATCTCTTCGTCAGCACCGGCCTCAAGGACGCCGGTTACGAGTACGTCAACGTCGACGACTGCTGGGCGGCTCCGCAGCGCGACCCCGCCACGGGGCGCCTCACCGCCCACCCCCAGCGTTTCCCCGGCGGCATCAAGGCGCTCGCCGACTATGTCCACTCCAAGGGCCTGAAGTTCGGCATCTACACCAGCGCCGGTACGCAGACCTGCGCCAAGACCATGCCCGGCGCACTCGACCACGAGGAGACCGACGCCCAGACGTTTGCCGACTGGGGCGTCGACTACCTCAAGTACGACAACTGCAACAACCAGGGCAGGCCGGCCCCGGAGCGATACACGAGGATGCGGGACGCCCTGAAGAAGACCGGCCGCCCGATCGTCTACTCCCTGTGCGAGTGGGGCGAGAACAAGCCCTGGGAGTGGGGCGCCGACGTCGGCCATCTCTGGCGTACGACCGGCGACATCAACGACAGCTGGCAGTCGATGCTCACCCTCTTCAAGGCCAACGTGGCGCTCGCACCGCACGCCGGTCCCGGGCACTGGAACGACCCCGACATGCTGGAGGTCGGCAACGGCGGCATGACCGAGACCGAGTACCGCTCTCACTTCAGCCTCTGGTCGGTGATGGCGGCACCGCTGCTGATCGGCACCGATCTGCGCAAGGCCACCCCGGGAACCCTGAAGATCCTCTCCAACAAGGAAGCCATCGCCGTCGACCAGGACACACTCGGCGTGCAGGCGCGGGTACTGCGCAGCGACAACGGCCACTGGGTACTGGTCAAGCCGCTCGCGGGCGGCGACATCGCCGTCGCGCTGTTCAACGAGAGCGATCAGACGGCCACCGTCGGCACCACCGCGGCGGAACTCGGACTGCCCAAACGTGCCGGCTATGTCCTGCGCGACCTCTGGCAGCACCAGGACGCGCACACGGCGGGAGCCATCAGCGCGACCCTGCCCGCGCACGGCACCGCGCTGTACCGCGTCAAGGCCGACGCCGACTGGTGGAAGGCACCGCCCGCCGCCGAACTGGGCCTGCACCTCCCGGTCGTCGCCGAAGGCGTCCCCGGCAACATCACTCCGGCAGGCCAGGCCTTCACCGCGAAGGTGACCACGACCAACCAGGGCAGGACCCCGCTGCTCGCGCCCCGGCTCACGCTGACCGCCCCCGACGGCTGGCAGATCGAGGCGCTCGGTGGCACCGGCACCCCCGTCCTGACCACGGGCAGGACCCTGACCGGCCGTTGGCGGATCACTCCGCCCGCCGCCGCGCCACCGGGCACCGCCCCGCTCTCGGCCACAGTCACCTTCCACACCGTCGGCCACGGCAGAGTGGAGCGACAAGCGGACGAGACCCTGACCGTCCCGGCCGGGGTTCCCGCGGGTGTCTCGGACCTGGGAACCATCGACTGGGCCTGGGCGAGCAATGGATACGGACCCGTCGAACGCAATATGTCCAACGGCGGGGCCAAGGGCGGCGACGGCAAGGCCCTCACCGTCAACGGCGTCACCTATCCGAAGGGGCTCGGCACCCACGCGCCCGTTCAGCTCATCTACTACCTCGGCGGGCGCTGCACCGCCTTCGCCACGGAGGTCGGCGTCGACGACGAACGCGATCCGCGTGAGCCGGGCCAGGGCACCGTCACCGCCGAGATCTGGGCCGACGGAGCCAAACGCGCCGACAGCGGGCTGCGTACCTGGCAGGACCCGGCGGTCCCGCTGAAGGCCGATCTGACCGGCGCGACCTATCTGCGCCTCGTCGGCACGATCGGACCCGACACCAATCGCTACGACCGGATCGACTGGGCGGCGCCCGTACTCACCTGCCGTTCATAAGGACCGCGCGGCGCATCGCGCCGCCGCGCACGACGACGCAGTACGCAGCCGGTGAGCACCACACCGGCTGCGACCGCGTACACCCAGGTCCCCATGGACTGCGGGTCGGCGTCCATCCTCACGGTGACGTACTTCGCAGCCCCCGCGACCGCGACGGCGAGCCACTCCCACCGCCCGTCCAGGGCCACGAGCACGGTCAGCAGCAGCGCGTACCAGGAGTAGCCGGGAGTCAGCAGCAGGAAGGCGGAGCCGGTGACCAGCAGGGCGCCGCTCCACGGGCGTTCGGGATCGCCGCGCAGCAGGACATGGACGGTGACCGCGAGCATCACCAGGATCACGGCGGGCAGCGCCCAGTCGTCCGGCAGCACCAGCCGCAGCAGGGCGTAGCGGTTGCGGGACGAGGGATCGTCGTAGCCCTCCTCCTGCGTATAGCCGCTGAGGTAGCCGAGGACCGAACTGTCGGATACCAGGATGTACGGCAGATAGGTCAGCGCCACCACGGCGGCGGCGGGCAGCAGTACCGCTGCCGCGTCCCGCACGCGCCGTACGCCGGACAGGGCGCCCGGCAGCACGACGGCGGGCAGCAGTTTGGTCGCAATCGCCGCGCCGAGCAGCGCAGCGCCCGCGATACGGCGTCGCACCAGCACACCCAGGCCCACCACGGTGATCAGCGCCCCGAGCACATCGGCGTGCGCGTTGTTCACGGCCTCGATCGGCACGATCGGGCACCACGCCCAGTACGCCGCTCGGCGCGGATCGCCGCCGCGCCGCCGCAGGACGAGGAGCAGCGCGGCCGTGGTGCCAACCGAAAGCAGCGCGCCGCCCGTCTGCAGCGCCTTGTGCCGTGAACCGTCCGGCGCGAGCGTGTGGACGAGCAGGAAGTACCCCTCGGCCACCGGCGGGTAAATGGTGTGCACCTGCGGCCGGTTGATCAGTGTGCAGTGCACCCCGCCCGCGGGCCCGGCGATGGGTACCGTCTCGGGCCCCGCGCACCCTGCCCCCCTCGGGAACAGCCAGTCGTCGCGCAGCCCGGTGAGCGCGGGATCGGCCGGGGCATGGTCGTACGGCGAGGTGCCGGCCGCCTGCACCCTGCCGTCCCAGGCATAGCGGTAGGAGTCCGTGCTGGTGCGCGGGGGAGCGAGCAGCCCGGTCGCGGCGACCGCGAGACCGCCTGCGATCACCAGGATCACGGCATGACGCACCGGGGCCTTGCGCACGGCGACGACCGCCGCTGCGAACAGCGCCCAGCAGGCGGCGTACCACCAGGAGAGACCGGCAGGGTCGGTGTAGTAGCCGTCCTTGCGGATGGTCAGCGCGAGTGCGGCGGTCAGGGCGGCAAGGAGGACACCGGCGGTGAGCGTACGCGGGTTGATCACAGGCTCAGCGTCGCAGCCGGAGACGGCCCAGGCGCCGCGCCGCCCCCTGACGTCCGCATTCCGTAAGGTGTCACAGCGCTCCACAGGGACCCTGGCGGGGGTCTTATGGAAGACATGAAGATCCGGCCGCCCAGGCTGCCCCGACTGCCCGCACCGCCCTTGCCGTCCTTCTCCGGCAAGCTGCACGATGCCCGCACGGCCACCTCCATCGGCCGCTGGCTCGGCCTGGCGATCGCCGTGTGCTTCGTGACCGGCGTGACCAGTCACTATCTCCAGCACCCGCCGGACTTCCTTGTGAACGTCCTGCCGAGCCGCCCGTCCTGGGGCTACCGGGTGACGCAGGGGCTGCACGTGGCGAGCGGTATCGCGGCGATCCCGCTGCTGCTGGCCAAGCTGTGGACCGTCTATCCCCGGCTCTTCGTGTGGCCCGCGCTGCGGTCCGTGCGCCATGCGCTGGAGCGTCTCTCGGTGGCAGTGCTGGTCGCCGCGGCCGTCTTCCAGCTCTTCACCGGACTGCTCAACACCGTCCAGTGGTACCCGTGGCCGTTCTCCTTCGTCCCCACGCACTTCGCAGTGGCCTGGCTGCTGTTCGGTGCGCTCGTCCTGCACATTGCCGTCAAGTACCCGGAGATCAGGGCACATTGGAGCAGACGCTCGCCCGGCACGCTCGAACTCCCGGCGGCGGACGGACCCGACCGGCGCTCACTGCTGACCGGCGTCGCCGCGGCGGTCGGCGCGGTCACGCTGACGACCGTGGGGCAGTCCTTCACTCCGCTGAAGCGCTTCGACCTGCTCGCGCCGAGACATCCGGACCACGGCACGCAGGGGCTGCCCGTCAACCGCCTGGCAGCCACCGCGGGGGTTACGCGCCTGACCGTCGCCGACTGGCGGCTGACGGTACTCGGCAAGCGCTCGTACCAACTCACTCTCGACGAACTCGCGGCCCTTGCCCAGACCACCGTCACCCTGCCCATCGCCTGTGTGGAGGGCTGGAGCAAATCGGCTCAATGGACGGGCGTTCGCGTACGGGACCTGCTGGAGCGGGCCGGAGCGCGGCCCGGCACGGCGGTACGGGTCGTATCGCTGGAGCGGCGCGGCGCCTACCGCGTGATGGAGATGGGCGCCGACTACGCCGACGATCCGCTCACCCTCCTCGCCCTGCGCCTCAACGACCAGGTGCTCTCGCTCGACCACGGCTTCCCGGCGCGCATCATCGCCCCGAACCGTCCCGGTGTGCTGCAGACCAAGTGGGTCACCAGGATGGAGGTCCTGTGATGCGGATCGTGACGGGTGCGCTGGGCCTCGCCCTGATGACCGTCGGCGCGGCACTGCTGCTGACGGGCGGACAGCTGAAGGACGTCGCGCTGTGGCTGGCGGGCGCGATCGTCCTGCACGACGGGATCATCGCCCCGCTGGTGCTCGGCGTGGGCCTGCTGCTCGCGGCGGTCCCGGCGCGCGGGACGGTTCGGGGCGCGCTGGTGGTGGCGGGCTGCCTGACCGTGGTCGCGCTGCCGGTGCTGCTGAGGCCGGGAACGCCGAAGAACGCGACCGTGCTGCCGCTGGATTACGTAAGCAACTGGCTCCTCGCGCTGGCGGCGGTCGCGGCGCTCACGGGGGTGCTGCTGGCGGCGCGGTGGATCTGGCGTCGGGTACCGCGGCGTTGAACTCTTGGCGAACGCACCGGCCGGGCGGAGGGTGACCGTGTCCGCCTGGGCATAGTGAGGTCAGGAGCCCCACCGGGGTGGGCACCGGGTCGAGTGCGGGGGACGCGGTCATGATCAGGTTCGCGCACAAAGAGTTGTCGTACGCCGCGGTGGTCACTGCCGCGGGGCTGATCGCCGGGGGAGTCGGCGTGGCCATGCACGGTCCCCCCTCGGCGCGCATCTGGTGGGCTCTCGCCGTGCTCCCCGTATGGGGGTTCGTGTGGCGCTGGCTCAACACGACCAGGCTGCTGCGACGCGGCGACCTGCCCATGTTCGAAGCGGCTGTTCCCATTGCCGATCCCGCACGGGCGCTGGGCACACGGAAGCAGGTCACCTGGACACTCAGGAAGTTCTACGGGCGGATGTTCGGGTTCTGGATCGTCGCGGCGACAGCGGTCGCCTACTTCGAGCCACTCATCGTCATGTTCTGCTTCGTGCACGGGGTGGACTCGCTGATCCGGGGTTCGCAGACCGCCCGGTGGGAGCGGCAGCACGGTGTGCTGCTGTGGGAGGGCCGCGTCGAGCAGGAGCAGCAGCCACCCGACATCGGCCCGCCGCGCGTGTACACGACGCCGCGCCAGAAGGCCTGGGCGTAAGCATCCGTTACGCGCGCAGGAGTGCCACGAACGTACGGCCCGCGACGCTCCAGCTGTCCGCCTCCGGAACCGCCCAGCCCGCCGACTCCGCGTACTCGAGCAGCGCCGGCGTGCCCACCCGGGCCCAGGGGAATGCCGAGCCCTGCGCGCTGCCGTCGGAGACCCGCACCTGCACGCGCTCGTCGACATCGTGAGGCGCGGTCTCGGCCAGCAGTACGCCGTCCTCGGCGACCAGATCCGCCACTCGGGCGAGCAGCGCCTTCGGGTCTCCGCCGATGCCGATATTGCCGTCGATGAGCAGCGCGGTGTCCCAACTCCCCTCGCGGGGAAGCGGATCGAAGACCGACCGGTGCAGCGCACTGCCGCCGAGGCGCAGCGTGCGGGCCACCGCCTCGCGGCTCACGTCGATGCCGAGGGCCGGCTGCCCCAGCGCGGCCAGTGCCGCGACCAGACGGCCGGGCCCGCAGCCGATGTCGAGCACCGCGCCCCGGCAGCGCTCCAGCACGGTCAGATCAGCGTCGTCCGGATCGGCGCACCAGCGCTCGACCTCCAGGGGCAGCAGCCAGCCGTCGGGGCGGCGCAGAAACAGCGGGCCGCGGCCCGTGCGCAGGGCGTCGGTGTACGGATCGGCCTGCCAGGCGGGCGCGGTCATCGCGCCCCGGTCCCGGCGAGTGCGGCCATCGCCGCGGCGAACCGGCCGTGCGGGGCCTGGGCCGCGACAAGTCGGGCGTCGTCCGCGGTGTCGACGTCCCGCAGCACCGGCAGCTGCCGTACCGCAAGACCGGCGCGCAGAAGCCGGTGCCGCTGTATGGCACCGGTCTCGGGGACGGACATCGGCACGCCCCGCAGCAGTGCGGGATCCGGCTCGGCCATGCCAAGCGCCCAGAACCCGCCGTCGTCGGCGGGCCCGAAGGACGCCTCGCCCTCGCTCAACTCCAGCCCGGAGCTGAGGAGTTCGACAGTCAGCTGCGGTGTGTCCATGCCGACGAGCAGCGCGGGCCCTTCGCAGAGCCCGAAGGCATGTGCCAGCCGCTCGTCGAGCCCGCCCGTGCACTGCGGCACGACGTCGAAGCCGTCCGGCAGCCAGTCGCCGGGTGCACCGTCGAGCACGAGAACCCGGCGGCCTGCGGGCGTGGCCAGCACGACATGCAAGGTGTCGGCGAGTGAGGCCGCGGCGAGGTGGGCGGCCTCGTCGGGTGAATACGGGGGACAGAGCCGGGTCTTGACCCGCCCTGCCACGGGGGCCTTGGCGATGACGAGCAGTGTGCCGAGCGGCTCCTGTCCGGCGGCGGGAACGGGTTGAGCGGACGTACTCATCGCACAACACCCCCCACGACCCCGCCCGCCGGCTGCTCCGCCAGCACCGCCCGCATGTCCCGTACCGCCTGCCACGTTCCCCGCCACGTCCCCGTCACCTTCGACCTTCCCGATCTCGGCAGATACGGGACATCCACCTCCGTCACCCGCCAGCCCGCGTCCGCCGCGCGGACCACCATCTGGAGCGGATAACCGCTGCGGCGGTCCGTCAGATCGAGGGCCAGCAGCTCCTCGCGCCGCGCCGCCCGCAGCGGGCCCAGATCGCGCAGCCGCAGACCGGTGCGCCGACGGAGCATCCGTGCCACCGCCACGTTCCCGGCGCGGGCGTGCGGCGGCCAGACGCCGCGTCCCTGCGGCCGACGCCGGCCCAGCACCAAGTCGCTCTCACCGTCGGCGACTTGGCGTACGAAATCGGTCAGCAGACCGGGATCCAGTGAGGCGTCGCAGTCGCAGAAGCACACATACTCCGCGTCGGCCGCCAGCAGCCCCGCATGGCACGCCGCGCCGAAGCCGCGCCGCTCCTCGTGCACGACGCTCGCACCCAGCTCGCGCGCGATCCGGTCCGAGCCGTCCGTCGAGCCGTTGTCGACGACGATCGCTCGCCATCCGGCCGGGATCCGGCTCAGGACCCAGGGCAGCGCCTCCGCCTCGTCGAGGCAGGGGAGAATCACATCCACCGTCATGACACCGCACCCCGCAGCCCGCTCGCGGCGAACTCCGCCATGCCCTCGGCGAAGCCGACCCGCGGCTTCCAGCCCAGCTCCGCCCGCAGCCGCCGCGAGTCCGCGGTGATGTGCCGGACATCGCCGAGACGGAACTCCCCGGTGACCACCGGCGCGGGACCGCCGTGCGCGGAGGCGAGCGTCTGAGCCATCTCGCCGACCGTGTGCGGAGTCCCGCTGCCCGTGTTGTACGCGGCGAGCACACCCGGCTCCCGGCCCCGCACCGCCTCCAGGGCAATCGCGTTCGCGTCCGCGACGTCCCGTACATGGACGAAGTCCCGCCGCTGCCGCCCGTCCTCGAAGACCCGCGGCGCCTCGCCCCGCTCCAGGGCGGACCGGAAGAAGGAGGCAACGCCCGCGTACGGGGTGTCCCGCGGCATCCCGGGACCGTACACATTGTGGTAGCGCAGGGCGACGGCCCGGCCGCCCGTCGCCCTGGCCCACGCGGCGGCCAGATGCTCCTGGGCGAGCTTTGTCGTCGCGTACACGTTGCGCGGGTCCTTCGGCGCGTCCTCGCCGACCAGGCCGGAGGTCAACTCCGAGCCGCACTCGGGGCACAGCGGCTCGAAGCGCCCGGCAGCGAGATCGGCGGTGGCGCGCGGACCCGGCCGCACGCGGCCGTGGCGCGGGCAGTCGTATCGGCCCTCGCCGTAGACGACCATGGACCCGGCGAGCACCAGACCGGGGATGCCCGCCTCGGCCATCGCCGCAAGGAGCACGGCCGTGCCGAGGTCGTTGCAGCCGACGTACTCCGGTGCGTCCGCAAAGTCCCTGCCGAGCCCGACCATCGCGGCCTGATGACAGACGGCGTCCACCCCGCGCAGCGCTCGCGACAGCAGCTCCCGGTCCCGTACGTCCCCGAGAATCAACTCGGCGTCGGGCAGCGGCGGCGGTTCGGGATGGGCCGCCGGGAGCAGGGCGTCGAGCACGACCGGGTCATGGCCGCGGGCGGCGAGCGCCGTGACGACCTGCGAGCCGATGAAGCCCGCTCCTCCTGTGACGAGTACACGCATACTGGCGACGCTACGGCCGGGAAGCGCGTTGATCGCCCTTGCGCGCCGTGCCGTCACAGGTCCGTAAGGACTTCACTCCGGCGTCCGGGGGAGCCGGTCGACGATGGGCCCGGGGAGCGTGCGTCGTCCCTCGGCCACCGCGCCCCGCCCTGCGGAGAGGCCCGCCGATACGCTGCTGGACGGCCCTGGTCCGTGTGGCCTCGGACTCTGCTACTTTCCTGGGGCGAGAAACCGGTTTCTCAGCCGTGCGTGCCTAAGGAGAGCGTCCTGATGGTTGCCTCGAAGCGTGCGAAAAGGGTCACGATCGCCGATGTGGCACGGGAGGCCGGGGCCTCGGTCGCGACGGTCTCCCGGGTCTTGAACGGCGTGGACACCGTCGCCCCCGGCCTTGCCGAACGGGTCAAGCTCGCCATCGGCGAGCTCGGCTACCGGCCCAGCGCCGCGGCCCAGGGCCTGGCGCGCGGCCGCTCCGGCACCATAGGCGTACTCGTCCCCGATCTCGCGAACCCCTACTTCCACGACATCATCAAGTCGGTCTCCATCGTGGCGCGCGAGGCCGGCAGCCGTGTGCTGGTGATGGACTCCAACGAAGACCCGGACGTGGAGCGGGAGTTGACGGAGGATCTGATCCGTTACGCGGACGGGCTGCTGCTCTGCTCGCCCCGGATGCCGCGCGCCGACCTTGCCGCGCTGGCGGGCCGCGACACCCCCATGCTGGTCACCAATCGCCAGGTCGCGGGCCTGGCGCTGCACTCGATCACGGTGGACTTCTTCCGTGGGATCATGGCCGTCTGCGGTCATCTCGCCCAGCTCGGCCACCGCAAGGTCGTCTATTTGGAGGGCCCCGAGCACGCCTGGGCCAACGGCGAACGCCTGCGCGCCCTTTCGGGCGCCGAGGCCTTCGGTCTCGAGGTGCACTCGGTGCCCTGCGGATCCACCACCGACGAGGGCTACGCGGCCGCCCCATCGGCTCTGGAGAGCGGCGCCACCGCCGTGATCGCGTACAACGACTTCGTGGCGCTCGGCGTGCTCGCCCGCTTCTCCGAGCTGGGTGTGAAGGTCCCCGACGACATGTCGCTGACCGGCTTCGACGAAATCGACATGGCCCGCTTCTCCGCGCCGCCGCTGACCACGGTAGCGGTTCCGCGCGACCGGCTGGGGCAGATCGCGGGCGAGGCGCTCGGTCGGATCATGGGCGGAGACGAGGACATCGAGCCCGCAACTGTCCCCGTTGAGCTGCGAGTTCGCAGTTCCACCGGCGCACTCTCTTGACACGGCTCCTGGCGGGGTGGACCTTGTTCGGGCACAAGGCCGAGTAAGCGCTATCTCACCAGAGGGGTGCGAGTCGCCATGTCCCGTCCACTGCACCACCGTTCAGCAAGGATCGCGCTCGCGGGACTGCTGCTCGCGGTGGCAGCCGCCGGCTGCGGCGCACCCGACTCCGGGAGTTCGGACTCCAAGGAGAAGACCCCGCAGAAGATCCCCGCGAAGCCGGCCAAGCCCGTCACGCTCGACATCCTGGATGTCGCCGGAAACCTCCAGCTGACCAAGGGCATGATCGACGAGTTCGTCAAGCAGCATCCGGACATCATCAGCAAGGTCACCTACTCCAAGGCCCCCGCGCCAGACCTGGCGGGCAAGATCAAGGCGCAGCAGCAGGCGGGCCGCGTCCAGATCGACCTCGTGCTCACCGGGACCGACGGCCTCGCGGCCGGACTCTCGCAGAAGCTGTGGAGCTCCATGGCGGAGCACCAGTCGCTCATCGGCACCCCGGACTATCTCGAACCCGCCGCCGAGATGCAGAAGCTCGCGCAGGGCCAGGGCACGGCGATCGTCTACTACCCCTCGGGCCCGCTCATCGAGTACAACCCGGACAAGGTCAAGAACCCGCCGAAGAGCCCCCAGGAGCTGCTCGCCTGGGCCAAGGAGCACCCGAAGAAGTTCCAGTACGCCGACCCGGCCAACTCCGGTCCCGGCCGCACCTTCCTGATGGGGCTGCCGTATCTGCTCGGTGACAAGGACCCCGGGGATCCGGTCAAGGGCTGGGACAAGACCTGGGCGTATCTCAAGGAGCTCGACAAGTACGTCGGTGTGTACGGCTCGGGCACCACCGAGACCATGAAGAACCTGGCCTCCGGGCAGCACGACATGGTCATGTCGACGACCGGCTGGTACATCAACCCGCGTGCGCTCGGCACCGTGCCGAAGAAGATGAAGGCCGGGCACTTCGACAAGATGACCTGGGTGACGGACGCGCAGTACGCCGTCGTCCCCAAGGGCGTCGACGCCGACACCATGTCCGCCACGCTCGCCCTGATCAAGTGGATGCTCACGCCCGAACAGCAGGCCAAGGCGTACGACGACGGCTACTTCTACCCCGGGCCCGCGATCAAGAACGTGCCGCTGACGATGGCTCCCCAGAAGTCGCAGGACGTGCTGAAGGAGTTCGGCGTCCCGGAGTTCGACAGCTGGATCGACCAGTTCCCGAAGAAGCCGTCACTGCCCGCCGAGCAGCAGGTCAAGGCGTTCGACATGTGGAACCGCGAGGTGGCGGGCCGCTGATGTCCCGGTTCTCGACGCTCACACTGGAGAAGGTCTCGCGCAGCTTCGGCCGGCACGCGGCCCTGCGCGACCTCGAACTCACCATCACGGGCGGCGAGTTCGTGGCACTCCTCGGTCCTTCCGGCTGCGGCAAGTCCACCGCCCTGAACTGCCTGGCCGGGCTGCTGCCGC
This sequence comes from Streptomyces sp. NPDC005408, assembly GCF_040606445.1. Taxonomy (NCBI): domain Bacteria; kingdom Bacillati; phylum Actinomycetota; class Actinomycetes; order Kitasatosporales; family Streptomycetaceae; genus Streptomyces; species Streptomyces sp. NPDC005408. The sequence goes on along the minus strand of NZ_JBEXEX010000021.1, from coordinate 101,652 downwards.
TGACCGGCGGATCGATCAGGCTCGATGACGAGCGCATCGACCGGATCCCGCCGGAGCGGCGCGGCTTCGGCATGGTCTTCCAGAACTACGCGCTCTTTCCGCACCTCACCGTCCGCGGCAATGTCGCCTTCGGCCTGAAGATGGCCAAGGTGCCGAAGGCGGACATCGCCTGCCGGGCGGACCGGGCGCTGGAGCTTGTTCAGCTGACCGAACACGCACACAAGCGGCCCGGCCAGCTCTCCGGCGGCCAGCAGCAGCGCGTCGCGATCGCCCGCGCGATCGTCCTCGAGCCGCGCCTTGTCCTGATGGACGAGCCGCTGTCCAACCTCGACGCCGCACTCCGCCTGGAGATGCGCACCGAGATCCGGCGCCTTCACCAGAGCCTGGGCCTCACGACGGTGTACGTCACCCACGACCAGGAGGAGGCCCTGTCGCTGGCCGACCGCCTTGTCGTGCTGCGCGACGGGGTCATGCAGCAGGTCGGCACCCCCGAGGAGGTGTACGGCCGGCCCGCGAACCGTTATGTCGCGGGCTTCATGGGCTACCGCAACATGCTGGACGTCGCCATCGCGTCGAAGGACGCCGACCGGCTCTCGCTCCGGCTCGCGGGAGCGCACCTGACCGGCCTCGACCGCGACGGACTCGCGGCGGGCGGCCGGGGCATCGCGGCGATACGTCCCGAAGACCTGGACGTCGCGGGGGAGCGTGCGGACGGGCGCATCCCGGCGGACATCGAGGTCGTGGAGTACCACGGCCGTGAACTCGCGGTCCAGGCACGCCTGTCGAACGGACAGCAAGTCCACTTCCGCACGGCGGGCCGTTTGGCCCCCGGCGACCATGTGGAACTGGCGGCCGCACCCGAACGCGTCCTGGTCTTCGCCCCGGAGGGCCCGCAGCCGACGGAGCCCGCCAAGGACGTCCCCCGTGAGCAGGCGGTCCCGTCATGACGCGCCATGCTCCCCCTCGACCGGACGGGCTCGGCCGTGGGGGCGAGCCCGTCCATCCCCACCCCTGCTCGGTCGCCCGGCCGTTGGGGGTGACGCAGTGAGTACCCCACCCACCGCCGCCCGGCCCGCCCTGCGGCATCGGCTCGCCGAGCGCGGGGTCGACCGGACCCTGATTCTTCTCGCCCCGGGCGCCCTCTTTCTCGTACTCCTCTTCTGTTATCCCTTCCTCTACGGCCTCCAGCTCTCCTTCCAGCCGCAGGACGGCGGCGGCCCCCTCGCCAACTACCGCGAGTTCTTCTCCGATCCGTATCTGCGCGAGACGATCTGGATCACCCTCGAACTGGCCGTCCCCGTCGCCCTGGTGAACTGCCTTGCCGCCGTCCCCGTCGCCTTCCGCACCCGCGGCCCCTTCCGCGGCCGACGGCTGATCACCACGCTCCTCGTCATGCCGATCACGCTCGGCACCGTCCTCACCGCGGAGGGCCTGCTCGGCTACCTCGGCCCCAACGGCTGGCTGAACAAAGCGCTGTTGGGCATCGGCATCATCGACGAGCCGCTCAATCTCGTGCACAACTACTGGGGCGTGTTCGCCTCACTGGTGATCACCGGCTTCCCCTTCTCCTATCTGCTCACGCTCTCCTATCTCACCGGTATCGACCCAAGCCTCGAGCAGGCGGCGGCCACGCTCGGGGCGAACCGGCGGCAGCGTTTCCGTCATGTGATGCTGCCGCTGCTCGCCCCGGGGCTCGCGATCACCTTCTGCCTCTCGTTCGTCCTGGCCTTCGCGGTCTTTCCGTCGGCGCAGCTCGTCGGCGATCCGCGGGGGAGTACGCATGTGATCTCCATCGAGGCGTACCAGGCGGCCTTCCAGAAGTTCGACTACTCCCTCGGCTCCGCGATCGCCATGGTGATGGCCGCGGTGATGATGGCGGTCGTCGTGCTGGTGCTGGCCTGGCGCTCGATGCTGTACCGCGGCTCCACGGGAGGCAAGGGCTGATGGCCGACGTCCTGGGCTCACGCGATCAACTCGCCGCGCCCGCGCCCGCGGACACCGGGCGCAGGAAGCACCGCTTCGGCCGTCCCGTCACGTGGATGACCGCTCTCGTCTTCGGCTTCTTCTTCATCAACCTCGCCGGAGTCATCGGCGTACCGCTGGTCGACTCCTTCGGCACCCGCTGGTTCACCAGTTGGCTGCCCGACGGCTGGACGACGAAGTGGTACGGATCGGCCTGGCGGGAGTTCTCGCTCGGCCAGGTGTTCTGGACCACGGCCCTCGCCTCCGTACTCGTCGTCGGCATCTCGGTGCTCGTCGGTGTCCCGGCCGCGTACGCACTCGCCCGGCGCGACTTCCCCGGCAAACGGCTGGTGCTGCTCCTCTTCCTGCTGCCGATCCTGGTGCCGCCCATCACCTACGGCATTCCGCTCGCGACCGTGCTCTACAAGTTCCAGCTGGCCGGCACGCTCACCGGAGTGGTGCTGGCCAACCTGGTGCCCTCGGTGCCTTTCGTGGTGCTGACGATGACGCCGTTCATCGAGCAGATCGATCCACGGATCGAGGCCGCCGCCCGGATGTGCGGGGCCGGGACGAGGGCTGTCCTGCTGCGCATCCTCGCGCCGCTGCTGGGGCCGGGAATCCTCGCCGCGTCCGTACTCGTCCTGGTCCGCACGGTCGGCATGTTCGAGCTGACCTTCCTCACCGCCGGCCCCGACAGCCAGACGCTGATCGTGGCCCTCTACTACGCGGTGTTCTCCGCAGGCATCCGCACCCAGCAGTCCATCGACGCGATGGCCGTGATGTACACGCTGTCGATGCTGGTGCTGCTCGTGATCGCGCTGCGCTTTGTGAACCCGACGCAACTGGTGACCCGTGTGAAGGAGGACCGGACCGGCCACTGACCCCGTTCGCGCCCCTTTCCCCACCCCCTGACGGAGAGGTGAAGTGCCATGCATCCGCACCGCTGGACCCCCTCGCGCCGCTCGGCCCTCAAGACCGGCGGCCTGCTGGCCGCGGGCACCCTGCTGCCCGCGCTCGCGACCGCCCCCGCCAACGCCGCATCCCATGACGCGCCCCAGGACCTGTCCCAAGACAGCTGGAGACAGGTCCCGCGCATTCTCGCCAGGATCCGCCCACCGCGGTTCCGCCGACGATGCTTCGACATCACCGACTACGGCGCGGTCAGGGACGGTCTGACGAAGAACACCGCCGCCATCCGCGCGGCCATCGCCGCCTGCCACCGGGCCGGCGGGGGCCATGTGGTGGTCCCGCCGGGCCGTTTCCTCACCGGCGCGATCCATCTGCGCAGCAATGTCGACCTGCATGTCGGCGAGGACGCCACCCTCGCCTTCAGCCCCGATCCGGCCGACTTCCTGCCCGCCGTGCTCACCCGCTGGGAGGGCACCGAGTGCTACAACTACTCGCCCTTCATCTACGCCTACGGGCAGGAGAACGTCGGCGTCACCGGCCACGGCATCCTCGACGGCCAGGCCCGCCTCGGCCCCTGGGAGAGCTGGTACCGCACCAGCGGCCTGCAGGGCCCCGACCAGAAGCTGCTGCGCCAGATGGGCTCAACCGGCGTCCCGGTCAAGGACCGCGTCTTCGGCGCCGGACACTATCTGCGGCCCAAGATGGTGCAGTTCAACCGCTGCCGCAATGTGCTCGTCAGCGATCTGACCATTGTCGATCCACCGATGTGGACCGTGCATCCGGTCCTGTCCACCAATGTGACGGTGCGCAACATCAGCGTGGAGAGCATCCTCTACAACACCGACGGCTGCGACCCCGAGTCGTCCAGCCATGTCCACATCACCGGCTGCCGCTTCAACACCAATGACGACTGCATCGCCGTGAAGTCCGGCCGGGACGAGGACGGTCACCGGGTCGGTGTGCCGAGCGAGAACATCGTCGTCCAGGACTGTGACTTCTCCGGCCGCTGGGGCGGTATCACAGTCGGCAGTGAGATGTCCGGCGGTGTACGGAACGTCTTCGCCGAGCGGTGCCGCGTCAACCCCCTTGATTTCCCCGGCCATTACCCCGTGAAGTATCCGCTCTACGTCAAGGCGAGCAAGAAGCGCGGCAGCTTCATCGACGGCGTGTACGTACGGAAATTCACCGGGCGCGCAGTGGAGCGGGAAGTCGCCTTCGTCAATATGAACTACAACGGCGGCGAGGGCGGCACCCTGCCTGTCTCCGTCAGCAATGTCCATCTCTCCGAGATGGAGATCGACGGTGCCCGCGCGGTCCTCAATCTGGTGGGCCTGGAGACGGACCGGCTGCGCGGAGTCCATCTCTCCCACTGCACGTTCACCGGCGTACGCGGCCCGGACACCATCGCCTTCACCGACGACCTGACCTTCCACAAGGTCACCGTCAATGGAAGTGAGGTGTCATGAGCATGATCGCAATGCCGATCCTGAGGCGCTGGCTGACCCTGCTCGCGGTGCTCTGTCTCGCGCTCGCCGGCGCCGCCCAGCCCGTCGGTGCCATATCGCCGGTCGGCGCCAAGGACCGACCGCAACCGGACAGCGGATCGGCATCCCCCGTCCGCGGCTGGACCATCCTCTCCGACAGCGATCAGGGCGCCGACGAAGTGATCGCCGCAGCCCCGAAGTACCACATCAACCACCTCCAGATCAGCCACGAGATCGTGCACGACCTGCGGGAGGTGCGCGAGGAGAAGAAGCGCGTCCAGGCCAACCGCATCACCGCCGCCGCCCACAAGGCGGGCATCGGCGAGGTCGCCATCTGGGACCACGCGCTCTACAGCCTGGACTACTACCCGGCCGAATTCCGCACCGGACCCGGCGGCACCATCGACCTCGACAAACCCGCCTTCTGGGCGTGGTTCCGGGACGACTACCGGCAGATGCTCGACCTGGTCCCGGACGTCGACGCGGTCGTCCTGACCTTCATCGAAACCGGGGCGCGCGTGGAGCGGCAGTACTCCGCCAAGCTCACGACCGAGGAGGCCAAGCTCGCGTATCTCGTCGACCAGGTCGCCGACGTGGTCAACGAGGAGCGCGGACTCAATCTCTATCTGCGGACCTTCGGCTACTTCCCGCAGGAGATGGAACGCACCATCAAGGCCATCGACCTGGTCACCAACAAGGCCGCCCGGGTCATGATCAAGGCCCAGCCGCACGACTTCTTCCTCACCCACCCCGTCGACACGACCGTCACCCGCATCAAGCGCCCGGTGCTCGTCGAGTACGACACCACCGGTGAGTACAACGGCCAGGGGAAGATCGCGAACGCGTTCACCGAGGAACACGTCAACCGGATGCGGTACTTCCAGAAACAGCCGAATGTCATCGGCTATGTGGCGCGCACCGACCGCTACAAGGAGTCGCGGATCATCGGCACGCCCACCGAGATCAACCTCTACGCACTGGCACGCGCCGACCAGGACCGCCGGGCCCGGCCCGAGGACATGTACCGCGCATTCGCCGCGCGTACGTATGGGAAGAAGGCGGCGCCCAAGGTGGCCGCCGCGCTCGCCAGGTCGTACGACATCGTCACCTCGACGCTCTACACGCTCGGCACCAACAACGCCAACCACTCGCGCCTGGACTACGACCCGTACTGCTCCAGCTATGACCGCAGCATCTCCGGCAAGTGGATCGACCCCCCCGTGACGTATGTACGCCACATGGTCAACAAGAAGTTCCACTTCTGGACCGGGGTCGTCGAGCATCTCGGACCGGCCTACTGCAAGACCTCGGCCACGATGAAACGCGAGAACCCGTACGTCCTGGAGAACGGCTGGCTCACCGACAAGAACACGATGAACCGCGAGTACCTGCGGTATGTGCTCAAGGAGAAGGCGTACGGAGTGCAGCTGGCGCGGGCCGCGCTGCGGGACATCCAGCGGGCCGAGCCCGATCTGTCCGCGGCCGACTACCGGCAGCTGAACGCCTACTTCGAGCGGACCCTGCTCACCGCCCGGCTCCATCTCGCCATCACCACCGCCTACTTCGGCTACCGCGTCTACGTCCTGGGACCGCAGGAGCAGACGGAGCCGATGAAGCGGCTGATCTGGAGCGGGCTCGACCAGTCGAAGAAGATCGCCGACGAGATGCGCGCCTATCCCGACAAGGCCGCGAGCGGCGAGTGGGACTGGATCCGTGACGCGGCCGAGGCGGACAAGTACTACACCCGCATTTCACAGGGCTGGGACCGCTACGACCTGATCGCCGTACCCCGCCCGAAGACCGAGAGGTGACATCCGTGCGCAGACGAAGCTTCTTCTCGTACGCGGGTACCGTCGCCGCTGCCACCCTCCTCCCGACGGCGATCTCCGCCGAGACGGTCGCGGCGGCCGAGGCCACCGTGAACGGGCTCGCCCGCGACCCCTGGGACAAGGTCCCGCAGATCCTCGCCCGTATCCGCCCGCCCCGGTTTCCGCGGCGGTGCTTCGACATCACCCGCTACGGAGCGGTCGGTGACGGCGTCACCAAGAACACCGAGGCGTTCCGTGCCGCGATCAAGGCCTGCAGCAAGGCGGGCGGCGGCAGAGTGATCGTGCCGCCCGGCCGTTTCCTCACCGGCGCCATCCATATGCGCAGCAATGTGGACCTGCATCTCGAGGAGGGGGCCACGGTCCTGTTCTCCATGGACCCGGCCGACTATCTGCCGGTGGTGCTCACCCGCTGGGAAGGCACCGAGTGCTACAACTACTCGTCCTTCATCTACGCCCACGGGCAGAAGAACCTCGCCATCACGGGCAAGGGAACCCTCGACGGCCAGGGCATGGCCGGTCCCTGGAAGAGCTGGCGCGATCCTGGCGGCAACGCCCTGATCGACCAGGCGGAGCTTCGCCGCATGGGCAGCGAGGGCGTGCCCGTCGAGGAGCGCGTCTTCGGCGCGGGGCACCATCTGCGGCCCAACATGATCCAGTTCTACAAGTGCCGCAACATCCTCTTCCAGGACGTCACCGTCCTGGAGCCGCCGATGTGGTCCATCCATCCGGTGCTCTGCCGCAATGTGACGCTCAAGGACGTCGACGTCATCGGCCGGATCAACAACAGCGACGGCGTGGACCCCGAATGCTGCTCCGACGTCCTGATCACCGGCTGCCGATTCCACACCGAGGACGACTCCATCGCCGTCAAGTCCGGCCGCGACGAGGACGGACAGCGGGTCGGCGTGCCCAGCGAGAACATCGTCGTACGCGACTGCGTCTTCTCCGGCCGGTGGGGCGGCATCGCCGTCGGCAGCGAGATGTCCGGCGGCGTACGCAACGTGTTCGCCGAGGACTGCCGGATCAATCCGCTCGACTTCCCCGGCCGGTTCAACCCCCGCCACCCGGTCTTCATCAAGACCAACAAGAAACGCGGCGGCTATATCGACGGTGTGTACGTCAGGAGATTCACCGGCCGCGCCATCGACCGGGACTGCATCTACCTCACCACCCGCTACAGCAACCAGGAAGGCGACCTGCCCGCGGTCATCCGCAACATCAAGGTCGAGGACATGGTCCACGACGGCGCCCGGCGCGCCATCAACCTCGAGGGCCTGGAGTCCGATCCCTTCGTCGGCGTGCACATCGAGCGCTGCGAATTCACCAATATGGCCAATCCCAACATCATCGGTCCCGCACGGGACTTGACCATCCGCAAGGTCTTCGTCAACGGAACCGAGGTGACGTACCCATGAGACGCCGCACCGTCTGGGTGGGCTGGACTGCGGTCCTCTCCCTGCTGTTCGGGCTGCTGCTGTCGGCCCCCTCCGCCGCGCAGCCGGCGCCCGAGCCGGTAGCGGAAGCGGCCCAGGCTTCGCCTGCCGCCCACCCGCCGCGCGAGGCCATGCTGCGCAATGCCACCGCCGGACTCTTCCTGCACTGGGGCATGTTCACCCGCCCCATCCACCAGGACTGCAAGGAGTGGGAGCAGGCCGTCACCGACGGCGGCTGGAGCGCGGACTACTGGGTCGACGAGGCGAAGAAGCTCAAGGCGAGCTATATCGTCCTCGCGACCTTCCACTCCCGCCTCGGCTACGCCCGCCCCTGGCCGTCCAAGATCCCCGGCAGCTGCTCCACCGAACGCGATATCTTGGGTGAGCTCATCAAGGCCGCGAACGCCAAGGGGCTCAAGGTCATCCTCTATATGACCGACGACCCGCAGTGGCACAAGGAGCAGGGCTTCGAGACGCTCGACTCCCAGGCCTACTCCGCCTACAAGGGCCGCGACGTCGACCTCACCCAGCGCCCGGGCTTCGGTGAATTCTCCTACGACAACTTCTTCGAGGTCATGGCCAACTACCCGAAGCTGTCCGGGTTCTGGATCGACAACGACAACGCGTACTGGGAAGACCACAAGCTCTATGAGCAGATCCGGGAGAAGCGCCCGGACATGACGCTCAGCAACAACAATGAGGACACCCCGATCATGGACATGGTGTCCCACGAGCAGAAGACCGGCATGACACCGTCGTACGACCAGCCGTCGGCGATCTGGACCCCGATGCCGCGGCTGACGGAGTCCTGCTACAAGGTCCCCGACTCCGGCTCCTGGTGGTACGACGGCCAGGACAGGCCCGTCACCACGGGACTCAACGTCGGCCGCTATGTCGCCAACGCCGGAACCTCCATCAAGTCGCTGATGGACCTCACCGCCATGGTCGACGGCAAACTCCCGCCCCAGCAGCAGAAGTTCACCGACTTCATGAAGGACTATCTCCCGCCGATCTGGAAGTCGCTCTCCGGAGTCGAGGGCGGCGGCTACATGTACGGCGGGATGCAGCCCGGCGCCTGGAACGACGGGGCGTACGGCTATCTCACGATCAGCAAGGCCGACCGGACACGTCAGTACGTCCATGTCACCACCCGGCCGACGAGCGGTGACGAGGTGAAGATCCGCGACAACGGCTACCGCGTCAAGCGCGTCACCGGTCTGCGGACCGGCAAGCCCATGCGGTTCGAGCAGCAGGGCGGCAGCCTCACCATCAAGGGCATCAGCGCCTGGGACCCGTACGACACGGTCTTCAGCGTCGACACCGCCCGTCACCGCGAAGGCGTCTACCCGACGGGATCGGTCAAGGCGAGCGAACCGGCGATCGCCGACGGCGACTTCACGACGTACTACGACAACAAGGGCGCCCTTCCTGTGGCACTGACCCTGGACCTCGGCAAGGTCAGGAAGGCGCAGTACCTGGCGATCAACCAGCGTGAGTGGTCGCCCACCTACAACAGGGAGACCTTCGGCAGGGCCGAGGACTCCGCCCGTATCAAGGACTACACGGTCTCGGTGAGCAACGACGGCGCGACCTGGCGCCAGGTGAAGGCAGGCGTCCTGGAGAGCGCCCGCGGGACCCGCTTCCTCGACCTCGGGGTCCGGGCGCGCTACATCAGGCTGGACGTCGACAGCACTTGGTCGAAGGAGACCGTGCCTCGGTTCTACAAGCAGCTGCAGATCGACGAGATCCAGGTGGGGTACGCCTACCCACGCAGCCACGGCCACCACTGAGGGGGCGGTGCCGGTGTGCCCGGGTGTGGGTCCCGGGCACACCGGCCGTCCGGATTTCATGTGATCGCAGATCTCGACAGACTGACCTGCCCACTGTCAGTCCCGGCATGCACCTCACGTCCCGGCTCCGCCTCTCCGCCGCCTGGTACCGAAGGCGATCCGCGGCAGGAGCGTACGAGACAGTTCCTGCGGCGGATCGTCGAGGCGGTCAGGCTGTGAGCGGCGCTCACCCCAGGTCGAAGGCGTTCCGCAGCCCCAGCCGGTAGCGGGTGCGGTCGTGCCTCTTCATCAGCTCGATCTCCGGAGCGCGGAAGAGCGGCTTCACCGTGCAGCGGGCCGCCGGCGAACCGGTCTTGTCCAGCAGGGCGTTGACCGCCGCACGGGCCGACGCGTTCGCGCCCTCCATCGTCGCCAGGTCGATGTCGACGGCGACGTAGTCCCCGGCCAGGAAGAAGTTGGGGATCCTGGTGGCGGCGTGGGGGCGGTTGTGGAAGGTGCCGACCGGGTGGATCAGGAGCTCGTCCTGATTGGTCGGGTTGGGGGTGCCGATGCCGTCCACACCCGGGTCCAGGAACCAGGAGTGCAGTGCGCTGTCCTTGAGGATCGTCGCGCCCGTGTCGTTGACGGCCGCCTTCAGCTGGGCCCACACCTCTCTGGCGACCTCGGTACGGGTGCACTGCTTGGCGGTCTTGCCGTACAGGATCCCGGGCCTGTCCCATTCGGAGATGTCCACCGACAGGCAGTCCACCGCGACGCCGTCGCCGTAGTCGGCGGGGAAGTCGCGGGACGGCCAGTGATCCGCCTGCTGAATCGCCGTCAGGGACCAGGGGGAGTCGATGCAGTTGAGGTGGCCGTGCAGCAGCGGGGCCTTCTCGGTCAGATAGAACTGAATGCCCGTCATCCAGTCCGTCTCCAGCTTGTCGCACCGCACCAACTGAGGGTCGGCCGCGCGCAGTTCGGGGCCCCAGGTCCGGCGTGCGTGTTCCACCGGCATCGCGGAGACGTAGTGGTCGGCGGTCACGGACTGGCGTGACCCCTGCGGGTCCTCGATCACCGCTGTCGTGACCCGCCCGCCGCCGTACTTCACCTCCCGTACCGTCCAGCCGATCCTGAACTCCACGCCCAGTGTGGTCAGATGCTCCACCCACGGATCGATCCAGGCCTCATTGGTGGGGGCGTTGAGGATCCGGTCGAGGGGTCCGTCCGCGCCCCGGCCCAGTGCGTTGAAGACAAAGGCCTCAAGGAGGGTGGCGACCGTACGGGTGCTGGCCTCCTCGGCCTTCGTCGCGACGATGTTCCGGGTCAGCCCGACGGCAAGGACGCGCTGGTAGTCGTAACTCATCTGCTCGGCCCGGATGAACTCCCACCAGGGCGTGCTCTCCCACGCCTCGTCGCGCCGCTCGTCGCAGCTGGTGAGGAAGACCAGACCCCGGTTCACGAAGTACGCCGTCTCATGGGCGGGGATGCCTTTGAGCGTGTCCAGCGCGCCGGTCAGTGCGCGGCGGATCTCGTCGAGGGTGAGGTCGGCCGGCTTGTGTCCCGGCCAGGGGAGCGGGATCCGTAAGTCCTCCCGCCCGGTGCGGGCGAAGGACATCTCCGGCGGCGCGACCAGGTTGTCCCAGACGCCGTTGGCGTTTCCGGGGAAGGGGATGCGCCTCATCGTGTCCGGCAGATTGTGGTAGATGCCGGGGATGAAGCGGAAGCCGTGCTCGGCGGGCAGCGGGCGGCGGCCGCCCTTGGCGCTGCCCGGGACGTCCATGCTGCGGGCCTTGCCGCCGAGCGCCCTGCGTTCGTAGACGGTGACCCGGAAGCCTCGTTCGGCCAGCTCGTGCGCGGCGGTGAGTCCGGCGACTCCGCCGCCGAGTACGGCGACGGAGGGCGCGGCCGCGGTGCCGTCGACGGTCGTCCCTCCGGCGGCCGACGCTGTGCCCGTCGAGCCCAGTGCGGCCGTGCCGCCGACTGCTGCGGCCCCCGCCATGAAGGTGCGTCGTGTGCTGCCCATCCGATCCATCCCCATCCCCCTTACCCGCGGTAACTGTCGCGTCCGGCGCAGGAGCATACGGAGATCCCCCACGAGCCGGAAGCCACACGTGGGCCCATTCGTTCAATGGCTGGAAAATGGAGTCATGTCCCGACGCAGCTCCGGCTCCAAGCGCGATCCCGCGCCCGCCCTCACCGACACCTCGCCCTGCCCCTGCGGGCTGCCCGCCACCTATGGGGAGTGCTGCGGCCGCTTCCACTCGGGCGAGGCCGTCGCCCCCACCGCAGAGCTGCTGATGCGCTCCCGCTACAGCGCCTTCGTCGCCCAGAACGAGACGTATCTCCGGCGTACATGGCATCCCTCGACCCGGCCGCGCCACTTCGAGATCGACCCCGGGATGCACTGGGCGGGCCTGGAGATCCTGGACACCAAGGACGGCAGCCCCTTCCACTCGTCCGGCACCGTCACTTTCCGCGCCCGCTACCGCCACCACGGAAAGCGCGGCGAGCTGCACGAGCGCAGCTCCTTCGAGCGGCACGGCGGCGCCTGGGTGTATGTGGACGGCGTCTTCCTGGAGTGAGCGAGCGCTCCGCCGCCCGGGACGGAGCGTCGCTCAGGCCGAGGCACCTGTACCTGCCCCGGTCAGGCCCCCGTGGTGGATCCGGGGCGCACGATCATCAGCACCGTCACCGTCGCCCACAGCAGGTTGAACACCCCGGTGAACATGGCGAGCCGGGCGGAGGCGCCCGAGCCGAGATCCTCCAGGACCGCGCTCTGACCCGGCAGCACCAGCAGCCCGAGAACACCGGCGGCCAGGGCGGTCAGCACGATCGAGACGATCAGCCAGGTGTCGCCGAGGACATGGAGGCTGTTGGCGGTCGCGAGACCGAAGACGGGTACGACGACACCGACGACCGCGTACACACGGCAGATGCGGTGCAGATTGCGTACGGCTCCGAGCGCCTGCTCGCTCCCGGGCTCGGCCACCGCACGGCGGACGGCTGCGGGAAACGCGCTCGCGGCGACGGTCACCGGGCCGATCGCGATGATCGCGGCCAGGACATGGACGATGAGCAGGAACTTGGTCACGCCGGCAGACCTTCGAGGCGGGGAACGGTGCCGCGGGCACTCCAGACCGTGCCGCGGCGCTCATGGGAGAAGAGCTTCTCGACCTCGTGCGCGATACGGGGCCCGAGCTCCCGTTCCAGCAGATAGAGCGCGAGATCAAGACCCGATGTGACGCCCGCGCCGGTCACCAGATCGCCGTCGTCGACGACCCGTGCCTCGATCGCGTGGACCCCGGCCGCGGCCAGCGCGTCCAGGCCCATGTGATGGGTGGTGGCACGGCGGTCCCCGATGAGCCCCGCCATCGCGAGCACCATGGAGCCGCCGCACACCGTGCTCATGATCAGCTCCGGCCGCTCGCAGGCGGCCTTGAGCAGGCCGGGCAGCGGAGTGTCCAGACTCCGGCCGAGGATCGCCGGGACGGTGTCATCGCCACCGTCGTCCGAGATACGCCCGGCGGCGCCCGGCACCACAACCAGGTCCGCGCGCTCGGGGTCCAGCACACGGGCGGCCCGAAGCGACAGCAGGCCCATGCCGCTGGGCACCTCGCGCGCGCCCTCGGCGGAGACGAGCTCGACGGTGAGCGCGCCGCCGGCGACCATGCCGCCGGCGGTGAGCACTTCGTACGGGGCGATGACGTCCAACGGGTCGAAGCCGTCGAACAGCACGATCTGGGCGAGCATCCGGCACCAGTCCTTGTCTCGGGAGGTGCGGCCTCCGGTGGGCCGCCGGACCGACGCTATGGAGCGCCGGGGAGCCAGGACAGTGGCATGAATGCCACCTTGCAACGGATTCTCGCCAGGGCCGTGACGTGCGCTGACGGCAGCCGATTGCTGCCAAAGAGTCCTTGGCCGGAAACCGGGGAGCGCTTAGGTTATGGCCATGCACACCGTGGCCGTACTCGCTCTGGACGGGGTCATCGCCTTCGACCTGTCCACCCCGCTGGAGGTGTTCTCCCGCACCCGGCTGCCCGACGGCCGGGCCGCCTACCGGGTCCGTGTCTGCGCCCCGTCCGAGGAGGTCGACGCGGGCGCGTTCACGCTGCGCGCGCCCTGGGGCCTCGACGCGCTCCCGGAGGCCGACACGATCATCCTGCCCGGCTGTGCCGACCCGGCCGTGCCGGTCCCGTCCGGCGTACTGGATGCCCTGCGCGCGGCGGCCGCCCGCGGCACCCGGATCGCGTCGATCTGCACCGGCGCCTTCGTGTTCGCGGCCACCGGCCTGCTCGACGGGCTGCGGGCGACCACCCACTGGCTCGGCGCGGCCGCGCTCGCCGATCTGCACCCCGAGGTCGATGTGGACCCCGATGTGCTCTACGTCGACAACGGCCAGTTCCTGACCTCGGCAGGTGCCGCCGCCGGACTCGATCTCTGTCTGCACATGATCCGCCGTGACCATGGCTCGGCAGTGGCTGCGGACGCGGCACGCCTCTCGGTCATGCCGCTCGAACGCGAGGGCGGGCAGGCGCAGTTCATCGTCCACGAACAGCCCCCGAGCCCGGACGGCGCGACGCTGGAACCTCTGCTGCGCTGGATGGAGGAGAACGCCCGTCGCGAACTCACCCTCGGTGAGATCGCCGCACAGGCGGGCATGAGCACCCGCACCCTCAACCGCCGCTTCCGCGAGCAGACGGCGACCACGCCGCTGCAGTGGCTGCACCGGGCGCGTATCCGTCAGGCGCAGTACCTGCTGGAGACGACGGCGCATTCGGTGGACAGGATCGCGGCCCAGGTCGGCTTCGGCTCACCGACGGCCTTCCGCGACCGCTTCAAACGCCAGGTCGGCACGAGCCCCCACGCGTACCGCCGCGCTTTCAATTCAAGCCCCGCCCGCGTTTGAGGCGCAGGGGTCTGGGGGCGGAGCCCACGCCCACCACGACCCCGGTGACGTCAGAAGCCGCGTCCCGGCTTGATGATGAGCCGCGGGTTGTAGGCCCCCAGTATCTTGTTGGCCTGCGCCAGCGTGGACAGCGCGTGCTCACGGTCCGCCCGGTCCTCGGTGCACAGGGGCATCCGGAACCGGTTCACCTCGCGTACGGCGCACTCGGCGTCGACCTCTGCCTGCAGTACGTGGATCGGCATGCAGGAACCGATCAGCACGGCGACGCCGTCCGGGATCGGGACGGGAACGAGCGGTGACGCGATCACGTGTAGTCCTTCTCTTCTTCTCCGTCGGGCGCCGGTGGCCGGCGCCCACCCTTCATACGTACCGGACGCGCTTCCGTGTTCGTCGTCGGGGATGTCTCTGTGCGGCAACCGTTTCGGATCACCCGTTGATTTCTCATTACGCGGGAGTAAGTTGACTCCCGAGTAAGTGCTGAGGTCCCGTCAACTCCCCGCCCGCGAGCCGCGAACAGGAGCCGACCATGGGCGTACGCAAGGATCTGAAGGGGGCGAAACGGCGCGGCGATCTCGCCCACCGTGTCCCAGTCGACATCGTCAGGGACAACGGTGTCGTGCGCGAAGCGCGCACTGCGCGACTCGCACGGCCGGCCGCCTCAGGCAGCACCGCCGACATACCTTACGCGAACGCCGACGAGGCACCCCAATCGGCCGTCCTCAGGCGCAAGGGCGACGACGGACAGTGGCGGCCCGTCACCGCGAGCGCCTTCGCGGCCGAAGTGACCGCTGTGGCCAAGGGGTTGATCATCACGGGCCTCGAACCCGGCGGCCGGGTCGCGATCATGTCCCGGACCAGGTACGAGTGGACCGTGCTGGACTTCGCCGTCTGGGCGGCGGGCGGGCAGAGCGTGCCGATCTACGCCACTTCGTCGCCCGATCAGATCGAATGGATCTTGCGGGACTGTGGTGCACGCCACCTGATCGCCGAGGGCGAAGAGCACGCCGAGGCGGTCGCGACGGCCGCGCACGGGCTGTCCGAGCCGCCGCTCGTCTGGCGCATCGACGACGGCGCCCTTGATCAACTCGTCGCATCGGGACGGGAGGTGGCCGACGAAGAGGTGATCAAACGGCGGGCCGCGCTCACCCCCGACACCATCGCCACCATCTGCTACACCTCGGGCACCACAGGTAAGCCCAAGGGCTGTGTGCTCACGCACGCCAATCTGCACGCCGAGGCCGCCAACACCGTGGAACTGCTCCACCCCGTCTTCCAGGCAGTCACCGGCCAGCGAACGTCAGGTTGAGAGCACCTCGGACAGGTCGTAGCGCACCGGCTCCTCCAACTGCGCGTAGGTGCAGTCGGCGGGCTCACGGTCCGGCCGCCACCGGCGGAACTGCGCGGTGTGCCGGAACCGGTCGCCCTCCATGTGGTCGTACGCGACCTCGACGACCCGCTCCGGCCGAAGCGCCACCCACGACAGATCCTTCTTGCCCGTCCAGCGGCTCTGCGCGCCGGGCAGCCGGGCGCCCTCATGGGCGCTCTCCTCCGCCCATGCCGCCCACGGATGGCCGTCGGGCGGATCCATGCGCAGCGCCTCCAGCTCCTCGATCAGCTCCTCGCGCCGCTTCATGGAGAACGCGGCGCAGACACCGACATGCTGCAGCGCCCCCGAGTCGTCGTGGAGACCGAGGAGCAGCGAGCCGACGATCGGGCCGCTCTTGTGGAAGCGGTAGCCCGCCACGACAACATCCGCCGTGCGCTCGTGCTTGATCTTGAACATCAGCCGGGCGTCCGGCCGGTACGGCAGATCGAGCGGCTTGGCGACGATCCCGTCGAGGCCCGCGCCCTCGTACCGCTCGAACCACTCCTGCGCCAGCGCTGCGTCGGTCGTGGCGGGCGCGAGATGGACGGGCGGTACGGCATCGGCCAGCGCGGCGGCCAGCGTGGTCCGCCGCACCGAGAGCGGCGCGTCCAGCAGGGCCTCGTCACCGAGCGCGAGCAGATCGAAGGCGACGAAGCTCGCGGGTGTCTGCTCGGCGAGCATCCGCACCCGGGAATCGGCCGGGTGGATGCGCTCGGTGAGCTTGTCGAAGTCCAGGCGCCCCTCGTGGGCGATGACGATCTCGCCGTCGACGACACAGCGGTCCGGGAGGTTGGCCAGTAGATCGGCGGCCAGCTCGGGGAAGTAGCGGGTGAGGGGCTTACCGGTCCTGGAGCCGATCACCAGCTCGTCGCCGTCGCGGTGGACGATCGCCCGGAAGCCGTCCCACTTGGCCTCGTACTGCATACCCGGCGGGATCTTCTTGACGGACTTGGCCAGCATCGGCTTCACGGGCGGCATCACAGGCAGATCCATACGGCGATTGTCCGGTATGCGCGGAAACTCGGCACGGCCTACGCTGGCGGGCATGGCCGGAGCGATGGAACTGGAAGTGGGGGAACGGACCGTACGCGTGTCCAATCCCGACAAGATCTATTTCCCCGAGCACGGCTACACCAAGCTGGACATGGTCCGCTACTACCTCACCGTCGGCGACGGCATCACCCGCGCCCTCCGCGACCGGCCCACCACCCTGGAGCGCTACCCCGACGGGGTGACCGGCGAGTCCTTCTTCCAGAAGCGCGCCCCCAAATACCTGCCGGACTGGATCCCGACCGCCCACATCACCTTCCCCAGCGGCAGGTCCGCGGACGAGATGTGCCCGACAGAACCGGCGGCCGTGCTGTGGGCCGCCAACCTCGGAGCCGTCACCTTCCACCCCTGGCCCGTACGCCGCGACGACACCGACCACCCCGACGAGCTGCGCATCGACCTCGACCCGCAGCCCGGAACCGACTACGCCGACGCCGTGCGCGCCGCCCATGAACTGCGTGCCGTACTGGACGAGGCCGGTCTGCGCGGCTGGCCCAAGACGTCCGGCGGACGCGGCATCCATGTCTTCGTACCGATCGAACCGCGCTGGACCTTCACCCAGGTCCGGCGTGCCGCGATCGCGGTGGGCCGGCAGCTGGAGCGCCGTATGCCGGACCAGGTGACCATCAAGTGGTGGAAGGAGGAGCGCGGCGAGCGGATCTTCGTCGACTACAACCAGACCGCCCGGGACCGCACCATCGCCTCCGCCTACTCCGTCCGGCCCCGCCCGCACGCGCCGGTCTCGGCGCCGCTGCGCTGGGAGGAGATCGACGACGCCGTGCCGCTGGACTTCGACATCAGGACGATGCCGACCCGGTACGCCGAGGTGGGCGATGTGCACGCGGACATGGACGACCACCGGTTCAGCCTGGAGACCCTGCTGGAGGTGGCCCGCAAGGACGAGGCGGACCACGGGCTCGGCGATCTGCCCTACCCGCCGGAGTATCCGAAGATGCCGGGCGAGCCGAAGCGTGTGCAGCCGAGCAGGGCCCGGCACGACGACGCCTGAGCGTGCCGTACCGGGCCCTCCGGTTTCGTTCCGAGCTTTCGTACCGCAGCTTCGTACTACAGCTCCTTGACGCGGATGTTGCGGTAGGAGATCACATCCGTCGTGCTGTGGACCTGGAGCCCGACATAGCCGGAGGAGTACCGCCGGCCGTCGGTGCCCGGGTCGTCGCCCCGCGGCGGGACGAACTCCTGGCCGCCGACATTGTCGAACTCATTGATCAGCACGCCGTTGCGGTAGACCGAGTAGTGCTGGTCGACCACCCGGATCTCGTAGTCGTTCCAGGTGCCCTTCGGCGTCACACCCGCACCGCCGAGGCCCACCCGGTCGAAGCCGTAGATCGAGCCGGTCTTGTACATGTCCCCGTCCGGCCGGTCCAGAACCTGGACCTCGTGGCCGTACTTGATGGCGACCCACTCGGGCCTGGGCTCCTCGGGGTTGTCGTGGACGTACGGGAAGCGAACGAACACACCGCTGTTGGCGTTGCCGGTGCCCGGCGCGTCGTCCCGCCACTGGAGCTTCAGCGAGAAGTCCCCGTACTGCCGCTGCGGGAACCACAGCATGCCCAGGCCGCTCTTGGTGGTGCCGCTGGTCATCGAGCCGTCGGGGTTGAGTGCGAACGAACCGCCGCCCACGTGCTGCCACTTGCTGAACGACGCCTGCGTGCCGTCGAACAGATCGCGGTAGCCGGTGTTCTGGCCCGGCGTGCCGATGCCGGACTGCTTGGCCGCCTTGTAGATCTTCTTGTGCTCGCGCTGGTCGATGACGCCGTCGGCGAGCAACTGGTCGAGGACCTTGTCCACGTGCTTGAGGAACAGCGCGTGGGATGACCAGTCCTTCTCGTCCTCGATCAGCTCGTTGATGGTGCAGCGACTGCGGGTGATGCGGTTGGGCACACCTGTGTCGACCGTGCCGACGATCACCGTCAACCGCTCGTCGAACTCGGGGCAGTTGGGCGCGGGAACTCCGCCGCCCTCCGCGATCGTGAACGACACCTTCTGCGCGTCCGATGTGTTGCCCGCCTTGTCGGTGGCCCGGTGCAGGACGGTGTGGAAGCCGACCCGGTCGACGATGACGGGTGTGGTGTACGCGAGATAGGGACCGCCGTCGAGGGAGTACTCGACCTTGTCGACCCCCGAGTCCGCGTCGGTCGCCGTGACGGTCACCTTGGCGCTGGTGATGTACGCGCCGTCGGAGTTCTGCTGACCGCTCACCGCCGCCGAGGTCTGCGGCGGAGTCTTGTCCTGGGCGGGCGGTGTGACGACGGTGAAGTCCACGGACTTCTCCGGGGCTGCGTTGCCCGCCTTGTCGGTCGCCTTGTAGCGGACCTTGTGCGTGCCGACCTCGTGCACCATCACCGGGGCGGTGTACGGCTGCCAGGCACCACTCGCGCCGATCGCGTACTCGATGGTGTTGACGCCCGAGCCGGTGTCGGACGCGGTCACGGTGACCGTGGCCATGCCCAGGTACTGGCCCTGCTCGTTCTTCTCGCCACTGACCGTCGCCGAGGTCTCAGGCGGGGTCTTGTCGTCGGTCGGCGGGGCGACGACCGCGAAGTCGACCGCCTTCTCCGCGGCGACGTTGCCCGCCTTGTCACTGGCCCGGTAGCGGATCTTGTGGGTGCCGACTTCGTTGACCACGACCGGCGCGGTGTACGGCTGCCAGGGACCGTCGGCCCCGACCGCGTACTCCGTTTTGTCCACGCCCGAACCCGCGTCGGTCGCCGACACGGTCACGGTGGCCTGGCCCACGTACGCGCCGTCGGCGTTCTTGTCACCGTCGACCTTCGCGGATGTCTCCGGCGCCGTGGTGTCCTGGCCGCCGCCCTCGGTGACGGTCAGGATGCCCTGCATGGCGCCATGGCCGGGGATGGTGCAGTGGAACAAGTACCGGCCGGGGGTGAGGGTGACCTCGGCGGTGTGCTTGCCGCCCTGGTCGTCATTGGGGTTGGCGAGGATGTTCAGCGGTACGTCGTGGTTGTACTCGGGATCGGAGACGTCGAAGGTCAGCGTGTGCGGCATACCGGTGGTGTTGCCGGTCGCCGTGCTGTTCTCGAACACGATCGTCGCCCTGCCCGCCACCGCCGTGGTGGGGAAGGACGCGTACTTCTCGATCGAGTCGCCGGCCGTCCAGGTCAGGACCTGGTCGGCGGCCTGGCTGCCTGCCTGGGTGCCGCTCTGCCCGTAGGCGACCGCGGACGTCATGCCCAGGACCATCGTCAGCGCGGCCAGCAGGGCCGTCCAGAAACTCGCCGTTCTGTGTTTCACCTGTCTCACTGCGCCGCCTTCCGTGCCAGCTTGTCGGCGGACGGCGTCGGCTCGCCGCCCTTGTACGTGATGTGCCACAGGGCCGACTTGGCGTCGGAGGTGAAGAATCCGCGGCCGTAGTCCAGGACGTAGAGCGAGCCGTCCGGAGCGAACTTCCAGTCCATGAGGTTGCGGATGCCGTCCGTCCCGACCGGGATGATCTTCTTCAGGGATTCGGCGTGCACCGGAATCCCGCCCTTGCCGACGGTCTTGGGGTCGGTCAGCACCGCGTGCCGCGGCTGGTCGCCGTCGTAGAAGTCACCGACGAACCACTTCCCGTCCCAGTACGACGGCCACTTGTCCTTGCTGGTGCTCGCCGCGTCGTAGCGGTAGACCGGGCCGTTCATGGTCGCCTGGCCGCCGCCCTTGAGCCACGGCATGAGGATCTTCTGCTCCTCCACCTTGTAGCTCGGGATGCCGTTGGCGTCGCGCGGATAGTCCACGCCGCCGCCCTGCGGCGAGTACCAGATGGTGTTGGAGGTGATCGGCGGCAGATTGACCAGGCCGTCGTTGTTCGGGGACTCGTTCTTCGGGGCGTCGCAGTTGTACCAGCCGAGCGGCTTGCCCGGATCGGGCAGATTGCGGTCGCGGTAGGGCTGCTTGTTGCCCATGCAGTACGGCCAGCCGTGGTTGCCCGCCTTGGTGATGGCGGAGAACGTGTCGTACTTCGCCGGGCCCCAGGTCGTCGACGGGGCGCCCGCGTCGGGGCCCACCCAGCCCGCGTACAGAATGTCCGTCGACTTGTCGACGAAGATGCGCGCCGGGTTGCGCACGCCCATCACATAGATCTCGCCGCGGGTCTTGCCGCCGCCCTCGTCCGGCTCCTGACCCGTGAAGAGATTCCCCGCCGGAAGCGTGTACGTCCCGTCGTCCTCGGGGTGGATCCGCAGGATCTTGCCGTTGAGGTTGTTGGTGTTTCCGGCGGTGCGGCGCGCGTCCGCGAAGGACACACCCTTGAAGTTGGGCTGCGGGTTGTTGCCGGAGTAACCGCCGCTGAAACCGGAGGAGTTGTTGTCACCGGTGGCGATATAGAGATTCTCCTTGGAGTCCCACGCCATACCGCCGCCCGCATGGCAGCAACTGTGGACCTGTACCGGCCACTTGAGCAGGACCTTCTCCGAGGCGAGATCCAGCTTGTCGGTGGCCAGGTCGAGCGTGAAGCGCGAGACGCGCCGCTCGGCCATGTGTGTGTCGCGGTTGATCTGCGAGTGCGGTGTGTAGTGCAGATACACCCAGCCGTTGGTCATGAAGCCGGGATCCAGCTCGATACCGAGCAGCCCTTCCTCGACCTTGATCAGCTCATCGCCGCCGCCCTTGTTGCCGAAGACGGTGAGCGATCCGGCGAGGGTGACCTTCTTGGTCTTCGGGTCATAGACATGGATCTCGCCCTGGCCCTTGCCGATGTCGGGGTTGTTCCAGTCGGTGACGACGGGCTTGCTGGAGTCGGCGCCGCCGCGCCCGATGTAGACCACCCGCCCGTCGGGGGCGGTGACCAGGCCGTGCGGCTCGCCGATCTGGTCGTTCTGCCCGGGCTGGTTCGGCTGGGTGACGCGCTCGGCGGTGTAATTGGCGTTGATGGTGGCCTTGCAGTCGGCGCGCGAGAGGCGGGTGGTCCAGGCGAGCGCGCCGCGCAGATGCTGGCGGAAGTCGGTCTCGGCGAAGCTGTCGACCGTACCGCCCATGCCGGTGTAGAAGGAGCGGCCGCCGTCGTAGTCACGGCACCAGGAGATGGGGTGGTCCCAGCCGTTGGCGCCGGTGGCGGGCTTGTACGAGATCTCCTTGACGCGGGCCACGGTGTGCACGCTGCCGGAGGGGTTCACCGCCCAGTTGAACCACTTGTCGGGCCGCTTCCACTGCAGCGGAAGCGACGAGGTGGCCGGATGCCGGCGGTCGCCGACCTCGACGACCGCGCGCTGCACCGTGCTCGGTGCGCCGGTCGGTCGGGCACCGATCAGCCCGGTGAACCAGTCGGAGTACGGCTCGGTGCGTGCCGCGTCATGAATGCCGACGAAGCCTCCGCCGGCCTCCAGATACGACTCGAGCCCGGCCTCCTGCTCGGGGTCGAGCACATCGCCGCCGCCGGTCAGAAAGACGACCGCGTTGTACTTGCCGAGCCTGGTGGCATTGGTGAAGACGGAGGCGTCGTCCGTGGCCTCGGTCTTGAACCGGCCCGCGGCGGGCCCGGTCTGGCCGATCGTCTCGATCGCCGCGATTCCGGCGTCGACGGTCGGCGACTCCGCGGTGGCCGAGGCGTGGAAGACGAGAACCCTCACATTCTGGCCGCCGGGCGGAGATGGTAAGGACAACGTTGTCGACGGCGGTTCCGGATAGGTCCTGGCCGAGGCGACATTGCCGCCGCCGAGCAGGGAAACGGTCAGTGCGCCGACCCCAAGGGCCGCCGCCAGAACGCTTCTTCGGGATCTCGACCTGTGATGTGGTGCGCGCTGCATGTGGTCACCCACCCCTCTTTGGTCACAACAACAGCCTTGGAAACTAGACGCCTTTTCGTGGTTCGCCAATAGGTAAGACCGCAATGGCACGAACTTTGTCCTGGGTGTGGATAAACGAAGATCCCCCCGCTACCGTGTGGCCGTCCCCGGGGGCACCTGTGCCACGCCTGTGCCCCGTCAATCTCCGTACAGAACTGGAGAGTTCGGCATGGACAGACGGAGCTTCAACCGGCGACTGCTGGCGGGGAGCGCGGTCGCGGCGACGGGTGTGACATCGTTGTCCCTGGCCTCGGCCCAGAGCGCGACCAGCGCGACATCGGCGGAGGGCGCACCGAGGACTGCCCCGGCCGGCGGCCAGATACGCCATCTCACGCTGTACGCCGAGAAGTTGGCGGACGGTCAGATGGGCTACGGCCTGGAGAAGGGGAAGGCGTCGATTCCCGGCCCGCTCATCGAGCTGATCGAGGGCGACACCCTGCACATCGAGTTCGAGAACACCATGGACGTGCCGGTCAGTCTGCACGCGCACGGTGTGGACTACGACATCGCCAACGACGGCACCCGGATGAGCAAGAGCCATGTCGAGCCGGGCGCCACGCGCACGTACACCTGGCGCACGCATGCCCCCGGCAAGCGTGCGGACGGAACCTGGCGTCCGGGCAGCGCGGGCTACTGGCACTACCACGACCACGTGGTGGGCACGGACCATGGAACGGGCGGCATCCGCAAGGGGCTCTACGGTCCGGTGGTGGTCCGCAGGAAGGGCGACATCCTCCCCGACAAGCAGTTCACGATCGTCTTCAATGACATGACGATCAACAACAAGCCCGCCGGCGCGAGCCCCAACTTCCAGGCCACGGTGGGCGATCGCGTCGAGATCATCATGATCACGCACGGCGAGTACTACCACACGTTCCATATGCACGGTCACCGCTGGGCGGACAACAGGACGGGCCTGCTGGACGGCCCGGCCGATGTCAGCCGGGTGATCGAC
The DNA here is from genome assembly GCF_040606445.1 of Streptomyces sp. NPDC005408. NCBI lineage: Bacteria > Bacillati > Actinomycetota > Actinomycetes > Kitasatosporales > Streptomycetaceae > Streptomyces > Streptomyces sp. NPDC005408. Next base: position 78,188 of record NZ_JBEXEX010000021.1, on the reverse strand, counting down.
AACAAGATCACGGGCCCGGCGGACTCGTTCGGCTTCCAGGTCGTCGCGGGCGAGAGCGTGGGGGCGGGGGCGTGGATGTATCACTGCCACGTCCAGAGCCACTCCGACATGGGCATGGCCGGCCTGTTCCTGGTGGCGAAGCCGGACGGCACGATCCCGGGGTACGAGCCGCACCATGCGGAGGGTGCGGCGGCGGGCGCGAAGTCCGCGGCCGGGGTGAAGTCGGCGGCGGGGGCGGCCGGGGCGGGCGGGCACAGTCACTAGCAGCTGGGTGCCGCTGTGGGCCCGTCCGGTCATCGGGACCGGGCGGGCTTCCTTTCTGGGCAAGAAACTGTGCGAACGATCGTGCTAAAATCTTTCCACACCATAGGCCGATCGAGGAGAACCGGGCATGCACCCCACGGCTCTGCTGCTTCGCACCGCCCTGAACGCGACCTCTTACGTCGCGCCCCGCCTCGCCGGACGCATGGCGTTCGCGGCCTTCGTCCGCCCTCTCGGGCGCAGCCGGCCGCGGCCGTCCGAGGGCGAACTGCTCGCCACGGCGCGCACCGCCCGGCTCGCCGTCAACGGCAAGAGCGTCGTCACCTATGCATGGGGAGACGGCGACCGTCCCGTGCTGCTGGTACACGGCTGGTCGTCGCGCAGCTCCCGGTTCGCCGACTTCATCACCGCGCTGCGCGACAAGGGCTACAGCCCCGTCACCTTCGACGCGCCGGGGCACGGGGATTCCACGGGACGCGCCTCCACGATCCTCGAATACCGCGAGATCATCCGGCAGTTGCACGCACAGCACGGCGACTTCGACGCCGTCGTCGCCCACTCCTTCGGGGTCCTCGCGTCGTTCTTCGCGCTGCGCGGTGAGGTGACGGCAGGCCGCATCGTGGGGATCGGCGGAGTCGCGGAATTCGACTATCTCCTGGACGAGTTCCGCGACGGCCTCCGGCTGCGCGACCGGGTGATGCGCGAACTGCGCGTCCATATAGAGAACTTGCCCTTCGCGGACGAACCGGGGATAGGGCGGCTCTTCAGCGCCACCTACCGGCCCGAGGAGGTGGCCATTCCTGTCCTGCTCTTCCACGACGAGGCCGACGAGATGGTGCCCCCGGCCCAGTCGCGGGCCATCGCGGCGGCGCACGGGGAGCGCGCCCGGCTGGTCGTCACGCGCGGGCTCGGGCACCGCCGGATACTGGGTGACCCCGAAGTCGTTGCCGAGGCTGTGGACTTCGCGGTGTCGGGGCGTAACGAGGTGCCCGCGGCTTCCGCGGTTCGGGAGGGGCGGGCGTAGGGGTCCCGCGCGGAGGCTTCCAGGCGGACGGGAGGCCGTCGCGCGGAGGCTGGCCTCAGGGGCCCGGGGGCGCCGGGCCGTCAGCTGCGCTGGATCCTCAGCGGCTCTGCGCCTTCTGGGGCAGATCCGACGGGTCGGTGGCGGCGGCCCGCAGGCGGCCGAGGATGCCTCGTTCAGCCTTGTCGTACGCCGAGTTGTCGTTGTTCAGTACGGACTCGGTGTTGGCGGCCTCCATCAGCGCGATGATCTCGAACGCGAGCAGCGGTACGTCGAGTTCCGCGTCGAGGCCGCCCGCGAGCCGCGCCTCATCGATGGTCCGCTCCACATAGCGCACCCAGTCGGCCCGGGCCTTGGCTATGGCGTCGTGCACCGGCCCGGTGCGGGCGTCGAACTCCGCCGTGACGGCGTGGAAGAAGCAGCCGCCGGTGAAGACACGGTTCGCGGAGTAGTCCAGCCAGTGACGGCACAGCGCCCACAGCCGGGCCGCCCCGGGCGGCAGCTCGCGCGTCGGCCGTACGACATGGTCGACGTACACATCGATCGCGGCCCGCACCGTGGCCAGCTGAAGCTCCTCCTTGGACCCGAAGAGGGCGAAGACGCCGCTCTTGCTGAGCCGGAGCTCGGTGGCGATACGGCCGAGGGAGAGCCCTTCCAGGCCCTCGACCGAGGCGATGTTCATCGTGTGCTCGAGCACCAGCCGCCGGGTCTGGTTGCCGCGCTCGACGCGTCCGTCCGTACGGCTGTCCGTGCGTGTGCTGCCGCTGCTCATATCTGCCATCGTACTGAACGCACGATCGTGCGGATATCGGGCGGAGCTGACTGGGTGCGGCCGTGGGGGATCGGTAGCAGACTCGGCACGACAGGGCGGAACAAGGCAGGACAAGGCAGGGCAGTACAAGGCAGGACGGTACAAGGCAGGACAGGGCAACGGGATCACCTCGAAGGAGCACACCATGCTCACCACCCGTTTCGTCACGGGCTCCCCGAACTGGATCGACCTGGGCACCCCCGACCTCGACGCGGCGACCGCCTTCTACGGCGGCCTCTTCGGCTGGACCTTCCAGTCGGCCGGTCCCGATGCCGGCGGCTACGGCATGTACCAGCTGGACGGCAAGACCGTCGCGGGCGCCATGACGGTCACCCCCGAGCAGGGCGGACCGGGCTGGACCCTCTACTTCCAGTCGCCCGACGCCGACGCCACGGCCAAGGCGGTCCAGGCGGGCGGCGGCGCGGTCCTGTTCGAACCGATGGACGTCTTCGAGCTCGGCCGCATGGCCGTCTTCACCGACCCGGCGGGCGCGGCCTTCGCGACGTGGCAGCCGGGCCAGAACAAGGGCCTCGACGCCGTCAACGACGCCAACACGCTGGTCTGGGCCGAGCTGTACACCGATGACGCGGGCGCGGGCCTCACCTTCTACCGCGGCGTATTCGGCTGGGAGACCTCGACGATGCCGCTGCCCGACGGCACGGGCTCGTACACGATGCTCAACCCGGCGGGCGCGGGCGCAGAGGCCATGTTCGGCGGCATCGTCCCCCTGGCCACGGACCCCGGCGAGACGGAGGGCCCATACTGGCTGCCGTACTTCGAGGTGCCGGACTGCGACGCGACCGTGGCCAAGGCCGAGGAACTGGGCGCCAAGGTCCGGATGGCCCCGGTCGACATGGAGGGCGTGGGCCGCTTCGCGAAACTGGCGGACCCGGCGGGGGCGCGTTTCGCGGTGATGCAGGGGGTGCAGCAGGACGACTGAGCCGTCCGGCTCGGGGTGCTCGGGGTGATGCCGATGGGGACGTTGATACGTCATTGATCCGGTGTTTATCCGCGCCGGGGAATGTGTGCGGCATGCCGATCAACACCACCACTGACCAAGAACCCTCCTGGCAGGAGACCGCGCTGTGCGCCCAGGCGGGCCCTGAATTCTTCTTCCCGGCGCCGGGCTCGTCGACGCGGGAGGCGAAGCAGCTGTGCGGGGCTTGCGAGGGGCGGGTTCCGTGCCTGGAGTACGCGCTGGCGCATGACGAGAGATTTGGGGTGTGGGGCGGGCTGTCGGAGAAGGAGCGGCACCGGCTCAAGCGGAGCCAGGGCTGAACCTCTTCCTCGGGGTGGGCCTCGCCCCAGTCCCCGTCAGAACCAGCGGCGCAGGTAGCGCCCGTCCTTGGCGAGTCCCGCTTGCTCGGCCAGGGCGTCGGCCGGTGGCAGCTCGGGGGGCCGGCTGTCCCACAATGCGGCGCGCATCGCTCTGGCCGGATAGTGGCCTCCGGCCGGGGAGAGCACGCCACCACAGGCGGGGTCACCGGCGAACCAGATCACGTCTGGGTGCTCATTTTGCTTGTGCTGCAGATCGCAGCGGTACGGGGACGTGTGCAGGACCAGCTCCTGACCCGGCGCGATCATGACTGCGATGAGGAAGTCCCGGCGCTGCCCGCGGGGTGGATACATGCAGGGGTACGCACGCCATGGGTAGGAGCGGAGGACGCGGGCCGTACGCGGTGAGTGGATCAGTGCCAGGGCAGAGACTGCCACGGTTACCGGGCTTGCCAGCAGTGCAACGGCGAAGAGGGGGATGCCCCAGTCCGGCAGCGACTGATGGATGCCCACTCCGACGAGCACCAGTGGCGCGCTCAGGAATCCGACGAACCACAGCTGACGCCGCCGGACAAGCCTGCGGTATGCCGCCGCAGTCGGTGGATACTCCAAGGCGCTCTGTGTCAGTGGCACCGGGGGTTCGGTCAGGGTCACAGCAGCACGTCCAGCAGGCGGCTGCGGCGCATCGGAGCTGCGGGCTGCTGAGTGGGATCGGCGAAGGCGAGCGTGCGGCCGATACCGAGCAGGATCTCCGTGTACTCCTCCGAGAGCTCGAGTGTCGTGGTCGTCAGGTCGACAAGAACCACACGAGGACCCGTCGGACGTGCGACAGCCAGGCGTGCCTGGAACACCTCTGAGGTCTCGAATGAAATTCCTGCGTCACTGCCGAGTCGCGGGGGCAGTGCGGGCAGGAGGCACGTAACGAGAGTCGCTGGAGTGCGGCAGGGCAGATCGATGATCGCGCGACGGACAACTGTCCCGAACGGATCCGTCGCGAGTTGAAGACCGCACTGGGCAGCGGCCAGTGCGCGGGTTGGCGCTTTGGTGAGGACGTCGGACAACGAGAGCACGGACGTGGAGATTTCCAGGTCCCCACCGGCGTGCATGCCCAAGGCCATGTGCATGGTGCCCTGCCCGTAGACATCGCTGAGCAGACCCAGAAGTACCCGGGTTTCGTGCAGTCGCTGCTCGCGGACGCCGGGCTCCAGATGAAGCGATGACAGGTCCTCGACCGCTCGATCTCGAAGAGCGTCCAGGCCATGAGGATCGAGGTCGATGAATCCGGGAGGGAGACGGAACCAGCACGTGTTCGCCTGCCGCTCCAAGGCGGGGACGTTTGTCATGTCGATGCTCCTAACGAACCAGTTGTGCCCACGTTCGGGCCGCGTTGACGCCTGCTCCAGGGGCGTCGGACGCGCCCATGCGCACGGCGTCGATCCCTGTCGCGGTGTTCCTGACGGCGTCGCTGTCGTCAGCGGGAGTGAGCCCGACTCCCGCGGTCACTACGGCGCTGCCGGCCACGCCAGCCTCCAGGGGAGTCTCGGCGCGGGGACTGGTCCGCCGAACTACCCAGTCGAGGACGGGTTTGGGTGCCTCATTGGCCTCGCGCATCGCGGTGGCGGAGTCACTGCCCAAGGCTCGGGCTCCGCTGCGAAGGGTTGCCGAGGCCCCCTGCTCGGCCGCGAGCCCCGACCTGGTCGCTACCGCCATTCCCTTGGCGCCTTGTGCGATCGCGCCAACGCCGGGTAGCGCCCCCAGCGCATCCCCGGAAAGCGTGACGGCACTGGACCAGAATTGACTGTTGAACTTGCCTTGGGTGAAGCCCGCTTTGAGCGCAGCGCTGTGTTTCGGATCGGAAGCGTGAGACACGAGAGCTGCAAGGCTCAGTCCGGCCGCGGCGAACAGCAGCGGTAGGGCGACCGGAGCGGTGACGAAGATCGCGATGAGGCCCAGCGTGGCCGACAACAGGCTCAGGCAGTCACCCAGGTTGTCGTCGATCCAGTCGATCACCTTGTCCAACGCACCCGGTTCCTGCGGCGCCAGCCGCCCCGTCGCCTCGTTCAGCGCCTTCGCGACCCGCCCCGCCTCCACCCTGTGCGTCTCCTCCAGTTCCCGCGCCAGCCTCCGCACCGACTCCAGCGCCTCCCGCGCCGCCGTCACTGACTCGCCCGCCGCCCGGAGTTCGGAATCCGGCGCGTCTGGCGTGGAGCGCACCCCGGTCTCGTGGGTTTCCGCGCGCTTCAGCGTTGCCGCGTCCGCCGCCGCCTGGGTGTCGTAGCGCTTCGCCGTTGCCTGGTAGCCCACCAGGTCGTCGTGCCATCCCCGCAGCTTCGAAGCGGCCTTCGACACCGACCGGTGCGCGTTCTTCAACTGCCGTTGCAGATCCCCGTCCAGCGCCTCGCGGAACGCATCCGCCGCCTCGCCCCGCCAGTACGTGCTTTCGCCGAGCAGCTGGTTCACCAGCCGGTGCGCCGTGCCGAGTGCCGTTGCCGAAGTGCTCAGCTTCGATGCGAGCGCGGCGATCGCCGACGGGCTTCCCGGGACCGGGTTCCAGCCCAGGTGCGGGTATTCAGGCATGCGCGTCCACCGCCTTGAACGCCGCCTCGATTGCCTTGTTCACCTGGACGTAGCCCTCGTGGCTCAGGCGCACACCGCCGTGAACCTTCTTGATTCGCGCGCCCAGTTGCTCTGCGCCGTACTTCCACCGTCGTTGGAAGTGGTCGCATGCCTCGTCGAGGTCCTTCGTGCCCACCTGGTCGGCCCGTACATGCTCCAGTGCCCGTCTCGCTTCCGCGAGCGAGGTCAGCGAGCTGCCCAGGGCACGCGAGAAACGGCCCAACTGGTCGGTGTCCACCTGAAGATCACGATCCATGGCCGACCACCTTGGCAGATCATCGACCGAACTGGATAAATGCCGTACCCCTGACGGGTGGTGGGATATCCGGATGCTGACACGCACGGCCGGTCATTAAGATCGCCCCGAAACAACGGGGGCGGGCAGCACATGGACGACAAGGTCACTCACGGCAGCGTCACTCAGGGCAACGTCACTCACGACGAGCTCGCGGCCTTCCACCGCACCGTCCGCAGGCTGCGTGCCCTGCCGATGGACGATCCCGTGCGGATGAGGGCCGAGGAAATCGCCGCGTCCTTCGCGCGCGAGAGCCGCAACAAACGCCGCAAGGCACGCAGGTGCGTGGAGACCGAGGCGGACGCCGCCGTCACCGCCGGCACCGCGACCGGTGCGCTCGACCGGCGTGAGGACGCGGCGCTGACCGGTACCGGACGGCCGGGCACCTTCCTGCGGCACCCCTCCCCGGACAACTCCTGGTCCGTACGCCTCGGATCGCTCGACCCGGCCGAGCTCCTGGAGACCCAGCTCGTCAACGCCCTCGCACCCGCGCTGCTCGCCGACCGGCTGCTCCCGCTACTCCTCGCCTCGCCCCGGCCGCGCCGGTACATCGTGAATGTGTCGGCGGTGGAGGGGAGGTTCGCCGTACGCAGAAAGACATCCGGCCATCCCCACACCAACATGGCGAAAGCCGCGCTCAACATGCTCACTCGCACGAGCGCGGCTCAGCTAGCCACTCAGGGTGTCCACATGTGCAGCGTCGACACCGGCTGGATCACCGACGAGAACCCGGCACCGCGCAAGGCGCGTATCGCCGCCGCCGGGGTCCGGACGCCGCTCGACATCGTGGACGGAGCGGCCCGTGTGTACGACCCAATAGTGCGCGGCGAGGCGGGCGCACCACTCGCCGGTGTGTTTCTCAAGGACTACGAGGAGGCCGACTGGTGAGCCGGCCGCCTGGCAGCGGGGCTCAGCCCGCCGCGCGCGCCGCCATCCGGGCCTTGCGGGCCGCGAGCTTCTCGTCGAACTTCGTCGCCTCGGAGTCCAGCCCGCCCATGTAGAGGCCGAGCTCCTCCTGCGCCTTCAGACCCTCCGGGCCCAGACCGTCTATGTCGAGCACCTTCAGGAAGCGCAGCACCGGCTGCAGTACGTCGTCGTGGTGGATGCGCATGTTGTAGATCTCGCCGATCGCCATCTGCGCGGCGGCCCGCTCGAAGCCGGGCATGCCGTGTCCCGGCATCCGGAAGTTGACGACGACGTCGCGCACGGACTGCATGGTCAGGTCGGGGGCGATCTCGAAGGCCGCGCCCAGCAGGTTCCGGTAGAAGACCATGTGCAGGTTCTCGTCGGTCGCGATCCGCGCCAGCATCCGGTCGCAGACGGGGTCGCCCGACTGGTGGCCGGTGTTGCGGTGCGAGACGCGGGTGGCGAGCTCCTGGAAGGCGACGTACGCCACCGAGTGCAGCATGGAGTGGCGGTTGTCGGACTCGAAGCCCTCCGCCATGTGCGCCATGCGGAACTCTTCCAGCTTGTCCGGGTCGACGGCGCGCGAGGTGAGCAGGTAGTCGCGCATCACGATGCCGTGCCGGCCCTCCTCCGCGGTCCAGCGGTGCACCCAGGTGCCCCAGGCGCCGTCGCGGCCGAACAGGGAGGCGATCTCGTGGTGGTAGCTGGGGAGGTTGTCCTCGGTCAGCAGGTTCACGACCAGCGCGATCTTGCCGATGTCGGTGACCTTGGACTGCTCGGGCTCCCAGGCCTGGCCGTCCTCGAAGAAGCCGGGGAAGTTGCGGCCGTCGGTGAACGGAACGTACTCGTGCGGCATCCAGTCCTTGGCGACCTTGAGATGGCGGTTGAGTTCCTTCTCCACCACCTCTTCCAGCGCATACAGCAGTCGGGCGTCGGTCCACGCTTCCGAACTGCCGAGGTGGGGAGAGGTGATCGTCACGGGTGCTCCTGGGGGACGGGAGAGTACTTACGGCTTCGTAGGTTACGAGACCGTAGGTTAAGGCGGCGATAAGCCTCCGGCCAAGCCCGGATGACGGATGTCCGGTTACGTTCCGTTATGTGTACAGGTCGCGGAGGCGTACGGAGAGGCAGGTCACGCAGCCTTCGAGCTTCTCGAACTCGCTGATGTCCACCGTGACCGGCTGGTAGCCGAGATCCGTGAACAGCTCCGCCGTCTTCGGCGCGCTCGCCGCCATCAGCAGCTTCCCGCCGCCGAGGAGCACCACATGCGCGCCGGACTCCTCCGGCACGGGCAGATGGCGCGGGAAGACGGTCGGGGTGTCCACCAGCGGCGGGTAGCCGATGACGGTGGAGTCCGGCAGCGCGGTCACGGCCGACTTCAGATGCAGCACCTTGGTCACCGGCACGGCCACGACGCGGGCGCCGAGCGGCTCGAAGGCGGCGCGCAGCTGCTGGACCCCCGCCGCGTTCGTACGGCCGCCGCGGCCGACGTAGATCGTGTCGCCGATCTTGAGCACATCGCCGCCGTCGAGCGTGCCCGGCGCCCACACCCAGTTCACCGAGCAGCCGAGCCGGGCCAGGGTCTCCTCGACGGCCGTCGTCTCCGGGCGGCGGGACTCGGCCCCCGGGCGGGCGATCAGCGCGACATTGCGGAACATCACCACCGTGTCCTCGATGAACACGCCGTCCGGGCAGTCGTCGGCCGGTTCCGCCTCGACGGTCTCCCAGCCGTGCTCGCGCAGGGTCTCGGCGTACGTCTCCCACTGCTCAAGCGCCAGCGCGGCGTCGACGGGGGAGCGCTCGATATGAGTGACCAGGCCCTCGGCGAGGCGCGGGCTGGGGCGGCGGATCAGGGCTTTCCTGCTGGGCACGGGGGGTTCTCCAGGGGGCCAGGGGATCACGGGTCTGGTGGCGCCCATCATGACCCGCCATGCTTGGGCGATGGAATCCCCGACAGGCCGCTTATGGGGACGAGTGGCGCCCGTGGCGCTCGGCCTCGCGGCGGGCACTTTGGTGGTGACCACCTCACGCAACCGCCACTCCGACCTGTGGCCCGTCTGGGGCGCGCTGGCTCTCGCCCTCACTGGCTGCGCGGGCCTCGTCTTCCATCAGGGCCTGGCCCAGTGGCGCGCGCTGCCGGAGGACGAGCGCAGGCCGCGCCATGAGATCACGGCGATCGCGGCCGGGCTGGTCGTTCTGGCGGTGCTGGACGCTCTGGCCTCGCAGCTCCTCAACGGCTGGAGTGCGTGGCGTGCGCCGGTGCTGGTCGGCACGGCGCTCATCGGTGCGATCCCCGTGGTGTGGGTAGCACTGGCCATTCGGCATGCGGCGCTCACCCGCCGGAGCGGCTCGGCCGGGGAGCGGGCCGAGTGGCTGCTGACCCGTCGCAGGCAGTTGCGGTCACTGCTCGCCGGGCTCGGTTCACTGGTCGCGCTCTCCACGCTGGCGCTTGGCGCCGCGATCCGGGTGGAGAACGACCTGGTCAAGACAGGAAGGCTGGCCGAGGCGACCCGGCCCGAAGTCGTGCTGATCTTCGGCGGGGTCGGCTCGCTCCTGGTCGCCGTCGTGTACGCACCCGCCGCGCTCGCCCTGCGGGCGCGCGCCCGGGAGCTGAGCGCAGAACTGTTCCCCCTCTTCGCCGTCGACGAGGGCGGCCCGCTGCTCGAACGTGCCGAACAGCGGGCCAGATTCGACCAGTTGACGGGCGCGGAGGCGGGTGCGTACGCCGAACTCCAGGCCGGGATCGTGGTCTTCGCGCCGCTGCTGGCCAGCGCCGCCTCCGTCTGGCTGCCCCGTTAGCCAGGCAGCTCGCCCTCCCGTACCTCGTCCGCCGTGATGTCCCGCAGCTCGCCGTCCAGCAGCAGCCAGCGTGTGATGCCGATCGACTCCAGGAACGACACATCGTGACTGGCCACGATCAGCGCCCCTTCGTACGACTCCAGCGCCGCTGTCAGCCTCTTCACACTCGCCATGTCCAGATTGTTCGTCGGCTCGTCGAGCATCAGCAGCTGCGGCGCCGGTTCGGCGAGCAGCAGCGCGGCTAGCGCCGCACGGAACCGCTCGCCGCCCGACAGTGTCCCGGCCGGCTGGTCGGCCCGCGCGCCCCGGAAGAGGAAGCGGGCGAGCCGCGCCCTGATCCGGTTGTTGGTGGCGTCCGGCGCGAACCGCGCCACGTTCTCCACGACGCTCAGCTCGTCGTCGAGCACATCGAGCCGCTGCGGCAGAAAGCGGAGCGGGACCTCGGCCACCGCCTCACCCGCGAGCGGCTCCAGCTCGCCGGTGATCGTACGCAGCAGCGTCGTCTTGCCCGCTCCGTTACGTCCGACCAGCGCGATCCGCTCGGGGCCGCGAATCTCGAACTCTCCCTTCACCTCGGCTCCGTAGCGCAGCCGCAGCTCGCTCAGGCGCAGAACACCCTGGCCCGGATGGACCTTGGTGAACGGCAGCTCGATCCGGATCTCGTCGTCGTCGCGGACCGCGTCCACGGCCTCGTCGAGCCGCTCCTTCGCCTCGGCGAGCTTCTCCTCGTGCATGATGCGGTGCTTGCCCGCCGAGACCTGAGCGGTGCGCTTGCGCAGTTTCATCACGGCGCGCGGCTCCCGTTTGGTCTCGTACATCTTCTGGCCGTACCGCACCCGCTTGGCCAACTTGACGTGAGCGTCGGCCAGTTCGCGCTTCTGCTTGCGCAGATCCGACTCGGCGACGCGCACCATCCGCTCAGCAGCCTCCTGTTCGACGGCGAACGCCTCCTCGTACGCGGAGAAGTTGCCGCCGTACCACCTGACTTCGCCGTCGCGCAGATCGGCGATCTGGTCGACCAGCTCCAGGAGTTCACGGTCGTGGCTGACCACGACCATCACTCCGGACCAGGAGGCGACCGCGTCGTACAGCCGTCGCCGCGCGTACAGATCGAGGTTGTTGGTCGGCTCGTCGAGCAGCAGGACGCTGGGTCTGGCAAGCAGCAGAGCAGCGAGCCGCAGCAGAACGCCCTCGCCGCCCGAGATCTCGCCGATCGTGCGGTCGAGCCCGATGTGGCCGAGGCCGAGCTGGTCGAGGGTGGCGTGCGCCCGTTCCTCGACGTCCCAGTCGTCGCCGACCGCCGTGAAGTGCTCCTCGCCGGGATCGCCCGCCTCGATGGCGTGCAGCGCGGCACGCGTCGCGGCGATGCCCAGCACCTCGTCCACCTTCAGCTCCGTGTCGAGCACGAGGTTCTGCGGCAGATAGCCGACCTCGCCCGCGGTGCGGACCGATCCGTCCGTCGGTGCGAGTTCGGCCGCGATCAGCTTCAACAGCGTTGACTTTCCTGAGCCGTTGAGGCCGATGAGACCGGTTCTGCCCGGTCCGACCGCGAGATGGAAGTCGTCGAAGACGCCGGTGCCGTCGGGCCAGGCGAAGGAGAGCGAGGAGCAGGTGATGTGGGTGGGGGCAGTAGACATACGGGTCTCCCGGTTGCATGAAGAAGGGGCAAGGGCAACGGGTGGAGACACCGCGGCGCGGGCGACGGCCGCCGGGAGACACAAGGGAAATGAAGAAGGTCCCGGCCGGGGGAGAACGGCTCGAATGCCGAGGTCGCACGCAGAGCGCACAGAATGCCGGAAGCAGCTGTGACGCACGGTGTCTCAAGACCTCAGACGAGCAACGTCCTTCTCCAATCGACGACAACAGGACCCTCATACACCGTACGAGGGGGTCTGGAGGCTGTCAACGCATTATCGTGGCCGGCGCGGGGCGGCACCGAATGCCCTGCTCACGGTCACCGTGTTGTCGGATTCCCGCCAGCCACCGGGCATCGTGCGCTGGTTGAGTTCACGGCATGACGAACCTGAGTGAACTCGCCTGCCACTTCCGCTCCTTGCACACCGCCGACCGCCCGCTGGTCCTCCCCAATGCCTGGGACATCGCGAGCGCCCGGATCATCGCCCAGGCAGGCGCGGCCGCGATAGCCACCACCAGCGCGGGCGTCGCCTGGGACCTGGGTGCCGCGGACGGTGGCCAGGTCGACCGCGGTGCCGCGCTCGACCGGCTGGCGCGTATCACCGCCGCCGTCGACGTGCCCGTCACGGCGGACATCGAGGACGGCTACGCGCAGAGCGCCGACGGGGTCGCCGAGACGATCCGCGCGGTGCTTGCCGCCGGAGCCGTCGGCGTCAACGTCGAGGACGGGGCGCGGCCCGCGCTGGAGCACGCACAGCGGATCGCCGTGGCCCGCGCGGCCGCCGACGCGGAAGGCGTGCCACTGTTCATCAATGCGCGTATCGACGTCTATCTGGCGGGCATCGGCCCGGCGGCCGACCGGCTCGACGAGACGCTGAAGCGGGCCGCCGACTGTCTCGCGGCAGGCGCGGACGGGATCTTCGTGCCGGGCGTCGTGGAGGGCGCGACGGTCGAGGCCCTCGCCCGGGGGATCGACGCGCCCCTCAATGTGATGGCGGGTCCGGGAGCACCCGGCACGGCGGAACTCGCGAAGCTCGGCGCCGCCCGGATCAGCGTCGGCGCGGGGATCGCCCAGGCCGTCCATGCGCTGGTGCGCGACGCGGCCCGCGAACTGCTGGGTGCGGGAACGTACACCGCTCTCTCCGGCGGATACGGCTACCAGGAACTCAACACACTGATGGGTACGGATCAGGGGCTGAGTGCAGAGGTGTGCTGACGTCAGCAGGCGTCGCGCAGCAGCTCGGCCAGATTGTGGTCGAGATCGAGGTACAGGTGCTCACGCCCGTCGGGGACCATGTCCTGGACGCGCTCGAGGAAGCGGCGCAGTTCGCTGGTGCGGATGTGCACCATCGCGACGCCCTCCGGGGCGTGGAACTCCACGACCGTCCGGTCGAAGCCGAAGGGCCTGACGCGTACGTCGCCGACTCCGGCCGGTGCGTCGATGCCCGCCGCGAGCAGCTCGCGCGAGAACGCCCAGGACACTTCGTTGCCCTCCAGCGTCGCCGGGGGTGGGAAGGCCATGCGCACGGCGAAGGGATCCTCGCGGTCGTAACGCAGTGTGGCTGGAACAGACTCCATCTGGGGCGCCGAGGCGACCAGGCGGGCCTGCACGGCCTGCTCGATGACGGTGGACAAGGCCTGCTCCTTCGTGTGCGGCTCGCTGACGTCTCCCTGACACCGTCAGAGACGTAGGAACGACGGAATCCGTGCATCGGAAAGTGGAGTGACGTGTGTCACCGCTCGACGCAGGGCCCTGAATGGTCGTGCATGGGGCGGATGTCCGGTGACGGTGGTCGGCGCGCCGCACCCTGGACGGGGTCCGGCCCGTGGGCTAGCTTCCAGCGCCATGACGTCCATGGGGAAGACGAGACGAATGGTGTCGGTGGGACTGTGCGCGGCGGCGGTCGCCGCGGCACTGGCCGCACCGGCACAGGCGGCCCAGCAGACCGGCCGCGGGGCAGGCGAGAAAGCGGCAGGGGAGAAGACGGCCGGGGAGAAGGGTCCCGCCTGGAGCCTGAAGAACACCGGCACAGCAGTACGGTTCCGGGGCCTCGCGGCCGTCAGCCACCGGGCCGCCTGGGTGGCGGGTTCCAAGGGCACGGTCCTGCGCACCGCGGATGGCGGGCGGAGCTGGCTGAATGTCTCCCCGCCCGGGGCGGGCGAGCTGGAGTTCCGCGACATCGAGGCGTTCGACGGCAAGCGAGCCGTGGTGCTGGCGATCGGAGAGGGCGAGGCATCCCGGGTCTTCCGTACCGAGGACGGCGGCGCGAGCTGGACCGAGTCCTTCCGTAACACCGACCCGAAGGCCTTCTACGACTGCATCACCTTCTTCGACAGCCACCACGGCCTCGCGATGAGCGACCCGGTGGACGGCAAGTACCGCATCCTGTCGACCGGCGACGGCGGAAAGTCGTGGAAGGTGCTGCCGAGCGCCGGGATGCCGGAGGCCCTGCCGGGGGAGGCGGCGTTCGCCGCAAGCGGCCAGTGCCTGGTCAGCTCCGGCCCCAAGGATGCCTGGCTGGCGACCGGTGGCGGCGCGACCGCGCGGGTATTGCACTCCGCCGACCGGGGCCTCAACTGGACCGCCGCCGATTCGACGATCCCGGCCGGTGATCCGGCCCGCGGGGTCTTCGCGCTGGCCTTCCGCGACCGCGCCCATGGCATCGCCGTCGGCGGCGACTACCGACCCGACCAGGCATCCCCGAGCGCCGGAGCGGTCAGCGGGGACGGCGGCCGCAGCTGGCAGCAGTCGAAGACTCCGCCGCCCGCCTACCGCTCGGGCGTGGCCTGGCTCCCGCACAGCCGGTCCGCGGCGCTCGCCGTCGGCCCGACCGGGACCGATCTGACCCTGGACGGCGGGCGCAGCTGGCGCACCGTCGACACGGGTTCGTACGACACGGTCGACTGCACGGCCGACTTCGGCTGCTGGGCGTCGGGCGAGAAGGGCCGCGTGGCACGGCTCGAGTTCTGAGCCGCTCCTTTCGCCCGTAGGAATCGCTACGAGGGCAACTGCTGGCGATACGGGGCGAGTTCGGGCGCGGTCTTGGTCGCGATGAACTCCGTGATCCGGTACTCGCACACACCGCCCACCGTGAAGGGGTCGGCCGCCGCGATCTTCTCGATCGTCGCGCGGTCGTCCCCGACGGCCAGGATCACCCCGCCGTCGCGCGGGTTCTTGCGGCCCGACGCGATGAACACGCCCTCCTCGTAGAGCCCGTCCAGCCAGGCCACATGCGCATCCAGGAGCTCGTCGACGCGCTCGACGGGCGCGGTGTAGGTCAATTCCAGTACGAACATGATCGCCAGGCTACGCGACGGGGGAGCCCTGGTACCTAGGCCCTGTCCGGCCTGATCGACCGGACAGGACCTAGCCGTCCGGGTCGTAGGGTGGGCCTCACCATGACGATCATCGATACGCCCCCCGACTGGCCCGCCGACGAGGCCGCGGCCCTGGCCGTCCAGGACGAACTGCGTACGCGCGTCGTCCTGGACGAGCTGGGGCCGCCGCCCGCCACCGGCCTGGTGACGGGTGTCGATGTCGCCTACGACGACGAGCGCGACCTCGTGGCCGCGGCCGCCGTCGTCCTGGACGCGGCGACGCTCACAGTCGTCGAGGAGGCCACGGCCGTCGGGCGGGTCGCCTTCCCGTACGTCCCCGGGCTGCTGGCCTTCCGGGAAATCCCGACCGTGCTCGCCGTCCTTCAATCCCTCACCGCGGGCCCCGGCCTTGTCGTCTGCGACGGCTACGGCCTCGCGCATCCCCGCCGTTTCGGGCTCGCCGCGCATCTCGGTGTGCTGACCGGGCTGCCGGTGATCGGCGTCGCCAAGAACCCCTTCGTCTTCAGCTACGGCGAACTCGGGCCGCGGCGAGGCGACTTCGCGGCCCTGCGCGCCGACGACGGCGAGGAGGTCGGCCGCGCGCTGCGCACGCAGGACGGCGTCAAGCCGGTCTTCGTCTCGGTCGGCCACCGCACGACACTCGACAACGCCTGCGCGCACACCCTCCACCTCGCGTCCCGCTACCGGCTGCCCGAATCCACCCGGCGCGCCGACCAGCTCTGCCGGCGCGCCCTTGCCGAGATCACCGCCCGAGGGCCTAGATGCCTGGGGCGTACCTAGGTACCCGGCGCCGGGATCTGAGTATCCGAGCGGATGCCGGGAGCAAGCCGTGATCGGCAGGCTCCCTCGCATGACTTCACACACGACGCACCGCGCCACCGAGACCACCCACCCCGTGGAGCGCATCGTCACAGCGGTGCTCATCCTCGCCGCTCTCGCGGGATTCGCCTGGGTGGGTTCGATGGTCTACACGGCGCTGACCGGCTGACCGGCTGCCGGTCTCAGCGGGTGGCGGCCACCCGGAAGCGGATGCCCGCCATTTGAAGCCGCTCCAGCAGCGCATCGCCCATGGCCACCACTGTGGTCACCTGCCCCGAGGTGTGGGGCAGTTGGTCGTAGGCCAGGCACAGCGCGGACTCGGCGAGGATCTTCGCCGTCTCGTCGTAGCCCGGATCGCCGCCCGACACCTCCGTGAACACCGTGCGGCCACCGCCCTCGCCCACGAAACGTACCGAGAACCAGCTCTTCGCCCTGCGCCGCTCGTCCGGACCCTCGCCCGGCTTGACTCGCTCCGACAACCAGCGCCGGGCGGACGGCAGTTGGGCCAGCGCCAGGAGCGTACCCACGGCCGCCACACCGCCCGCAGCCATCGGCAGGGTGCGGACGCCCGCATAGTGCCGGTAGCGGAAGTCCGGTCCGTACCGCTTCAGCGACCGTGCCGAGCGCGCGATGACCTGCGCGTCGATCGTCGGCAGCGGCAGCGCCCAGGCGCCGGTCTCGCGGCTGAACCGCGGTCCGCCCAGCGGGGCCCGGGCTCGCCGTCCCACGAGCCGTGGCTCGTGCAGCCGCCGCTCGTGCGCGGCGTGCAGCATCTGCCGGCCGCGGCCCATGGCGTTCAGCGCGGAGGCGAGAGTTCCGCCGGAGAAGGTGGCGTTGGAGCGTACGAACCCGTCGACGCGCAGCGGCACGTCCTCGGGAAGCTGCTGGACGGTGAAGTACGCGCCTAGGTCGTGCGGTACGGAGTCGAAGCCGCAGGCGTGGATGAGCCGGGCCCCGGTCTCCCTGGCCCGCGCGTCATGGCGTACGTACATCAGGTCCACGAACTCGGGCTCGCCGGTCAGGTCGACATAGTCGGTACCGGCCTCCGCGCAGGCGGCGACCAGCGCCTCGCCGTACAGGAGATAGGGGCCTACCGTCGTGGCCACCACGCGGGCGGACTCGGCGAGTTGGCGAAGTGCGTCGGGATCGTCCACGTCCGCCTCGATCAGCGGCAGCTCGGCGCAGCCGGGGTGCTTGGCGGAAAGACGCTCGCGCAGCTGCTCCAGCTTCTGCCGGCTGCGGCCCGCGACGGCCCAGCGGCATCCTTCGGGCGCGTGCGCCGCGAGGTACTCCGCGGTGAGCACGCCGACGAACCCCGTCGCCCCGAAGAGCACGATGTCGTACGGGCGCTGTGCGCGATCGGTCCCGTTCTGCCTGTTCAATGGCCCCTCCGCCGTTGCCCCCGCGGTCATGTCGGTGGCTGAGGCTAGCGTGCGAAAGGGCCTGGGAAGAAGATGCGTTTCCCATCGGTAACATGCCGGGCCCCGTGGCCGGATCTAGCGTGAAGACATGCGTACATGGCGTCCCCACCGCCTGTTGCGGTGGTTCCACACCGCGCTCGCCGTGTGCGGGCTCGTCGCGGGGGCGGCTCTCATTGCGCTCGCCGCCACCGCCGAGGAGAACACGGGCCAGCTCTACGGCATGGCGGGGGTGGTCATCGCGTGCTCCGCCTATCTGCTGCTGCTCGCCCTCAACCGCCGGGTGTCCCTGACCGACAGCGAGGTCGTGGTCCGCAATCTGGTCGCCGACCGGCACATTCCCCTGACGGAGGTCGCCTCCGCCGCGCCCGGGCGTGCCTCGGTGGAGATCCGGCTGACGGACGGCTCCAGAACCAGAGCCATGGCGGTCGGCACGTATCACTGGCTGGCTCCCGCACTTTCGCGCGCCGAAGAGGTCGCGAAGGCCATCAAGGCGGCGGCGGGGCAGGCGAAGGCCGGACGCGCCCCCGGCGCGCTGAACGACCCGCCTACCCCGGCGGCATAGGTCGGAAAGGCATGATTTCGGTCGGAATTCGCGTGTAAGCTGCGGCCGATTCTAAGCGCTTGCTCGGCCCAGACCCTTGTGTCGGGTGGAACGTGTTCTTACCATCGCTGGTGTTACATCAGTTGTGTCACAGTGCAGCGCTGGGGGCTTGATGGCAGCCATGGGGAACGGCCCGCTCGCCGGGGTGCGTGTGGTCGAACTGGCGGGCATCGGGCCCGGTCCGTTCGCCGCCATGCTCCTGGCCGATCTCGGCGCCGACGTCGTACGGGTCGACCGGCCCGGCGGCGCGGGGCTCGCGATCGATCCGGAGTACGACCTCACCAACCGCAACAAACGCTCCGTGCTGATCGACCTCAAGGCGCCCCACGGCCCCGGCCAGGTCCTCGACCTCGTCGAGCGGGCCGATGTGCTGATCGAGGGCTACCGCCCCGGTGTCGCCGAGCGGCTCGGCGTCGGACCGCAGGAGTGCCTGGAGCGCAATCCACGTCTCGTGTACGGGCGGATGACCGGCTGGGGCCAGGAAGGACCACTCGCCCAGCGTGCCGGGCACGACATCGCGTACATCGCCGTCACCGGAACCCTCGGCATGATCGGCAAGCCCGACGAGCCGCCGGCCGTCCCGGCCAATCTGGTCGGCGACTATGCGGGCGGCTCGCTCTATCTCGTCGTCGGCGTCCTGGCGGCCCTGCAACACGCGCGGACCGACGGCGGAACCGGCCAGGTCGTGGACGCGGCCATCGTCGACGGCGCCGCCCACCTCGCCACGATGATCCACGGAATGATGGCGGCCGGCGGCTGGCAGGACCGGCGCGGGGCGAACCTGCTCGACGGCGGCTGCCCCTTCTACGGAAATTACGAGACCGCCGACGGCCAGTACATGGCGGTCGGGGCGCTGGAGCAGCAGTTCTACAACGAGTTCATCGAGCTGCTCGGCATCAGGGACGAGGCCCCGGCCCGTAAGGACTTCGCCCGCTGGGGCGAACTGCGCGCCGCCGTCGCCGCCCGGTTCAGGACGAAGACCCGGGACGAGTGGACCGCGGTCTTCGAGGGCTCGGACGCCTGCGTCGCACCGGTGCTCTCCCTGCGCGAAGCCCCCTCGCACCCCCATCTCGCAGCTCGCGGAACCTTTGTCGACCACGGCGGAATCACCCAGCCCGCGCCTGCGCCCCGCTTCTCCGCCACGCCCGGCTCCGTGCACCGGGGACCCGCCCAGCCGGGCGCCGACACCGCCGAGGTGGCCCGCGACTGGGACCTGCCCGGGCTCACCAAGGAGGACTGTTGAAGCGCGAGATCTTCACCGCCGAGCACGACGCCTTCCGCGAGACCGTCCGCACCTTCCTCGCCAAGGAGGTCCTTCCGCACTACGAGCAGTGGGAGAAGGACGGCATCGTCAGCCGCGAAGCCTGGCTGGCCGCGGGCAGGCAGGGGCTGCTCGGTCTCGCCGTGCCCGAGGAGTACGGAGGCGGCGGGAACGCCGACTTCCGCTACAGCGCTGTCCTGGCCGAGGAGTTCACCCGCGCGGGCGCGGCCGGACTCGCGCTCGGACTGCACAACGACATCATCGGCCCCTACCTCACCGGCCTCGCCACCGAGGAGCAGAAGCGGCGCTGGCTGCCCGGATTCTGCAGTGGCGAGATCATCACCGCCATCGCGATGACCGAACCGGGCGCGGGCTCCGATCTCCAGGGCATCCGCACCAGCGCCGAGGACCGCGGCGACCACTGGATCCTCAACGGCTCCAAGACCTTCATCTCCAACGGAATCCTCGCCGACCTGGTGATCGTCGTCGCCAAGACCACCCCCGAGGGCGGAGCCAAGGGCCTCTCGCTGCTGGTCGTCGAGCGCGGCACGGAAGGCTTCGAGCGCGGCCGCAATCTCGACAAGATCGGCCAGAAGTCCCAGGACACGGCAGAGCTGTTCTTCAACGACGTACGCGTCCCCAAGGAGAATCTGCTCGGCGAGCTGGGCGGCGGCTTCATTCATCTGATGACCAATCTCGCGCAGGAGCGGATGGGCATCGCGGTTGCCGGAATCGCCGCCGCCGAATATCTGCTTGAGATCACCATGCAGTACGTCAAGGAGCGCGAGGCATTCGGGCGGCCGCTCTCCAGGCTTCAGCACATCCGCTTCGAGATCGCCGAAATGGCCACCGAATGCGCCGTCACCCGTACCTTCCTCGACCGCTGCATCGTGGATCACTCGAACGGGGAACTCGACGCGGTCCATGCCTCGATGGCCAAGTGGTGGGCCACCGAACTCCAGAAGCGGGTCGCCGACCGCTGTCTCCAACTGCACGGCGGCTACGGCTATATGACCGAATACCGCGTCGCCAGGGCCTTCACGGACGGCCGTATCCAGACGATCTACGGCGGTACGACCGAGATCATGAAGGAAATCATCGGCCGTTCTCTTCTCGACTGACCCTCATTACGTAACCCTCGACATTACGTAACCCTCGAAAGGCTGCTGTCTTGAGTACCGAAGCGTATGTGTACGACGCGATCCGCACCCCGCGCGGGCGCGGCAAGGCCAATGGCGCCCTGCACGGCACCAAGCCGATCGATCTCGTCGTCGGCCTGATCCATGAACTCCGCAGCCGTTTCCCCGGCCTCGACCCGGCGGCCGTCGACGACATCGTGCTCGGAGTCGTGGGACCGGTCGGTGACCAGGGCTCCGACATCGCGCGGATCGCGGCCATCGCCGCCGGACTGCCCGACACCGTCGCCGGCGTACAGGAGAACCGCTTCTGTGCCTCGGGTCTCGAAGCCGTCAACATGGCGGCGATGAAGGTCCGTTCGGGCTGGGAGGACCTGGTCCTCGCCGGTGGCGTCGAGTCGATGTCGCGGGTGCCGATGGCCTCCGACGGCGGCGCCTGGTTCGCCGACCCGATGACCAACTACGACACCGGATTCGTCCCGCAGGGCATCGGCGCCGACCTGATCGCCACCATCGAGGGCTTCTCCCGCCGCGACGTCGACGAGTACGCCGCGCTCTCCCAGGAGCGTGCCGCCGCGGCCTGGAAGGACGGCCGCTTCGATCGTTCCGTCGTCCCCGTGCGCGACCGCAACGGCCTCGTAGTCCTCGACCACGACGAGCACATGCGCCCCGGCACCACCGCGGACTCCCTTGCCGCGCTCAAGCCCTCCTTCGCGGGCATCGGCGACATGGGCGGCTTCGACGCCGTGGCGCTGCAGAAGTACCACTGGGTGGAGAAGATCGACCACGTCCACCACGCGGGCAACTCCTCCGGCATCGTCGACGGAGCGGCCCTCGTCGCGATCGGTACGAAGGAGGTCGGCGAGCGGTACGGCCTGACCCCGCGCGCCCGGATCGTTTCGGCCGCGGTCTCCGGTTCCGAGCCGACCATCATGCTCACCGGCCCCGCGCCGGCCACCCGCAAGGCGCTCGCCAAGGCCGGACTGACGATCGACGACATCGATCTCGTCGAGATCAACGAGGCGTTCGCCGGCGTCGTGCTGCGCTTCGCCCGCGATCTGGACCTCCCGCTGGACAAGATCAACGTCAACGGCGGCGCGATCGCGCTCGGCCACCCGCTCGGTGCGACGGGCGCGATGATCCTGGGCACAGTCATCGACGAACTGGAGCGCCAGGACAAGCGGTACGGCCTCGTCACGCTCTGCGTGGGCGGCGGCATGGGCATCGCCACCGTCGTCGAACGCCTCTGACCGTCCCGTCCAACCCCCTTACGGAGAAACAGTAATGAGCGAGAGCACCACCATCCGCTGGGAACAGGACGAGACCGGTGTCGTCACCCTCGTCCTCGACGATCCCAACCAGTCCGCCAACACCATGAACCAGGCCTTCAAGGAGTCGATCGCGGCGATCGCCGACCGCGCCGAGGCCGAGAAGGACTCCATCCGCGGCATCATCTACACCTCCGCCAAGAAGACCTTCTTCGCGGGCGGCGACCTCAAGGACATGATCAGGCTCCGGCCCGAGGACGCCCAGCTCGCCTTCGACACCGGTACGGCCATCAAGAACTCCCTGCGCCGTATCGAGACCCTGGGCAAGCCGGTCGTCGCAGCCATCAACGGGGCGGCGCTGGGCGGCGGTTACGAGATCGCGCTCGCCAGCCACCACCGGATCGCGCTCGACGCGCCCGGCTCCAAGATCGGCCTGCCCGAGGTGACGCTCGGTCTGCTGCCGGCGGGCGGCGGTGTCACCCGTACCGTACGGCTGATGGGCATTGCCGACGCGCTGCTGAAGGTGCTCCTTCAGGGGACGCAGTACAACCCGCAGCGCGCCCTGGAGAACGGCCTGGTCCACGAAGTCGCCACCACGAGCGACGAGATGATGGCCAAGGCGCGGGCCTTCATCGACGCCAACCCCGAGTCCCAGCAGCCCTGGGACGTCAAGGGCTACAAGATCCCCGGCGGCACCCCGTCCAACCCGCGCTTCGCCGCGAACCTCCCGGCCTTCCCCGCGAATCTGAAGAAGCAGACGGCGGGCGCCCCGTACCCGGCGCCGCGCAATATTCTCGCGGCGGCCGTCGAAGGCTCCCAGGTCGACTTCGAGACCGCGCTGACCATCGAGGCCCGGTACTTCACCGAGCTGGTCACCGGGCAGATCGCCAAGAACATGATCCAGGCCTTCTTCTTCGACCTCCAGGCCGTCAACTCCGGTGCCAACCGCCCCAAGGGCATCGAACCGCGACCGGTCCGCAAGGTCGCCGTCCTCGGTGCCGGGATGATGGGCGCGGGCATCGCGTACTCCTGCGCCCGCGCCGGTATCGAGGTCGTCCTCAAGGACGTGACCGCCGAGGCCGCCCAGAAGGGCAAGGCGTACTCCGAGAAGCTGCTCGACAAGGCGCTCTCCCGGCGCCGGACCACCGAGGCCAAGCGCGACGCGCTCCTCGCCCTCATCACGCCGACAGCCGAGCCCGCCGATCTCGCGGGCTGCGACGCCGTGATCGAGGCCGTCTTCGAGGACACCTCGCTCAAGCACAAGGTGTTCCAGGAGATCCAGGACGTCATCGAGCCGGACGCGCTGCTCTGCTCCAACACCTCCACCCTGCCCATCACGCAGCTCGCCGAAGGGGTCTCGCGGCCCGCCGACTTCATCGGGCTGCACTTCTTCTCGCCCGTCGACAAGATGCCGCTTGTCGAGATCATCAAGGGCGAGCGCACCGGGGAGGAGGCGCTGGCCCGCGCCTTCGACCTGGTCCGCCAGATCAACAAGACCCCGATCGTGGTCAACGACTCGCGCGGCTTCTTCACCTCGCGCGTGATCGGGCAGTTCATCAACGAGGGTGTGGCGATGGTCGGCGAGGGCGTCAACCCCGTGTCGATCGAGCAGGCCGCCGCGCAGGCCGGCTACCCGGCCAAGGTGCTCTCGCTGATGGACGAGCTGACGCTGACGCTGCCGCGCAAGATCCGCAACGAGACGCGGCGCGCGGTAGAGGAGGCCGGCGGTACCTGGGCCGGGCACCCGTCGGACGCGGTGATCGACCGGATGGTCGACGAGTTCGGGCGTACGGGCCGCAGCGGTGGGGCGGGCTTCTACGAGTACGGCGACGACGGCAAGCGGGCCGGGCTGTGGCCGGGGCTGCGCGAGCACTTCGCGAAGACGGACGTGGACGTGCCGTTCACCGACATGAAGGAGCGGATGCTCTTCTCCGAGGCCCTGGACTCCGTCCGCTGCCTCGAGGAGAAGGTGCTGACGTCGGTCGCCGACGCCAACATCGGCTCCATCATGGGTATCGGCTTCCCTGCCTGGACGGGCGGTGTACTCCAGTACATCAACGGCTACGAGGGCGGACTGCCCGGCTTCGTGGCGCGGGCCCGTGAACTGGCCGAGCGTTACGGCGAGCGGTTCGACCCGCCCGCGCTGCTCGTCGAGAAGGCCGAGCGCGGCGAGGTCTTCACCGACGCGTGACGCGGTGCCGGCGGGCCGCGGTCAGCTCTCCTGGCTGAACGCGGCCCGCAGCTCCTCCCTGAGCGACCGCTGGAAGGCGGTGACCAGGGCCTGCACGACCATTGGCTGCATATGGGCGGACAGCGACTTCATCGCGGCCACATGCTCGGGGTCCGACTCCCGCTCCCGGTACGGGTTCCACACCTCGTCCCGGAACAGCCGGGTGAGCTCGTGGGCTGCCGAGCGGGTGTGCTCCAGCAGGACGGTACGGGCGGCGAGGATCGTCTCGTGCGCGATGGGTACGTCAAGCAACTGCACACCGAGCCGCAACAGCCCCGGGTCGAGCCGGTACGTGCCGTGCGCGTCGGCGCCCTCCAGCACCCCCATGGCGGCGAGCCGGTCGATGTCCTCGTCGGCGAGCGCCCGCCCCGCGCGGCGCTCCAGCTCGGCCCGGGTCGCCTCCTCGGCCGAGTCCGGCGCCCAGGAGGCCACGAGCGCACGGTGGATGGCGAGATCGTGCGCGCTCAGATCGGCCGGCAGCTGCTCCAGATACCGCTCGATCGCGGCGAGCGTCATGCCCTGGTGCTGAAGCTCCTCGATGAGGGCCAGCCGGGACAGATGCTCCGGCCCGTAGTGCCCGACGCGACGGGGCCCGATGGCGGGGGGAGGCAGCAGCCCGCGCGTGCTGTAGAACCGAATGGTCCGCACGGTCACCCCGGCCCGCGCGGCCAGCTCATCGACGGTGAGCGTCGGCTCCTCGGTCTCGGTAGCCATGATCTGCCTCGCCTTCCGCGCATCAATCCGGTGCAACAGTATTGCTGTCTCACCACTGTTGTGAAAGACGATGTACAGCGAAGACTGATTGTCACTGGCGGTCCGTACAGTGAATGCATGTTCGAGATCGAATATGTACGGGGGGACGCCACCGCGCCGCAGGGCAAGGGGGTCAAGGTGATCGCGCATGTCTGCAACGACCTGGGCGGTTGGGGAAAGGGCTTCGTGCTCGCGATATCCCGCCGCTGGCCTGAGCCCGAAGCGGCGTACCGCCGTTGGCACCGGGAGCGGTCGGCCAATGACTTCGGGCTCGGCGCCGTTCAGTACGTCCAGGTGGGACGGTATCTGTGGGTGGCGAACATGGTGGGGCAGCGGGGGATGCGGACCGGCAGCAAGGGGGTCCCGGTGCGCTACGAGGCGATCGACGCGGCCCTCGGCGCGCTCGCCGAGAAGGCCGCCGAGCTGGGAGCCTCGGTCCATATGCCGCGCATCGGCTGCGGACTGGCGGGCGGAAAGTGGTCGCGTATCGAGCCGCTGATAGCCGAGCGGCTGACTGGCCGGGGGATACAGGTCACGGTGTACGATTACGAGGGCTGAGCAGGGCGCCGTGCCGGGTTGTCGGCATGAGCAAGCGCCCCGGGCCGAACTGCCCCAGCAGCAGGCTCCCTTGTGGCCCGGCTATTCGACGCTCACGAGCCTCGCCGACGGCGTCAGGTTGAGCCGGCTCACTGCCTCGTTGACGTCCTTCTGCCACAGCCACAGCCGGTAGACGGGATCGACGCGGAAGTAGTCCTCCGGGCCGTGAAGGATCCGGTCGCGCATGTCCACGCAATACCGCTCCCGCCAGGAGAACGCCTCGCCCGGCTTCAACTGAACGCCGTCGGCCTTCTTCTTCGTCACCGTGTGGAGTTTCTCCACCATCCGGTATTCGTAGCCAAGCAGCGTGTCGGAGTCCGCCCAGATGCCGCTCTCATCCGCCACCGCCTTCTCGGCCGCGCTCAGCAGGAGCGGAAGGTCGAGCTCGCCCGGAATGGACGGGTAGATGATGAACGTCGCCGCCCAGCCGGAGGCGATCAGGTCGAGGTTGAACGTCGACCGCTGTTCCCGGGGCAGGGTGGCCAGTTCCTTCGCCGTGAAGCTGGGAGCTATGTAGGCCAGCAGCCGGTGATTGGTGTCAAACGGGCTGTCGGCGGTGCGGATGAACAGTCTCCGCTGTTTGTTCTTGGGCAGGGCCAGCCGGGTGAGGATGTTCTGCGTGTTGAAGGCGGCCGCGGCGGTGCCCTGCTCGAACTGAAGGCTTCCTGCCTTGCCCGTTTCGAGTTTCGGCAGAAGGAATTCGGCGAGCCCGGCGGAGATCGGTGCGATGCCCTGCCGGATCCACGTCGCCAGCTGCGCGAATTCCTGGTCGACCTTCGCTGCCCGCTGCGCGGTTACGGCCGTGACCTCCGGCGTGTCGACGGAGAGCATACGGATCGGCATCCGCATGTTCGGAGTGTCGCCGTCGTGCACGTCGACGAGGGGCTGGGCGCCCAGCGATGGCATGGTGGCACCTGCCGGTGACCACAGGACCTGTACGGGATCGATCACGACGAATCTCCCTCCGAAGGGCTGCTTCGCCAGGATTGCGCCGTCGTCCAGCGCCCGCAACCCAGCCAGCTCGAAAGGAGCTTGGGGCAACTGTGTCGGGGGCGTGCCCCAGGGGGCACGCCCCCGACGTATGAGCCCGGATCAGTACACGTTCACGCCGTACGCGCTGAGCGCCTCCCGCACCGGCTGGTGGATCGCCGAGCCGTTGGTGCCGGTGCAGCCGGAGCTGCCCGAGTGGATGCCCAGGGCCGTGGAACCGGCGAAGTGCGCGCCGCCGCTGTCGCCGCCGGCCGAACACGCGGTGGTGCGGACCATGTTGTAGACGGGCCCGTCGCCGTAGTTCACGGTCACGTTCACGGCGGTGACCGTGCCGCTGGTGACGTGGGTCGTGGAGCCGCTCTTCTTGATGGCCTGGCCGACGATGGCGTCGGCCGCGGACGTGATGTCCTGGTAGCTGCCGTTGTACAGGTTCACGTTCCCGGCGGGCTGGGCGCCGCCCGAGTAGCGGACGATGCCATAGTCGTTCGTCGGGAAGCTCGTGCCCTCACGGGTGCCGATGGACGGGCCGCCGGACGTGGCCGACCAGGTGGCGGCCGCGTTGGTGCAGTGACCGGCCGTCACGAAGTAACGGGCCGTGCCCTTCGAGACATTGAAGGCGGCCGAGCAGCGGTACCCGCCGCCGTAGATCGCGTCGCCGCCCGCCACCTCCTTCTTGAAGGCGCCGGGCACCCGCTTGATCCGCACGGCGTCGCCGAGCCCCGCGGCCACCCGCCTGAGCTGGGCCAGCGAGCGCGGCGTGAGCGACTGGTCGGCTTCGATCGCGACCTGGTTCGTCGAGGGGTCGATGCCCCAGGACGTGCCGGTGATCTTGGCCCGGTTTTCGAGGGTGTCCATGGCGGAGCGGAGCTGTGCCGTGCTGCGCTCGACGAGCTTGGGACGTGCGCCCTCGGCCCGTACTTCGTCGGCCGCGGCCTCGTCGGTGACGGTGACGACCAGTTCGCCCGTCGCGGCGTCGAGATAGGAGCCGGCGCTGTCGTCGTCGCCGAGGGTGCGTTCGAGGCTGCTGTTGACGCTGTACTGCGTCGCGGAGGCGGTGACGCCCGGTTCGGGTTCCGGGGTGGCGGCGCCGGCGGTGCCCGAGCCCAGGCCGGCGGCAGGCAGGGCGATGAGGACGGAAAGGCAGATGCGCGCGCGGAGCGTGCGTCTCATGGGGGGCTTCTCCTTCGTACGAGTCCGCAGTGGGGGATGTGCCGAGGAGCGATGTGGACTGGACCAGTTCGGAGTGCCACTCAATGTGACATGGCCCTGTCATGGACACAAGAGTGTGAGTACACCGGAGCACCCTCCCGGCAAGGGGGGTCAGGGATGGATCTGAACGGTGGCCGCAGTCAGCCGCCGGACCCCGTGCAACAGGGCGTGCTCGGCGGCCATCGCCACCTTATGCGCCTGCATCACTGTCAGCGCGGGGTCGACCACGATCGAGGTCTCCGCCCGCAGCCCGTGCCCGAGCCAGCGCATGCGCACGTCCCTCACGGCCCGTACGCCCTCGACATGCGAGAGCGCGTGCTCGGCCTCGTCGACCAGCGCCGGGTCCACCGCGTCCATCAGCCGGTGCCAGATCTCACGGGCCGCGCCGCGCAGCACCAGTGCGATCGCTCCGGTGATCGCGAGCCCGGTCACCGGATCGGCCCACCGCCATCCGAGTGCCGCTCCGCCTGCGCCCAGCAGTACGGCCAGGGAGGTGAATCCATCGCTGCGGGCGTGCAGTCCGTCGGCCACCAGCGCGGCCGAACCGATCCTGCGGCCCGTACGGATCCGGGCTCTCGCCACCCACTCGTTGCCCGCGCAGCCCACCAGCGCGGCGGCGGCCACTGCCCCCAGATGGCTGACCTCCTGCGGCTCGAACAGCCGCCGCAGCGCCTCGTACCCGGCGAAGAGCGCGGACGCGGCGATCACCAGGACCACGAAGACGCCCGCCAGATCCTCGGCACGCCCGAAGCCGTAGGTATAGCGCCGGGTGGCCGCCCGCCTGCCGAGGAGAAAGGCGAGGCCGAGCGGCAGAGCGGTGAGCGCGTCGGCCGCGTTGTGCACGGTGTCGCCGAGCAGTGCCACCGAGCCCGACGCGGCCGCGATCACCGCCTGGACGGCGGTCGTGGCGGCGAGCACACCGAAGGAGAACCACAGCGTCCGCAGCCCCTGCGCGGACCCTTCGAGGGCCGCGTCGATGCGGTCGTGCGTATGGTGATGGTGGTGACCATGGACGTGCCCGTGCCCTGTCATGGTCACCACCGTGACACATCAACTACCTTGCAGCCATTGCCGAAAAGCGGCCTCTGACCAGCTGCGAAGGGCTCGCGACTACGGTCAGTACGCGATCAGGGGGTAGTGGTCGCTGAGATTGGTGTACGTGTACGTCGTGCCCCAGCTGGAGACCGACCAGGGCGCGCTCTGCTCCTTGATCACCTCATTGGTCCAGCCGGCGGGCTTGGCGTGCCCGGTGCGGTGCAGGACGTAGTCGAGGTCCTCGCGCGGGTCGTTCGGGTAGCGGTAGTTCGCGATCGAGTTCTGCGCTGTGTCGAAGGAGTACGGGTGCCCGGTGCGGGCGTCCGCCCCGGTGAGCCCGGCGTCGGCGAGCATCGTGTTGTACTCCGGCGTCCGCGAGTCGACATTGAAGTCGCCCGCGACCAGAACCTGTTCGGACGCCGGGATGTTCTTGCCGTCGAGGAACGCGTCGATCGCCTTGAACTGCAGGCTGCGCATCTGCGCCGCCTCGCCCGCGCCGCAGCCGGGGTCGGTGGACTGCGCATGCGTGCCCACGACATGCACCTTCGTCCCGTTGACGTTCAGCACGACATAGACGAAGCCTTTGTTGGACCACCAGTCGGCACCGCAGGCGTCCTTGTAGACGTACTGCTCTTTGCGCACGATCGGCCACTTGCTGAGGATCGCGACGCCGCCGTCCTCGGGGGTGGTGGCCGAGTACGAACCGCCCGTCGCGTCCCAGCCGTCCTTGCTCCGCCCCATCACCGGGGTCTGGTACGGGTACTGGGCGGCCGCCTTCTGCTTCAGTGCGTCCGAGGCGGAGTTGTCGAAGGCCTCCTGGACCACGACAACGTCCTTGCCCTGGAAGAACGAGGCCGCGGGTATCGCGGAGGCCCGGTGGTCCTGGCCCCAGTTGGGGTACAGCGTCTTGCTGAAGAGGAAGGTGTTGTACGTCAGCACCTTCAGCGACGGAGTCGCTGCCGCATCGGCGGCGGAAGCCGCCGGCGCCGTCCCGGTGAGGACGGCGGCGGCGAGCGCGGTGGACAGAGCTGCGCCAGGGATACGGCGGAGCACGGAGTGCGGCACAGGAACTCCCAATTCGGTGGGGGGTACGACCGGCGCGGCACATCAAATCAGCCAGAGTTACCTCCTGGTAATGACCAGGTGCCTACTTTCTTTCCACAACCGCACGATCACACCAACTCCCACGCGCCGAGATCGCGACACGTGTGCGCCTGAGTCCCCCTCCGGGTGGGCTTGTCGAACTCCAGGGTGTGCGCCGCACGCGCCACGGATATGCGTGCGCAAAGCTGCTGAGTTCACGCCGAGACACACCAGGTGGGGAATTTCGATGAGCCTCTGCACAAGCGTTTCGTACGACCGACGACGGGAACTGGCGCGGCGGGCCCGCCTGCTGACGGAGGCGGACTGGTTCTCCGCCGTGGCCGTCGGCGCCATCGCGGTCAACGCGCTGCTGCTGGGAGTCGAGACGTACGCCGGTTCGCCGACCGCTGGGAGGTCTATCTGAAACTCCTGGAGCACGCCCTGCTGGGCGTGTTCACGGTCGAGATCCTGCTGCGCGGCGCGGCCCATGCCGACCGCCCGGGGGACTTCTTCCGCAGTCCCTGGAACCTCTTCGACACGGCCGTCGTGCTCAGCGCGTTCCTGCCGTTCCTCAGCGAGAACACCACCATCCTGCGGCTGCTGAGGCTGGCCCGGGTCATCCGCACGGCACGGTTCCTGCCCCAGCTGCGCATCATCATCACCGCCATCGGCAAGAGCATTCCGGGGGCCGTGAGCTTTCTGATGGTCGGCACTCTCCTGCTGTACATGTACGCGATGCTCGGCTGGGCCTGCTTCGCCGCCGACGACCCGCAGCACTACGGCTCCCTCGGCCGGGCCGCGCTCACCCTGTTCGTGCTCATGACGCTCGACGGCCTCGGCGACGCGGTCTACGCCGGGCTGCAGATCTCGCCGTGGTCGGTCGCCTACTACGCCTCGTATGTGCTGCTCAGCTCGTTCCTGCTCGTCAATCTGCTGATCGGCGTGGTCATCGACTCCCTCGCGCAGGCCCGGGAACTCGACGAGGCACGCAGGTTCCCCACGGCGGAGGGACAAATCGAGGAACCCGACCCGGCCGTTTCCAAGGAACTGAGGGACCGCATCTCAGCCGCCCGTGCGGGTCTGGAGGACCTGGAGCGGCTGCTTCCGCAGGTCCCGGGCCAGCCCGAGAAGGCACGCTCCGCCCCCTGAAAGTTACGATGGTGAACATGACCGGGGCCGTGGCAGATCCCCTACCACCGCCGCCCGGCGGAGTGCTGTGGTCCGTCGTCGGCGACATCCGCGAGCTGCTGATGCTGCCCCCGGCTCTCGCCCTTCAGGTCGCCCACCCTGCCGTTGCCGCGGGCGTCGACGAGTACTCCGTCTTCCGCAGCGACCCCTGGGGCCGCGGCGAGCGCTCGCTGCGCTCGCTCCAGCTGTGGGTGTACGGAGGCGACGCGGCGGCCGAGGAGGGGCGCAGGCTCCGGGAGCTCCACAAGCCGATCCGGGGCACGGACATCCACGGCCACCCGTATAGGGCGCTGGACCCCGAGTGCTACTCCTGGGTCCACGCCACCGGCTTCCCCGTCTTCCAGCACGCGCTGGGCTACCTCGCGCGCCCGCTCACCGAGACGCAGGAGCGGCAGCTGTACGCCGAGTGGCTTCAGGTCGGCCGGATCCTCGGCATCGACGACCGGGACATGCCGCAGACGGTCGAGGAGTTCTGGCCGTACTACCGCAAGAGGCTGGCCGACGAGGTGGAGGAAACGGCCGTCGTACGCGAACTGATCGCCCTGGATGTGACCGTGCCGCCGCCCGACCGCGGGCCGTTGCCCGTCAGAGTGCTGCTCGGGGTGCTGTGGCCGATGCTGCTTCCGTCGTTCGTACGCTTCCGCCGCTTCGTCACCATCGGGCTGATGCCGCCCGACGCGCGCGAGGCGATCGGTCTGGACTGGACCGCGCAGCAGGAGCGTGCCCTGCGCAGATTCGCCCGGGTCGTACGGGCCGTGGTTCCCGTACTCCCCGAGCGACTGCGCTACCTCCCGCTTGCGCGTGAGGCACGGCGGGCCGCCGGGCTCAGCCGGTCAGTCCGCCGCGTGCGATGACATCGGCGTACCAGCGGGCGCTGTCCTTGACCGTGCGGCGCTGGGTCGCGAAGTCGACATGCACAATGCCGAACCGCTTGCTGTAGCCGTACGCCCACTCGAAGTTGTCGAGCAGCGACCACAGGAAATAGCCGCGCACATCGGCGCCGTCGGCGATCGCCCGGTGCACCGCGGCGAGATGGGTCCGTACATACTCGACCCGCTCCGGATCGTGGACATTGCCGGACGGGTCGGCG
Source organism: Streptomyces sp. NPDC005408 (assembly GCF_040606445.1). NCBI lineage: Bacteria > Bacillati > Actinomycetota > Actinomycetes > Kitasatosporales > Streptomycetaceae > Streptomyces > Streptomyces sp. NPDC005408. Next base: position 46,549 of record NZ_JBEXEX010000021.1, on the reverse strand, counting down.
TAGTCGTCGTACGCGGCCCCGTTCTCGGTGATCACCAGTGGCACACCCGGCAGGTCGTCACGCAGCCGGATCAGCAGCTCGTACAGACCGTCCGCGTCGACCGGCCAGTCCATCGCCGTACGCGGGCCGGGGGCAGGCAGGAAGCGCACATGCTCCTCCGCGCCGGCCCACGGCGACGGCGAGTCGGAGGTACCCGCGCCCACGACCGTGGGGGAGTAGTAGTTGATGCCCAGTGAGTCGATCGGCGTGGAGATGACGTCCAGATCGCCGTCCTGGACGAAGGACCAGTCGGTCACCTTGGCCGTGTCGCGGACCAGGTCCTCCGGAAGGCGGCCGTGGAAGACCGGGTCGAGGAAGATCCGGTTGCCGACCGCGTCGATGCGGCGGGCGGCGTCCAGGTCGGCCTCGGCGTCGGTGAGCGGGCGCACGGCGTGCAGATTGAGCGTCAGCGAGATCTCGGTTCGCGCGGGCAGGGCGGCGTGCAGGGTCTGTGCGGCCCAGCCGTGCGCCAGATTGAAGTGGTGCGCGGCTCGCAGCGAGGCGCTCGCGCTGGTGCGACCCGGTGCGTGGACCCCGGAGCCGTAGCCGAGAAACGCCGCGCACCACGGCTCGTTGAGCGTGGTCCAGGTCGCGACGCGGTCGCCGAGCGCCTCGGCCATGATCCCGGCGTAGTCGCCGAACCGCTGCGCGGTCTCGCGCTGCGGCCAGCCGCCCGCGTCCTCCAGCTCCTGCGGGAGATCCCAGTGGTAGAGCGTGGCGACCGGCCGGATGTCCGCGTTGCGCAGCTCGTCGGTGAGCCGGCGGTAGAAGTCCAGGCCCTTCTGCACGGCGGGACCGCGCCCGGTCGGCTGGACCCTGGGCCAGGCGACGGAGAACCGGTAGTCGGTGACGCCGAGTTGCTTCATCAGCGCGACGTCCTCGCGCATCCGGTGGTAGTGGTCGGCGGCGATGTCTCCGGTGTCACCGTTGCGGACCCTGCCGGGTGTGCGGCTGAAGGTGTCCCAGATCGAGGCGGTACGGCCGTCCTCCGTCGCGGCGCCCTCGATCTGGTACGCGGCGGTGGCGGTGCCCCAGCGGAAACCGGCCGGGAAGCGGAGCTCCGTCGTTGTCCCGGGGCGTGCGTCGAGTGCGGTCATGAGGAAAGAACTCCCAGAAGTGAGATGGAGCGGTGGGGGGAGGGACAGTCAGCCCTTGACGGCGCCCTGCATGATGCCGCCGACGATCTGCCGGCCGAGCAGACCGAAGACGAGGAGCACGGGGAGGGTGCCGAGCAGCGTGCCGGCCATGATCACGGACTGGTCGTGGACGTAGCCGCCGCCGAGCTGGCGCAGCGCTACCTGGACGGTCGGCTCCTGCGAGGAGAGCGCGACGATCGGCCAGAAGAAGTCGTTCCACGCGGCCATGAAGGTCAGCATCCCGAGCACCGCCATACCGGGCCGGGCGATGGGCACCACGATCGACCAGAAGATCCGGGCGGTGGACGCGCCGTCGACCCGGGCCGCCTCGATCAGTTCGTCCGGCAGCGACTGCACCAGGTACTGCCGCATGAAGAACACACCGAAGGCGGAGACGAGGCCGGGCAGGATCACGGCCTGCAGCTGGTTCACCCACTGCAACTTGGCGATCAGCATGAACAGCGGGATCACACCCAGCTGCGGCGGAATCATCATCGTGCCGACCGTGACCGCCAGCAGTGCGCCGCGGCCGCGGAAGCGCAGCTTGGCGAAGGCGAAACCGGCGAGCGTGCAGCACAGCACGGTGCCCACGGTGATCGATGCTGAGACGATGAAGGAGTTGAGCAGCGCCTTGCCGATATCGGCTTCCTCCATCACCGCCTCGAAGTTGCGGAACAGATTCGACCCGGGCAGCAGTGTCGGCGGCACCTTCGCCAGATCGGCGTTGGAGCGGCTGGCGGCGACGATCGTCCAGTAGAACGGGAACGCCGAGATCAGCACGGCGACGATCAGAATCGCGTACGCGAGTCTGCCGCCCTGCATCGTGCGCCCGGCCCGGTTCCTCCTGCGGTACGGGGACCGCGCGGGGCGGGCGCCCGTGGCGGGCGGTTCGGTCGGCGGGGCGGCGAGCGCGGTCATCGGCCGGCCTCCTTGCGGGAACGGCGGCGCGCGATCAGGGCGTTGACCCCGACGAGCACCAGGATCAGCAGAAACATCACCCAGGCGATGGCGGCGGCCCGGCCCAGATGGAAGAAGCCCCAGCCCTGCTCGTACATATAGAGACCGAGCGTCTGGTACTGGTGCGAGATACCGCCGGAGGTGGACCCCTCGAACAGCAGCGGCTCGCCGAAGAGCTGGGTCGCGCCGATCGTCGAGACCACGACCGTGAAAACAATCGTGGGACGCAGACCCGGCAGGGTGACATGGATGAACTGCCGCCAGCGCGAGGCGCCGTCCATCTCCGCGGCCTCGTACAGCTCGCTCGGGATGGACTGCATGCCCGCCAGATAGATCAGCGCGTTGTAGCCGGTCCAGCGCCAGATGACGATGGTCGAGACCGCGATCTGCGAACTGACCGTCCCTGTCTGCCAGTCCACCGGGTCGAAGCCGACCAGACCGATGACGTAGTTGATGAGACCGAAGTCGCGGCCGAAGAGCTGCGCGAAGACCAGGGTCGCGGCCGCGACACTCGTCGCGTAGGGAAGCAGCATCGCCGTACGCAGAAAAGTCCGGCCACGCAGCCGGTAGTTGAGCAGATGCGCCAGACCCAGCGCCATCACCAGCTGCGGGACGGTGGACAGCACCCCGATGGTGAAGGTGTTGCGCAGGGCGGTCCAGAAGATCTCGTCGCCGAAGAGCGCGGTGTAGTTGCCGAAGCCCCGCCACTCCATCTCGCCCGGCGTCTGCAGCTCGACCCGGTAGAGCGAGACGAAGGCCGTGTAGATCAGCGGGAAGAGCCCGAAGGCGGCGAAGAGAGTGAAGAACGGGGCGATAAAGGCGTACGGCGAGAGCGTGCGCCAGGTCCTGCGCGCGGCCGACGGCCGGGCCCCCGGCTGCGGGGAGACCGGCTTCGCGGTGGCGGTGAGGGTCACGGTGCGGCCCTTCGGTGAGTCGGTTGCAGGGGCTCCGCCCCCGGCGGCGCGAAGCTGGTGCTCCGCCGGGGGCGTGGGGGGTGGGGCTGTGGAAACCGGAGGCCGGTCCGGCCGGGTGTCGAGGACCGGCCTCCGGAGCTGTGCCGTGCCGGGAGGGCCCAGGTGGCCTTCCCGGCACCGCGGGTCAGCCGGTCGCGTTCTCCACGTTCTTCTTCGCCGTCGACCAGGCCTTGTCGGGCGACGTGCCCTTGCGCTCGACCTCGCTCAGCGCGTTGGTGATCTGGTCGGCGACGTTCTTGTCGTGGACCCCGAGGACCTGGACGGGCGCGGCCTTGGCGGCGTCACCGAAGATCTGGCCGATCGGCGCGTCGGAGAAGTACGGGTCCTTGGCCGCCGCGACCTTGGCGATGGCGCCGGTCGACGAGGGGAAGTTGCCCTGCTTGGTGAAGAGCTTGGCCTGCTGCTCGGGGGCGGTGAGCCACTGGATCAGCTCGTACGCCTCCTTCTTGTGCTCGGCCGCGCGGGGGATCGAGAGATACGAACCGCCCCAGTTGCCCGCGCCGGCGGGCAGCTTGGCGATGTCCCACTTACCCTTGCCCGCGTCACCGGCCTGGCCCTTGATGTAGCCGAGCATCCAGGCCGGGCAGGGCATGGTGGCGAAGGAGCCGGCGGAGAACGCCTGGTTCCACTGCGGTGACCACTGGTCGAGCTTGGCGCTCAGGCCCGACTTCGCCGCTTCTGCCGAAGCGTCCCAGGCGGCCTTGACGGCCGGGTTGTTCTCGTAGATCAGCTTTCCGGAGGCGTCGTAGTACCGCTCCTTCTCCTGGCCGATCATGATCGTGTAGAGGCTGCCGACGCTGTCCATCCAGGCGCTCTTGGCCGGGGCCTTCTTCTTGTACTCCTTGCCGAGCGCCAGATATCCGTCCCAGGTGGACCACTTGGCGGCGAGCTGGGTGCGGTCGGTGGGCAGTCCGGCCTGCTTGAAGAGGTCGGTGCGGTAGCACATCGCCTCCGGGCCGACATCGGTGCCCAGGCCCAGGACCTGGCCGTCCTTGCCGGTGGCCGCAGACCACTTGGCGTCGGCGAACTGGTCCTTGAGCTTGTCGGCGCCGTACTTCTTCAGATCCTCGAACTTGTCGGCCTGCTGCTGGGTGACGGCGGCGATCCGGCCCACCTCGATGCCCTGCACATCGGCGAGGCCGCCACCGCCCGCGAGCCGGGTCTGGAGCGACTTCCAGTAGTCCTGCTCGTCCTCGGTGTCGCTCTGCTTGATCTTGACGTTCGGGTGGAGCTTCTCGTACTCCGCGTAGAGCCCGGCCTCCTTGTAGCCGAAGGATCCGAACAGGTCGACGGTGATCGTGACCTTGCCGCCCGCACTGTCGGAGGCTCCGTCGGACGAACCTCCACAGGCGGCGAGCAGTGCCCCGGCGAGCGCGACCGCACTCAGGCGGACGGTGGCCCTCTTGGCGGCTCGGGCGATGGGCATGGGAAGCCTCCCTTGGCTTCGGTGGAGCGAGAACACGTTGAGAGCGCTCTCAGAGATGCGACTGGAGCGTGCCCCGGAGGGGATCGCCCCGTCAAGTCTCGAAGACATAACGGGTTGGACTCGTCGCCAACTACCGCCTATGTCCCACCTATTGACACCTCTGTTTCAGGAGTTTTACGTTCCATGGCATCTGAGAGCGCTCTCGGACGCCCTTTCCCGTGATGACTTCGAGGTGCCGTCCATGCCAGCCACCCGCACCAGACCAGCTGCCGCGCTGATCCTGGTCACCGCCCTGGCCGCATTCGGCCTGGGCCCGGCCGCCACTCCGGCGGCGGCCGCCACCATCCCCGTAGGCTCTGGCAGCTACTCCGACACCCGCCCCGCCGGTACGTCAGGACCGACCACCAACACCGGTGCGCCGGTCACCCCCAAGCTCACCCCCGCAGCCAAGGACAAGCCGGTTCCCACCAACGACTGGTGGTCCTCGCTCGCCTTCCAGCGGTACGGCGACAACCCGTACTCCACCCCCATGTACGGCCACCCGCTCACCTACCAGGCCACCGCCGGCGGACTCGACATCGGCTACCCGACGACCGCCGCGATCGTCGGCGACGGCCGGCAGTACGAGTACGCGCACAAGCGCGACCTCACCCTCGGCCTCACTGGTCTCAACTCACCCGACACCAAGGCCGACGACTGGTCCGACTGGACCGTGACCCCCTCCTGGTCGGACGGCGCGCGCACCCTGCGCACGACCATCGGCCACGGCCTGCCGTTCGTATACGCCAAGGGCTCCGGCGCGGCCGCCCAGATCACCACAGCCGCGGCGCCCACCGTCTTCGCCGACCAGGGCAATGTCCTCGGCATCACCGTCGCCGGCCACCACTACGCGCTGTTCGCCCCCACCGGCAGCGACTGGACGGTCTCCGGCTCAACGATCACCGCGGGCCTCGGCGCCAAGGACTACTTCTCGCTCGCCGTGCTGCCCTCGACCGACGCGCTCGCGACGTACAAGAAGTACGCCTTCAGCTTCGTCACCGGCTCCAAGGCAACCTGGAGCTACACCGGCGGCACCGTGCAAGCCACCTACAGCCTGACCACCGAGGCCAAGGAGGGCACCGAGCGCGGCACGCTCCAGGCCCTCTACCGCCATCAGTGGCTGCACACCGCCGACCCGCTCACCGCGTACACGTATGTCTCGCCGCGCGGCACCATGAAGGTCCGCGAGGCGGCCTCCTTCTCCACCAGCCAGAAGGCGTCCGGGGTGCTGCCCGGACTGCCGAAGACCAGCGCGGTCGACCAGGCCCGGCTGAAGGGCTATCTGGACCAGGTCGCGAACGACCCCAACCCGTTCAAGGACTACACCGACACCTACTGGACCGGAAAGGTGCTCGGGCAGCTCGCCCAGCTCGTGCCGCTCGCCGACCAGATCGGTGAGACCGCCACCCGTGACAAGCTGCTCGGCCTGATGAAGGGCAAGCTCCAGGACTGGTTCACGGCAGGGGGCGCGAACGAGTTCTCGTACGACAAGGACTGGAAGACGCTCACCGGCTACCCGGCCTCGTACGGCAGCGACACCGAGCTCAACGACCACCACTTCCACTACAGCTACTACGTCTACGCGGCCGCGGTCGTCGCCCAGTACGACCAGGCCTGGGCCGCCGACTCGGCCTGGGGCGGCATGGTGAAGACCCTGGTGCGGGACGCGGCCAACCCCAGCCGCACCGACACCGCCTTCCCCTTCCTGCGCGGCTTCGACGTGTACGCGGGCCACAGCTGGGCCTCCGGGCACCAGGGCTTCGCCGCGGGCAACAACCAGGAGTCGTCGTCGGAGTCCATCAACCTCAGTGCGGGCCTTGTGCTGTGGGGATCGGCCACCGGCGACAACGCGCTGCGCGACCTCGGCACGTATCTGCTCACGACCGAGTCCGAGGCGATCGCCCAGTACTGGTTCGACGCCGACGAGCAGGTCTTCCCGTCCTCCTTCGGCCATGACACGGCCGGCATGGTGTGGGGCAGCGGCGCGGCGTACGCCACCTGGTGGACCGCCAACCCGGAGGAGATTCACGGCATCAACGCCCTTCCGGTGACCGCCGGTTCACTGCACCTGGGCGGCAACAAGACCGCGATCCGCCGCAATATCGCAGAGATGGAACGGGAGAACGGCGGCCCGGCCGTCGAATGGCGCGACATCCTCTGGGAGTTCCAGTCGTTCGCCGACCCGGCGGCCGCGAAGGCCAAGTGGGACGCGGGCAACGCCGGTTACACCCCCGAGCAGGGCGAGTCCAAGGCGCACACCTACCACTGGATCACCACGCTCGACGCGCTCGGTGCCCCGGATGCGACGGTGACCGGGGACATCCCGAGCTCCGCGGTGTTCACCAAGGGCACGGCACGGACCTACGCCGCGCACAACTACGGCGCCACAGCCCGCACGGTGACCTTCTCCGACGGCAAGACGCTCTCCGTACCGGCGCGCTCGACGGCGACCGGCACGGGCACCGGCGGAGGCGACCCGGATCCGGACCCCAATCCCCAGCCGCCGACGGGCAACACCTTCCAGCTCCGTACAGGAGGAGTGCTCACCACCGCCACGGGCGGCACGGCGGGCAGTGACACGATCGCCTCGGCGGGCGGCGCCAACTACGACGGCACGCCGCACCAGCCGCTCGTCTACGAGATCAAAAACATCAACGGCACTCTCACCCCGGGGGCGGCGACCGCGTTCCGCCTCCAGCTGGACGCGGGCACCGCGGTCGGCCTGGGCCAGCAGGCCCGTGTCAGCTACGACTTCACGGGCGACGGCACCTTCGACCGGGCCGAGACCTACCAGTACTTCGCCACCGACCCGGTGACCGGCTGGGAGGAGTACGCGCAGTCGCGGGGCCTGCGATCGGCGACCGGGAGCCTCGGCAACCTCAGCGGCGGCACCGTACGGCTGGAGGTGTGGGGTGCCATCGGCAACGGCACCGCCAGGCTCCAGACCGGCACGGCCACGTCGGTGCTGGTCATCCCGTACAGCTGATGCTGGGTGCGGCGGGTCCCGGTCGCTCAGGCCGAGGCTCGTCGCACCAGTGTCGTCGGGGTGATCACGGAGGCGGGGGCGCCGGACCCCGGCTCGCTCTCGTTCAGCACCCGCATCAGCAGCCGGACCATCAACCGGCCCATTCCCTCGATGTCCTGACGGATCGTCGTCAGCGGGGGATCGGTCGACTCGACGACCGAGGCCATGTCGTCGAATCCGACCAGTGCCACATCCTCGGGCACCCGCCGTCCGCGCTCGCGCAGCGTCCGCAGCGCGCCCGATGCCATCAGATCGTTGGCGGCGAAGACGGCGTCCAGGTCCGGGCGGCGGTCGAGCAGTTCCGCCATCGCGCGGGCGCCGCTCTCGGCGGTGAAGTCGCCCTGGCGGACCAGCCCAGGGTCGGCGTCGAGCAGAACGTCGCGGTAGCCGTCAATACGGTCCATCGCGGACGTCTGGTCGCGCGGGCCCGCGATGTGCGCGATCCGCTCGCGTCCCAGGGAGACCAGATGCCGTACGGCTTCGCGGGCGCCCCCGCGGTTGTCGCAGTCGACATAGGGGACGGCGGACTCGGCGGTGGCGCCGGGCCAGCCGGGGCGGCCGCCGAACACGGTCGGGACCTTCACCCGGCGGATGATGGAGGGCAGTTCGTCGTCGTTGTGCAGCGAGAAGGCCAGCGCGCCGTCGACATGGCCGCCGCCGAGATAGCGGGCGATCCGGTCGTAATCCCCGGGACCCTCCACCCAGAGCAGCACCAGCTGGGAGTCGTACGCCGTCAGCTCACGGCTGATACCGCGCACCTGCTGCTCGAAGAAGGGGTCCGAGAAGATCCGGAACTCCGGCTCGGCGATGATCACGGCGACCGCGCCGTTGCGCCGGGTGACCAGAGTGCGCGCCGCGTGGTTCGGTACGTATCCGAGCTCCTCGACCGCCTGGCGCACCTTGTCGACCAGCGGCGGCCTGACCCCCGCGCCGCCGTTGACGACCCGCGATGCCGTGGCCCGGGAGACACCGGCGCGGGCGGCGACGGCTTCCAGAGTGGGGCGGGACCCAGTGGTCTGCTCGGGCAAGGCGGACGCTCCTCGTCTGCTTCATTCAGCCGCGTGGGACGTACAGGATATCCGGTCCCCGCGAGCTGCTGAGAGCGCTCCCACCCGAGGCGGGCAGCGCCGCCGTCCCGGCCCGGGACGACGGCGCCGCACGCCCGTCCTCAGTGGTGGTCGTGATCGTGAATCGTGTTCGTCGCGGCGATCTTCTTCCACGACGTGGGCCGGCCGTGCTTCACGTCCGCCCGCTCGATCCGCGCACCCGCCGCGGCCGGGGCGCCCGGCTTCGACGGCTGGTAGAGCCAGGTGTCGAACAGCCCGGCGAGCGGCTTGCCGGAGATCTTCTCGGCGAACTTCACGAAGTCGCCGACCTTGGCGTTGCCGTAGGCGTGCTCGGCCGGCCAGCCCTTGAGGATCGCGAAGAAGTCCTCGTCGCCGACCTCGTTGCGCAGCGCCTGCAGCGCCAGCGCACCACGGTCGTACACGGCGATGTCGAACTGCTTGTCCGCGCCCGGGTCGCCCGGCTTGACCGTCCAGAACACGTCGTCCGCCGGGTGCTGGGCGTAGACCCAGTCGGCGAGCTGCTGCGCGGTGCCCTCGCCCTCCTTCTCCGACCACAGCCACTGGCTGTAGCGGGCAAAGCCCTCGTTGACCCAGATGTCCTTCCAGCCGTCGACGGAGACGCTGTCGCCGTACCACTGGTGGGCCAGCTCATGGACGATGACGGAGACATTCGCGCCGTTCGCGAACTGCCGCGGGCTGTAGAACGGGCGGGTCTGCGTCTCCAGCGCATAGCCGCTCGTCACATTGGGGACATAGCCGCCGAGCGCGTTGAAGGGGTACGGGCCGAAGATCCCGGTCAGCCACTCGGCGACCTCTCCGGTCCGCTCGACGCTCGCCCGCGCCGACCCCGCGTTGTCGCCGAGATCCTTGCTGTACGCATTGAGGATCGGCAGCCCGTCGGCCGTCTTGTCCGTCGTGATGTCGAACTTCCCGACCGCGAGCGTGGCGAGATACGACGCCTGCGGCTTGTTGGAGCGCCAGTTGTAGCGGGTCCAGCCCAGCTTCGACGTCTGGGACTGCAGCACGCCGTTGCTGATCGCCTGGGTGCCGTCCGGCACCAGGACGGAGATGTCGTACGTCGCCTTGTCCAGCGGGTGGTCGTTGCTGGGGAACCACCACACGGCCGAGTCCGGCTCCTGCGCCGCCACGCCGCCGTCCGGCGTGCGGTGCCAGGCGGTGTAGCCGCCGATGTTCAGCTCGGACGGCTTGCCCGCGTAACGGACCACCACCGAGATGGACTTGCCCTTCTCCAGCGGTGCAACAGGAGTGATGACCAGCTCCTGGTCGCCCTCCTTGGCGAACGTCGCCTTCCTGCCGTTGACCCGGACCTCGTTGACCTTCAGCCCGAAGTCGAGGTTGAAGCTGCTGAGGTTCTGCTGGGTGGTGGCGAGGATCGTCGCCGTGCCCTCCAGCAGATCGGTCGTGGGCTGGTAGGTGAGCCTCAGGTCGTAGTGGGATACGTCGTATCCGCCGTTTCCGCTGGCCGGGTAGTAGGGGTCGCCGATGCCCGGGGCGCCCGGCGCGGAGTCGGCGGCCGATGCCGGGATCGCCAGCAGCAGAGAGGCCGCGAGCGCGCTCGGGACGATGAGTCTGCGGTGCACGGATGCTCCAAGTCGTAGGGACTGATGATCTCTTGGACCCTATTCAGACCCGCGGCCCGCAGTCAGGAGCGCAGCTCGGCCTTTCACATGATCGCCATTCGGCCGACATGAACCCGGGTGTCCCTCTCGTCACTTTGATGCCCTGATTGCCCCCTGTTGCAAGGGAGTTGGCCGGAGTACCTTCCGCCCATGCCGATACGTGCGCGGAGCACCCGCCTGACGTACAGATCGCTGGTGGTGGCGGCTTCGGCCGCCCTGATGGCCATGACCCTGGCCCCGACGGGCGCCCACAGCGCGCCCGTACGGGAGAGCAGGCCCGTCTACTCGTACGAGAACGCGATCCGTGAATCCGTCTGGGTGGACACCCGTCTTGACGGCGACGGTGACGGAAAGACCGACCGTGTCGCCGTCGACATCGTCCGGCCGCGCGAGCCCGCCCAGCAGGGCCGGAAGATTCCCGTGATCATGGACGCGAGTCCGTACTACTCCTGCTGCGGACGCGGCAACGAGAGCCAGAAGAAGACGTACGACGCGAACGGCAACGTTGTCCAGTTCCCGCTCTACTACGACAACTTCTTCGTCCCGCGCGGCTATGCCTTCGTCGCGGTCGACCTTGCCGGCACCAACCGCTCCGACGGCTGCGTGGATGTCGGCGGCCGCTCCGACATCCAGTCCGCGAAGGCCGTCGTCGACTGGCTGAACGGCCGGGCCCGTGGCTACACCACCCGCACCGGCAGCGCGCCTGCCAACGCGGGCTGGACCAACGGCGACACCGGGATGATCGGCAAGAGCTACGACGGCACGATCGCCAACGGCGTCGCGTCCACCGGCGTCGAGGGGCTGAAGACGATCGTCCCGATCGCCGCCATCTCCTCCTGGTACGACTACTACTTCGCCAAGGGCGCCCCGCTCTACGACTCCGGACCCGAGTGGCTCTCCGACTATGTCGAGAGCCCCGAGGCCCGCGCCCGCTGCCAGGCCGTCCAGAAACGGCTGGTCGACGAGGCGCCGCGGACCGGTGACCTGACCCGGTTGTGGAGCGAGCGCGACTACGTACGGAACGCGGACAACGTCCAGGCCAGCGTCTTCGCCGTGCACGGCAAGCAGGACCTCAACGTCCGCACCAAGCACTTCGGCCAGTGGTGGGACGCCCTCGCCGACCAGGGCGTCGAGCGCAAGGTCTGGCTCTCGCAGACCGGGCACGTCGACCCCTTCGACTTCCGCCGGACCGAGTGGACCCAGACCCTGCACCGCTGGTTCGACCACTATCTCCTCGGCTACGACAACGGCATCGACCGCGAGCCGATGGCCGACATCGAGCGCGCTCCCGACCAGTGGTCCACCGACCGTGTCTGGCCGCCCCGGGCCACCGGCACCACCAGCCTCCGGCCGGGCAAGGGCACTGCCGCGGGCGTCGGCACACTCGCGCTGACCCCCGCACGCCGGGGAGAGACCGAGACGTTCACCGACGACCGGACGCTGGACGAGACCGACTGGGCCGCGGCGATCGACACCTCAACACCCGCCAAGGCCGGATTCATCACCAAGCCGCTCGGCCGCGATCTGCGGATCTCCGGATCGTCCAAGGTGACGATCACAGCGACCCCGTCCACGACCAATGCTCATCTCTCCGCGGTCCTCGTCGACCTTGGGCCCGACAACATCCGCGACTACGCGGCAGCGGGCGAGGGGATCACCACCCTCACCGAGCGCACCTGCTGGGGCGCGAGCACCCCAGGCGACAGTCCCTGCTTCAAGGTGACCAAGGCGCGCACGGCCGCCGTCGACTACACGGTCTTCAGCCGCGGATGGGCCGATCTCGGCAACTACGCCTCCGACGCCAAGGGCCGCCCGCTGACCCCCGGCACGGCGTACACGATCACCCTCGACCTGCATGCAAGCGACCATGTCGTCCCGGCCGGGCACCGGCTGGCGCTGATCGTCGGCGGCACGGACAGGGATCTGATCGACCCGCCCGCGAGCACCCCGACGCTCACCCTCGATCTCGCCCGTACGTCGGCGAAGCTGCCGATCGTCGGCGGCGCCCCCGCCTTCGTACGCGCAACCACCGGCTTCCAGGCGTCTGCCGCCCCGCGCGAGCCGCGCCTGAGCGGTGTGGCCGAGCCGCGCAGGATCCGCCCGATCCCGGGAGGCAGCGCTCGATGATCCCCCGTATCCGCACGCTGGCCCTCACGGTCACGGCCGCGGCGCTCGCGCTGCCGTTCGTCTCCGCCCCGGCGGAGGCGGCGCACAGCGTGCCGCGCACCGGCTTCGAGACCAGCAACGGCGCGAACTGGACCAGCCGGCCCGAGGAACAGACCTTCCTCGCCGCCGTCGACCGGGGCAGCGACCGCGTCTCGGTCGGCCGGATCGGGACGACGAAGCAGGGCAGGCCGCTCCAGCTCGTGCGCATCGGCGAACAGCACGCCGTGAACACCGTGCTGCTGATCTGTACGCAGCACGGCGACGAGCCATCGGGCCGGGAAGCGTGTCTGACGACGATCCGCGATCTCGCGTACGCCAGGGACAGCGACACCCGCAGACTGCTGTCCCGTACGAGGATCCTCGTCGTGCCCACCGCCAACCCGGACGGACGGGCCGCCGACACCCGCGAGAACTCCGACGGCGTGGACATCAACCGCGACCACATCGCGCTGAAGACCGCCGAGGCGCGGGCCATGGCCGCCGTCATCCGTGACCAACACCCGGACGTCGTCTACGACTTGCACGAGTACGGCGCGACCCCTCCGTACTACGACAAGGACCTGTTCGACCTGTGGCCGCGCAATCTGAACACCGACGCCAGGGTCCACGAGGAGTCGCAGACACTGTCGCAGGACTATGTCCGCCCGGCCGCGCACGAAGGCGGCTTCAGTACGGGCACCTACGGCATCTGGACCGACCCGGTCACCGGCGACCCCATCAAGCAGACCGCGGGCGACGGCCAGGAGCGCATCCTGCGCAACGCCTCGGGCGTCAAGAACGCGCTGGGGCTGCTCATCGAGAGCCGCGTCGACCCCATGACGCCGGAGGAGAAGGCCGATCCGGCTCTGAACAACCGGCGCCGCGTCGACAGTCAACTCGACGCCCTGGGCGGTCTTTTGACCTTCGCCGACGAACGGCGGGGCCGGATCCGGGCGGTGACCTCAGCGGCCCGGCTGGCCGGATTCAAGGACCGCGGCCCGGTCTATCTGGGCGGCGCCGACAACGATCCGGCGACCACGGAGGAGACCCTGACCGATCCGCCGTGCGGCTACCGGCTCGACGCCGCGCAGTACGCGGACCTCAAGGACGAACTGGCCCTGCACGGCGTCGCGTCCAGACCGGACGGTGACGGGGCATACGTGCCGCTGCGGCAGTCCCAGCGCGAGCTGATCCCGCTGCTGCTCGACTCGCGTGCGACGTATCACCTCACGGCGGGGCAGGCGGTGAGCGACTGCTGAGGCCGATGGCACGCATCACGGGTCGAGGCGCGTTGCGTTGATCAAGTCGGTTAAAGTTACCGACTGGTACTGACCAACCGACCCCTCAACGGGGGTGCACGACCATGCACTTGGAGAATGAAATGCGTCGTACAACCACGCTCGCGGTGACCGTGGCGATGGCCGGCGGACTGCTGTTCGCGGCCGCGCCGGCCCAGGCCGCCACCAGCGGCACTCAGGCCGTTGCGATGTCCGGCGGCGTCATCACCTGCCACCCCGAGGAGCTCCGCCAGGAGGCCGCGCAGACCGAGCGGGCGGCGCAGCGGGCGCGTGCCGCGGGGAGGATCGAGGAGGCCAGGCGTCTGTTTGCCAGGGCGGACGCGCTCCGGGCCAAGGCCAAGCAGTGCGAGGACGCCGACAACAACGCGTAGTCCTGGCTCACGGTGTCGCCCGCTCCGGTACGACCGGGGCGGGCGTCGCTGTTCAGTGCACCAGCCGGGCGGCCGGTACGCCCCAGGGCGGGCGGTGACCGTCCGGTCAGCGCGCGGCCAGCGCCGCGGCCGCCTCCGCGCAGCCCCAGGCGACCGTCACCCCGGCGCCGCCGTGACCATAGTTGTGGACCAGCAGGCCCCCGCCCGGCAACTCCTCGGCCTCGATCCGTACGCCGCTCGTCCGCACCGGGCGCAGACCCACCCGGTGTCCGAGGATCCGCGCCTCCGCGATCTCCGGGCGGATGCGCGCACAGCGCGCCACGATCTCCTCGGCCGTCGCCGGATCCGGCGCGAGCCGCCAGTCGTCCTCCTCCGCCGTGCCGCCCAGAATCAGCCGGTCCGGCTGCGGGAAGAAGTACGTCGTCGTCGCCGACGCACGGTCGGCCGCGGTGAACCACTCCTCGATCCCCGGGTTCTCCACCAGCACCAACTGCCCGCGCACCGGACGCAGTCGACCGTCACCGGCCAGCTCGCGCGCGCCGAGCCCGGTGCAATTGACCACGACCCGCGCCCTCTCCGCCGCCTCCGCGAGGGAGTTGACCGCACGGGTCACCACCGAGCCGCCCGCGGCCTCCAGCCGCCGCCGCAGCCAGCCCAGATGAACAGGCATGTCGATCAGCGGGAGCCTGGCCCACAACCCGCCCGCGTACCCCTCGGGCAGCTCGTCTGCCCGCGCCTCGCGCAGCCCCTCCACCTCGGCGGCCCACGGCCCAAGACCCGACAGCCGCTCATGGGCGTGCACGCCCGCGACCAGGCGCACGCCCGTCCCCTGCGGGCGCGCTGCCAACTTCTCGTACACCCGCAGCGAGGCCAGCGACCACGCGCCGGCCAGCTCCAGTGGCTCGACGCGGTACGGCCACCACAGCGCGCCCGCCACCGCGGACGTGGTCTCCTGCGGCGCGTCCCGCGTCCACACCCGTACACGGCGGCCACTCTCCGCAAGCACGACCGCCGTCGTCAGCCCGATGACCCCGCCACCCACCACCAATACATCGCCGCTCATGGCGGGACCGTAGCCCAATGGCGGCTGCCGTGCTCAGAACACGTCACAGGTGGGGATACTCACGACATGTCTGCCGTGTACGCGACCTTCGGGCTGGCACCGGCGATGCGGGCCGGGGGAGTCCTCGCGGATGGTGGCTACCAAGTGCACCGGGACTTCATGGACTTCATCGTCGACGGGCGGCCGCTGCTGTTCCAGCTCTGTGACCTCGACGCCGTCTCTCCGCTGGCCTCCGACGTACCCCCGGCGATCTTCACCGCCCAGCTGCGCACCCTGCTGCTCGAAGCCCCGGCGCCGCTCGCGGACGGGCGGTGCGTGATCTACGGATGCCCCGAGTGCGAGGGCATCGAATGCGGTGCGGTGACCGCCGTCATCGAGCGCGACGGGGAGGACATCGTCTGGCGGGACTTCGCCTGGCAGACTTCCGACACCGCTGACCTGGAGCTCAACGGCTACCGCGGAATAGGGCCGTTCCGCTTCCGCGGCGAGTCGTACCGCGCCGAGCTGGAACGCCTGCTGCCGGACGGTGACGCTGCCGCGCCGCCGCGCCGCCGGGTCCTGCTCATCGGCGCACGCGTCGCCGTCCTGGCCAGGCTGGCTGCGGCCCTGCGGTCCATCGGCATCGGCGCGGACATCACGCAGGACGCGTCCGGCGTCCCCGTGGAGGAGCTGCTCGGCTACGGCGCGGTGGCCTTCGGACGCGCGGTCGGCGAGCCGGAGCGCGCGGCGATACGGGCGGCATTCGAGGCGGCGGGCGCGGAGGCCGCGTACGTGGACGGGCTCGCCCCGATCGTTCCGCTGCTGGTCGCCCAGATAGAACACGCCCTGGACCGCGGCCCGTTGGAGCTCCGCAGACTCACCCGGCTGACGGCGTCCGGTGGGATGGCGTGCGTGGAGGTGACCTCGGCGTGCCGGGTGCAGCTGGTGGCGTACCGCCTGGACCGGCTGTACCGGACGCACACGAGGGAGGTGTTCGACGGGCTGCTGGAACCGGGCGAGCACCGGATTGCGGTGGACGGGCGGGCGGTGAAGGGGCGGTCGTTCCTGGTGGCGCGGACGATGGGGGGCGTACTCGTGGCGCCGGTGGTGGGGTGAGGGCTGATTTCCCCCACCCCGCCCCTTCCCCTAGCTGGGCAGGGCCCCAGACCCCCGAGTAAGCGTCACCGGGGGCTGCGCCCCCGGGCCCGGGGCGCCTGCTTGCGCAGCGCCAGGGGCGACCGGGGCGCTGCGCCCCCGAAAGCCGGGGCTCCGGGCAGCCGCGGCGCTGCATAGCCGGTGCCGTTGGGTGTGGGGCTCCGCGGCGCGATGGGCGCCGGGAGTAGCAGCTCCGGGCAGCGGCCCGCACCGCGCCGCGGCCCACCCCGCTCCCGCCGCTAGGATCACCCATCTGATGACTGCAACCCTCGTCGCCAAGGACCTCGCCGCCGGACACGGCGACCGCTCGCTCTTCTCCGGGCTCGACCTCGTCGTCGCCCCCGGCGACGTGATCGGCCTCGTCGGAGTCAACGGCGCCGGCAAGTCCACCCTCCTGCGTCTGCTCGCCGGGCTCGACCGGCCCGAGCAGGGCGAGCTGAGGCTCTCCCCGCCCAGTGCCACCGTGGGCCACCTCCCGCAGGAGCCCGAGCGGCGGGCCGGCGAGACCGTACGGGACTTCCTCGCCCGGCGGACCGGTGTCGCCGCCGCGCAGCGGGCCATGGACGAGGCGACCCAGGCGCTCGTCGACGGCGCGCCCGGCGCCGACGACGCGTACGCCGACAGCCTGGAGCGCTGGCTCGCCCTCGGCGGCGCGGATCTCGACGAGCGTTCCGAGGAGGTCGCCGACTCGCTCGGCCTGACCGTCGGGCTCGACCTGCCGATGACCGCGCTCTCCGGCGGCCAGGCCGCCCGCGCGGGCCTCGCCTCCCTGCTGCTGTCGCGCTACGACGTCTTCCTGCTCGACGAGCCGACCAACGACCTCGACCTGGACGGCCTCGACCGGCTCGAGACCTTCGTCCAGGGCCTGCGCGCCGGGACGGTCGTCGTCAGCCACGACCGCGAGTTCCTGACCCGCACCGTCACCAAGGTCCTCGAACTCGATCTCGCGCAGCAGCAGATCACCCTCTATGGCGGCGGATACGCGGCCTATCTGGAGGAGCGGGAGACCGCCCGACGTCATGCCCGCGAGGACTTCGAGGAGTATGCCGACAAGAGGTCGGCGCTCGAAGGCCGCGCCCAGATGCAGCGGTCCTGGATGGACAAGGGCGTCAAGAACGCCCGCCGCAAGGCGACCGACAGCGACAAGCTCGGCCGTAAGTTCCGCAGCGAGGCGAGCGAGAAGCAGGCGGCGAAGGCCCGTCAGACGCAGCGCATGATCGAGCGTCTCGATGAGGTGGACGAGCCCCGCAAGGAGTGGGAGCTGCGGATGGAGATCGCCTCCGCGCCGCGCTCCGGTTCCGTCGTCGCCACCCTGCGCGGCGCCGAGGTCCGCCGGGGCGACTTCACCTTCGGCCCGGCCTCGCTCCAGATCGACTGGGCCGACCGGGTCGCCATCACCGGCGCCAACGGAGCGGGCAAGTCCACGCTGCTCGCCGCCCTGCTGGGCCGCATCGACCTGGACGCGGGCCACGCCTCGCTCGGCTCGGGCGTCGTGGTCGGCGAGGTCGACCAGGCCCGCGGACTCTTCTACGGCACCGAGACCCTGCTCGACGCGTTCTGCGCCGCTGTCCCGGACACAGAGCCGGCCGAAGTGCGCACTCTGCTGGCCAAGTTCGGCCTGAAGGCCGACCATGTGCTGCGCCCTGCCACCACGCTCTCGCCAGGCGAACGCACCCGCGCCGCACTCGCGCTGCTCCAAGGGCGCGGTGTCAATCTCCTCGTACTCGACGAGCCGACCAACCATCTCGATCTTCCGGCGATCGAGCAGCTGGAGTCCGCGCTCGACTCGTACACCGGCACGCTGCTGCTGGTCACGCACGACCGCAGGATGCTCGACGCGGTCCACACGACGCGCCGTATCGAGGTGGCGGCCGGCAAGGTCACCGAGGAGTGATCGCCTTCGAATGGGGCCCCGCGGGCGCACGCCGGCTGGCCCCGGGTGCGGCCTGTCTCGTCGTCGTGGACGTGCTGTCCTTCACGACGTCGGTGAGCGTGGCCGCGGACGCGGGCATGCGTGTCTTCCCCTACCGCTGGCGCGACGGGAGCGCGCGGGCCTACGCGACGAGCGTGGACGCCGTTCTGGCGGTGGGCCGCCGCGAGGCGTCGGAGTCGTCCCCCTGGTCGCTCTCGCCCGCGGCCCTGCGCCGGGCACCCTTCACACCGCGTCTGGTGCTGCCCTCTCCGAACGGCTCGACGATCGCCGCGGAAGCGGGTGCTGCGACGGTGGTGGCGGCTTCCCTCCGTAACGCGGACGCTGTCGCACAGTGGCTGGCGGCCGAGGACTACGGGACCGCGGCCCGCCCGCTCGCGGTCATCGCCTCCGGCGAGCGCTGGCCCGACGGATCGCTGCGGCCCGCACTCGAGGACCAGCTCGGCGCGGGCGCCGTCATCTCGGCCCTGCGTGCCCTCGGGCGCTTCGAGCTCACCCCCGAGGCGGCCGTCACCGCGGCGGCATGGGAGTCCACGGCTGATCCTGCCGCGGCGGTGCGCGCGTGCTTCTCCGGCCGCGAACTGATCGAGGGCGACCTGGCGGGCTTCGCCGAAGACGTCCGGATCGCGTGCGAGATCAGTGTCTCGACGGCTGTCCCGGTCCTGATGGACGGTGCCTTCGCCGCACAGCCCGCCGGGTGAGCGGACTCTGACGTCGCGTCACCTGTACGTCCCGGGAATGTTCCGGGCCTGCAACAGCGGAACTTCGCCCACAACCTTCGGTGCCCCGCACCGATCTACTCCAGTGACCAGCCCACCTAATGGGCGCAAATCATGAAAACGGGGTACACCGAATGTTCCGCTCCTTCAGTCCTCTCGCCAAGCGTTCTGCTGCCGCCGCTGCCGTTCTCGGCCTGGGCCTCTCCCTCGCCGCGATCTCCCCGGCAGCCGCCGCGCCCACCACGGACGTGAACGGCCGCTACACCGCGAAGGAGATCCACACCTTCCTGGACCGCTTCTACGGCGAGCACGGCCCCTCCGTCGCGGACCGCAAGAACAAGGTCTCCGACCTGCTGAAGGAGAAGGCGGCGGCCAACCCCGGATTCGACGTGATCCTCTGCGCGCAGAACGAGCCGCAGTCCATCGACATCGGCAAGGTCACCACCGCGCAGTCCGCACGCGTCGGGTGGGCGACCGTGACCACCCACTGGGGCGACCACGGTGAGGTCACCGCCCAGCTGCGTGCCTACGTCGACCTGGACGGCAAGCAGCCCCTGAAGCTCCTCGACGTCGACTGCTCGCCGGAGAGCTGACCGCGCTCCGTACCGATGCGAAGGGCCCCGCCACCGAACGGTGACGGGGCCCTTCGCGTTGTCAGCGACGCCGATCGGGATCCGTGAGACCCGCGCGCCGCAGCGCGTCCGCCATCGCGCTGTTCGCCGGCGGCGGCGCCTGGCGGTCACCGCCACGGTCCCCTCGGCCGCCCTGCTGACGGCGCTGCTGCTGCGGCGGACGGCCGCCGCGCTCACCCCGCTCCCGCTGCTTCGGGCCGCCGCCCGACTTCGGGGCGGCCTCGTCCTCGAGGCGCAGCGTCAGCGAGATCCGCTTGCGCGGGATGTCGACGTCGAGGACCTTCACCTTCACCACGTCGCCCGGCTTCACCACGTCCCGCGGGTCCTTGACGAAGGTCTTCGACATGGCCGACACATGCACCAGGCCGTCCTGGTGGACGCCGATGTCCACGAAGGCACCGAAGGCCGCCACATTGGTGACCACGCCCTCCAGGATCATCCCGGACGCCAGGTCGCCGATCTTCTCCACGCCCTCCTTGAAGGTGGCCGTCTTGAAGGCCGGTCGCGGGTCGCGCCCCGGCTTCTCCAGCTCCCGCAGAATGTCCGTCACCGTCGGCAGACCGAAGGTCTCGTCCACATAGTCGGCCGGCTTCAGCGAGCGCAGCACCGGCGCGTTGCCGATCAGCGAAGCGACCTCCGAGCCCGCCGTCTTCACCATGCGGCGCACCACCGGATACGCCTCCGGGTGAACGCTGGAGCCGTCCAGCGGGTCGTCCCCGCCCCGGATCCGTAGGAAGCCCGCGCACTGCTCGTACGCCTTGGGGCCGAGCCTCGCCACATCCTTCAGCGCCTTGCGGGAGCGGAAGGGGCCGTTGGAGTCGCGGTGCGCCACGATGTTCTCGGCGAGTCCGGTGCCGATGCCCGAGACCCGTGAAAGCAGCGGTGTGGACGCGGTGTTGACGTCGACGCCGACGCCGTTCACACAGTCCTCGACGACCGCGTCCAGCGAGCGGGAGAGCTTCACCTCGGACAGATCGTGCTGGTACTGGCCGACACCGATCGACTTGGGGTCGATCTTGACGAGCTCGGCCAGCGGGTCTTGGAGACGGCGCGCGATGGAGACGGCGCCGCGCAGCGACACATCGAGGCCGGGCAGCTCCTGCGAGGCGAACGCGGACGCGGAGTACACGGACGCGCCCGCCTCCGAGACCATCACCTTGGTGAGGCCCAACTCCGGGTGCTTGGCGCACAGTTCACCGGCGAGCTTGTCGGTCTCGCGGGACGCGGTGCCGTTGCCGATCGCGACCAGGTCGACCGAGTGCTCCTTGGCGAGCCGCGCCAGCTTCGCCAGCGACTCGTCCCACTTGTTGGCCGGGACGTGCGGATAGATCGTGTCGGTGGCGACGACCTTGCCCGTCGCGTCGACGACGGCGACCTTCACACCCGTACGGAAGCCGGGGTCGAGTCCGAGCGTCGCCCGGGTGCCCGCCGGTGCGGCCAGCAGCAGATCCCGCAGATTCGCTGCGAAAACCCGTACCGCCTCGTCCTCGGCCGCCGTGCGCAGCCGAAGCCGCAGGTCGATCCCGAGGTGCACCAGGATCCGGGTCCGCCAGGCCCAGCGCACCGTGTCGGCGAGCCACTTGTCGCCGGGCCGGCCGCGGTCGGCGACATTGAAGCGCCGGGCGACCATCGACTCGTAGAGGGAAGGGCCAGGCTGCTCGGACGGCTCCTCGGGCTCCAGGGCCAGGTCGAGGACGTCCTCCTTCTCGCCGCGGAACATGGCGAGCACCCGGTGCGACGGCAGCTCCTTGAACGGCTCCGCGAAGTCGAAGTAGTCGGCGAACTTGGCGCCCGCCTCCTCCTTGCCCGCGCGCACCTTCGCCGCCAGCCGCCCGCGGGTCCACATCCGCTCACGCAGCTCGCCGATCAGGTCGGCGTCCTCGGAGAAACGCTCCGTCAGAATCGCCCGCGCGCCGTCCAGCGCCGCGGCGGCGTCCGCGACGCCCTTGCCCTCGTCGACGAAAGCGGCTGCGGCCGCCGACGGCTCCACCGACGGATCGCCCAGCAGCCCGTCGGCGAGCGGTTCGAGACCGGCCTCGCGCGCGATCTGCGCCTTGGTGCGCCGCTTGGGCTTGAACGGCAGATAGATGTCCTCGAGGCGCGCCTTGGTGTCGGCCGCCCGGATCTGCGCCTCGAGCTCGTCGGTGAGCTTGCCCTGCTCACGTACGGACTCCAGGATCGCGGCCCGCCGCTCCTCCAGCTCCCGCAGATAGCGCAGCCGCTCCTCCAACGTGCGCAGCTGCGCATCGTCGAGCATCTCGGTCGCTTCCTTGCGGTAGCGCGCGATGAACGGCACGGTCGACCCGCCGTCGAGCAGCTCGACGGCCGCCTTCACCTGCCGCTCCCGTACGCCGAGCTCCTCGGCGATCCTGCCTTCGATGGACGTCGTCACGGTTCCCCGACTCGCCTTCTCATGCTGGTCGTGCTGGCTGTGCTTGAGAGTGCATTGTGCCGGGTGGCCGGGTCCCGTGTCGCGCGCCGCAGCGGACCCGGTGCGCCCGGCGGGCGGAGTCGGACGTCAGCCCTTGCTGCTGAGGTCCGCGGGGAAGGCCCCGGCGGACACCGCGAGAGTCAGGAAGCCGCGCGCCAGCTCGGTCAGCCGCTCGACACCCTCGGCGCCCAGATGTTCGTACGGAGCCCGGTCGATGCGGTCCGTGTGATCTTCGAGCCCGGCCCGCAGCTGTGCGCCCCCCTCGGTCAACTCGCCCTCGGCGTCCAGCAGTCCGCGCTCGCGCAGCCGCTCCTGCGCGGCCTCCCAGTCGGTGCGCCGCCAGCCGCGCGTGGACAGAATCCAGCGCGGCGCCGCGCCCTTGCCGGTCGCGGTGTGGCTCACCATCGCTTCGAGGGGATCGAGCTCTGCGGAGAGCAGGGCGGCGAGATGGCCGTCGCCGCGGTGCTCGCGCAGCAGGGTCGCGGCATGCCAGTACGCGAGATGGGGCTCGGTGGGGACCGGCAGCTCGGCGTGCGCGGCATACAGCGGCCGGGCGTGCGGGGTGCAGGCCTCGGTGGCGCGCAGCGCCAGCTCGGCGGCCTCTGCGAGCTCCTTGGAGGCGATCGCCTCGTCCCCCAGCAGCCGCCGCAGCGTGCGGTCGACGATACGCAGCCGGGCGTCGAGCACCGCCTCGGGTGACGCGGTGTCCCACACGGCGGGCAGATGCCGGGCGATCAGCTCGTGGTTGAAGTTGTAGAAGGTCGCAGCGACCGTGCCCGGACCGACAGCCCCCATCGCGGCCCCGCGCGCGGCGAAGTAGGCGGCGCGCTCGTCCTCGATGCCGAGCCGCGCGTACTCCGCCGCGAAGTCCGGCGAGAAGTAGAGCGTCGAGTGCATCGGGTTGAGGGCGTGGTGACAGTGGCGGCCGGCGCGCGGGGGCAGAGAGCTCATACGAGTCACGTTACCGACTGGTCGGTACGTGGTGAACCCGGGTGCCGCCGAGCCGAGTCCTCCATGGCAGGAAAGGTGGGCTCCTCGTCATTGCGGACACATCGCGGGCCGCGAAGGATGGAAGCCATGACAGAGCGATCCGTGCTCGTCGTCCTCTTCGACGACATGCAGAGCCTTGATCTGACGGGTCCCGTGGAGGTGTTCGCGGGTGCCGCCAAGGTCGTCGGCGACCCGGCCGCGTACCCGATCCGCACCGCATCGATCGACGGCGCGCCGATACGGACCTCCAGCGGGCTCACGATCGTCCCGGACAGCTCCCTGGCCGCCGCGACAAGGACGCACACGCTCCTCGTCCCCGGCGGTGAGGGCACCCGCCGCCCCGACCCCAGGGTGATCGACTGGCTCCGCGAGAACGCCCCGCACGCCGAGCGCCTGGTTTCTGTCTGCACCGGAGCGCTGCTGCTCGCCGAGGCAGGGCTCCTCGACGGCCACCGGGCCACCACGCACTGGGCCACCTGCGACCATCTCGCCCGCCGCTATCCGGCCGTCGACGTCGACCCGCACCCGATCTTCGTACGCGACGGAAAGCTCTCCACCTCCGCCGGTGTCACCGCGGGCATCGACCTCGCACTCGCCCTGGTCGAGGAGGACCACGGCCGGGATGTGGCGCTCACCATCGCCCGCCATCTGGTCGTCTTTCTCCGACGCCCGGGAAACCAGGCGCAGTTCAGCGCCCAGCTCTCCGCACAGACCGCACGCCGGGAGCCGCTGCGCGAGGTTCAGCACTGGGTCACCGAGCACCCCGACAGCGATCTGTCGGTCGAGTCACTGGCCGAGCGCGCGCGTCTGTCGCCGCGGCACTTCGCCCGCGCCTTCCAGGCGGAGACCGGCATGACACCGGGGCGGTATGTCGAGCGCGTACGCATCGAACACGCGCGACGACTCCTGGAGGACACCGCCCGCGGAGTCGAGGAGGTCTCACGGGCCTCCGGCTACGGCACGCCCGAGGCCATGCGCCGCGCCTTCGTCAAGACCTTCGGCACCGCACCGGCGGAGTACCGCCGCCGCTTCCACGCACCCACCCACTGACACGCACGCACCCACTGAAGGGGACCACTCCATGCAGATCGCGATCCTGCTCTACGACCGCTTCACCACGCTCGACGCCGTCGGCCCGTACGAGCTGCTCGGCCGGCTGCCGGGTGCCGAGACGGTGTTCGTCGCCGAGGAGGCCGGTCCCGTACGCAACGACCAGGGCAGCCTCGCGCTGGTCGCCGACCGCACCCTCGCCGAGGTGCCCGCCCCGGACATCGTCCTGATCCCGGGTGGCCCCGGCTCACGCGGGGCCATGCACGACGAGACGATCCTGGACTGGGTCCGCACCGCCGACGCCACCAGCACCTGGACCACCTCCGTGTGCACCGGCTCGCTCGTGCTCGCCGGGGCGGGCCTCCTCAAGGGACGCCGCGCCACCTCCCACTGGCTCTCGCTGGACGAGCTGGTGCCGTTCGGTGCCGAGCCGACCGGGGAGCGGGTCGTCTTCGACGGCAAGTACGTCACGGCCGCTGGGGTCTCGTCCGGTATCGACATGGCCCTGCATCTGCTCGGCCGGATCGGGGGCGACGAGACCGCCCAGACCGTACAGCTGCTCACGGAGTACGACCCGCAGCCGCCCTACGACGCGGGTTCGCCGGACAAGGCGCCTGCGAAGATCGTTGACTACTGGCGCGGCCAGGCGGAGAAGGTCACACAGTCCAGGTGAAACGGGGCGCCTTGCGCTCCAGGAAGGCGGCGACCCCCTCGGCGGGGTCGCCGCTCTCGCGCGTCTGCTCCTCCCAGTGGGCGTCCCGGTCGGTGCGGCCGGTCGCGAACTCCTTCGCGGCGGCCTGGGTCAGCTGCGAGCGTGTCGCGACGATCCGCGTGAACTCCGCGACCCGCTTGCCCAGTTCGCCCTTCGGCAGGACCTCGTCCACCAGTCCGGTGCGCAGCGCCCGTTCCGTATCGATCAACTCGCCCGAGAAGAGCAGGTACTTGGCGGCGGCCGGACCGACCAGCGAGACGAGGCGCCGGGTGGACGAGGACGGGTAGACGATCCCGAGCTTCGCGGGCGTCACCCCGAACAGCGCGTCCTCCTCCGCGAACCGCAGATCGCAGGCCGCGGCCAGCTGGCAGCCGCCGCCCACGCAGTAGCCGCGCACTGCGGCGAGCGTCGGCTTCGGAAAGGCGGCGAGCGCCTCCTCGGCCTGTACGGCGAGAAGCTGAGGGGCCTCGCCGGGCTCCCGCAGCGAGGAGATGTCGGCACCGGCGCAGAAGGTCGAACCCTCGCCGGTCAGCACCAGTGCCCGTACCGAATCGTCCGTGGCCAGCTCCGCAAGCAGCCCGGGCAGCGCGCGCCACATTCCCGCGGTCATGGCGTTGCGCTTGGCGGGATTGCTGATGACGACGGTGGCGATCCCGTCGGCGACGGTGAGTTCCAGCTGCGGCTCCATGCGCCGGATCGTATCCGCCGGACCGGAAGGGACTGGTGGGCGTGCATTCAGCCAGAAGAAGATCAGGAACAGTCGTACAACTGACGCTGTCATACGCACCCGCTCAAAAAGCGTCGAAAGGTGCTGACTTGTGTTCAGCGGCTCGGTCCGGACCAACTGACTACCAACACTTATTACTCGATGGTCAGTGGCAGTCGAGCCGAGGGTGGGTGCCGGACTATGGAGAGCCGCGGGAGCGTCCCGGCCCGGCCCCTGTCGTACGAGGGCGTCTGGCGATTCACCGCTCCTGCGGTAGACATCTCCGTACCGCAGGCCCGCCACGCCGTGAGGGATCTGCTGAATCGTCAAGGCGTCCCCGTCCAGGACGACCTCGTCCAGGGGCTCCTGCTGATCGTCTCCGAACTGGTCACCAATGCCGTACGGCACGCGGCCCTGCTCTCGCCCGAGATCGCCGTCGAGGTCGCCATCGGTACGGAGTGGATCCGGGTGTCCGTGGAGGACAACCATCCCTACCGGCCCAAGGCGCTGGAGACCGACTACGGGCAGACCGGCGGCCGCGGTCTGCTTCTCGTACGCGAGATCACCCTGGAGGCCGGCGGATCCTGCGACGTCGAGCACACCGCGAACGGCGGGAAGATCATATGGGCCGCGCTGCCGCTGCGGCCTGGCGGCGGCTCCGCGGCCCTGTAGAGCGCCGCCCTGTAGAGCGCTGTAGGGCGCCCTGCCCGTTCGGTCACCAGCCGCCGGACGGGCCCGTCAGCTCCCTGATCGCCGGGCGGGCCGCGTCGAGCACGGTCATGAACCACGCCGAGAACGGACCCTCGGCGTGCCGCTCCGCCAGTTCCTTCGGCGTCACGAAGGCCGTCTCGCCGACCTCGTCCGGGTCCGGCCGCAGGGGAGCCTGCACCAGTCCCACGAACAGGTGGTTGTACTCCTGCTCCACCAGCCCGGAGTCGGGGTCCGGGTGGTTGTAGCGGACCGTGCCCGCCTCCGCGAGCAGCGAGGGCGAGATTCCCAGCTCCTCCTGCGTACGCCGGGCGGCCGCCGCGAACGGGGCCTCGCCCGGATACGGGTGCCCGCAGCAGGTGTTCGACCAGACACCGGGGGAGTGGTACTTCCCCAGCGCGCGGCGCTGCAGCAGCAGCCGCCCGTGCTCGTCGAACAGGAACACGGAGAACGCCCGGTGCAGCTGCCCGGGCGCCTGATGGGCGGAGAGCTTCTCCGCGGTGCCGATGGTGTTGCCGTGCTCGTCGACCAGTTCGAGCAGGATCGCTTGGGGGGTGCCGTTCGACGAGCTGTTCGTCGCGGTGGCTGGTGAGGTCGGCATAACCATCCTTCGCATCGGTCCTCGGCGGCCCTGAGGGGCCTGCCCAGTCTGCCGTACAAAAGCGGCTTGTCCGCACTTAGGCAGCCCGGGCATGTCCGCCCCCGTCGCGCCGGAACGCGACGGAGGGGACGTACTTCGTCACACTCCGAATACCCCTGGATAGTCGATCGTGCCCATCGGCACGCCCCCGGAACCGTCGAGCACAAGGGCCATCATGGCCTCGTCGGGTACCTCGAAAGGAGGCCTGATTCCATACCGCGAGGCAGGCTCGAAGCCGAACCTCGGGTAGTAGCCCGGATGCCCCGTGACCAGCACGAGTCGCTCCCCGCGCACCCTCGCCACATCGAGCACGGCCCGCACGACGGCCTGGCCTGCACCGCCGCCCTGATGCTCGGGAGCGACCGCGACGGGTGCGAGCGCCAGAGCGCGGACGCCCTCGACTTGGCACCGGGTGAGCAGCGCATACGCGGCGACCGTGCCATCCGGCGCCTCGGCGACGTACGACATCCCCGGCAGCCATACGTCGCCGTCCATGCGCAGCGCATCTACAAGGCCCGCCTCTCCCGCGGTCGCGAAGGCGGCGGCATTGATGGCGCGCACCGCCGGAATGTCGGCCGCCGTCTCCGGCCTGGTGTGCCAGCGCGTGTCGGCGGGACGCAGCACATAGCCGGTGTAGCCGTACTGCGTGCCGTGGTCACGGCGCATCGCGAGCTCCGCCCGGGTGGCGGCCAGCGCCTCGGCCATGCCCGGAGCCGATGCGTCCGCGGCATCGGCCCGCTCGCCGAGCGGGCCGTAGTACTCCTGCCAGTCGCTCTCGGGCTGCCGGTGCACTCCGAGGACGTTGTAGCCCGCGTCGACGGCCGCCGAGACGTTCTGGGCGCTCGTACGCAGCGCATAGTGCTGGTCCCAGAAGGCGCGGGCTTCGGCCGAGGGATCCTCGGCGGTCCACTCGCACTCGGTGAGAACCAGGCAGCCGCCCGGCGCGAGCAGCCGCTGCCACTGCCGCAGCGCGGTGTCGAAGCCGATGGTGTACGCCGAGCTCTCGGCCCAGACGAGATCGAACGAGCCGTCAGGGAAGGGGAGTTCGGCCATGTCCGCGCGCACGGTGCGGATCGCGCGGGTGAGTTCGCGGGCTTGTGCGCTGTGCCGCAGTTTGTCCAGGAACGGTTCGTGCAGATCGACTGCGGTCACCTGCGCACCGGCCTCCGCGGCGAGCAGCAGCGCGGAACGGCCGGGGCCGCAGCCCAGATCGAGCACGCGCGGCCGCGAAGGCAGCGGCCCCGCGAGGGCGAGCAGCCTGCGGGAGGTGTCGTCGGAGCCGGGCCCCTGTCGTGGCAGCCCGTCATGCAGGGCGAAGAAAGCGTCGTGAAGAGCGGTGTCGGACAACGTGGGAACCC
Organism: Streptomyces sp. NPDC005408; assembly: GCF_040606445.1. Taxonomy (NCBI): domain Bacteria; kingdom Bacillati; phylum Actinomycetota; class Actinomycetes; order Kitasatosporales; family Streptomycetaceae; genus Streptomyces; species Streptomyces sp. NPDC005408. Next base: position 18,359 of record NZ_JBEXEX010000021.1, on the reverse strand, counting down.
CCCGGCCCTCAGTGACAGAGCCTGGCCTCGTGCTCGGCATGGCCGACCGGCTCAAGCTGGAAGGTGCAGTGCTCCACATCGAAGTGATCGCCGATGCACCCCTGCAGATCGTGCAGCATCTTCTCGTGTCCGACCGCGTCCAGGACATCCTGGTGCACCACAACATGCGCCGAGAGCACCGGCATCCCGGACGTGATCGTCCAGGCGTGCAGATCGTGTACGTCCTCGACCCCGGCCAGGGCCACTATGTGCGCGCGCACCTCACCCATGTCGACGCCCTTGGGGGCCGCCTCCAGCAGGACATTGAGCGTCTCGCGCAGCAGCTTCCAGGTGCGCGGCACGATCATCAGGCCGATGACCAGGGACGCGATGGGGTCGGCAGCCTGCCAGCCGGTGGCGAGGATGATGCCCGCCGAGACCAGGACGGTCAGCGATCCGAGGGTGTCCGCGAGGACCTCCAGATACGCCCCGCGGACGTTCAGGCTCTCCTGCTGGCCCCGTACGAGCAGGGAGAGCGAGACCATGTTGGCGACCAGACCGACCACGGCGAACGCGATCGTCAGACCGCCCCGGGTGTCGGCCGGAGTGATGAAGCGCTGCACCGCCTCGTACACCAGATAGCCGCCGACACCGAGCAGCAGCACACAGTTGGCGAGCGCGGCCAGGATCTCGGCCCGTGCGAAGCCGAAGGTGCGGTTGACTGCCGTCGGCCGGTTGGCGAAGTGGATCGCCAACAGCGCCAGGGCAAGACCGACCGCGTCCGTCGCCATGTGCGCGGCGTCGGCGATCAGGGCTAGCGAGTCGGACAGGATGCCGCCGGCGATCTCCAGGACCATCACGCCCAGCGTGATCGACAGGGCGATGCGAAGGCGTCCCTTGTAGGCCGATGCCGCGGTGCCGGTCGGCGGCGGTCCGCCGTGAGAATGCCCGTGGTCGTGCCCAGCCCCCATGAGAGACGCCTCCTGGTCAGTGGAAGTGACTGCCGAGACCTCAGTGAACTACGGGTGGGGGGTATCGGGCAACACGGGACTGAACACCGTTGTCATATCGCCTGACCTGCGGAAACGTCCGTGGAACGTTGACGGGAACGTCGTGCGGAAGGCCCGCAGGTCAGGGCGCTGACAAGATCAGTGGGCGCGGGCCCCGGGGTGCCGCAGGCACCAGCCGTCCCAGGCCGACTCGACCATCTCGCGAACCCCGCGCGAGGCCGTCCAGCCCAGTTCCTTGGTGATCAGATCGACCGAGGCGACCGCCTTGGCGGCATCACCGGGACGGCGCGGCTCGATCACCGGCTCCCCGTCGTATCCCGTGACCTCAGCCACCAGATCGGCGAGCTCGCGCACCGAGACTCCGGCCCCGCGGCCGATGTTGACGGTCAGATCCCCGGCGCCGTTCCGCTCGGCGAGCCTGCGGGCCACGGCGAGATGCGCGTCGGCCAGATCCGCGACATGGATGTAGTCCCGGATGCAGGTGCCGTCCGGGGTCGGATAGTCCGCGCCGAAGATCCGCGGGGCCTCGCCGCGCGTGATCCGGTCGAAGAACATCGGGATGATGTTGAACACCCCGGTGTCCGCGAGCTCCGGCCGGGCCGATCCGGCCACATTGAAGTAGCGCAGACAAGCCGTCGAGATGGAGTGTGCCTTGCCTGTCGCCCGGACCAGCCACTCGCCCGCCAGCTTCGTCTCGCCGTACGGATTGATGGGCTCGCAGGGGGCGGACTCGGGGATCAGTTCCACCTCGGGCACCCCGTACACGGCGGCCGACGAGGAGAACAGGAACTGCTTCACACCGGCCTCGACGACCGCCTCGAGCAGCACCGTCAGCCCGTGCACATTCTCCCGGTAGTAGTGCAGCGGCTGCTCGACGGACTGTCCGACCTGCTTCTTCGCCGCGAGATGCACCACACCGGTGACCTCGTGGTCCGCGAGCGCGCGGTCGAGCAGCTCCCGGTCCAGGACCGCCCCCCGCACCAGCGGGATCTCCTGCGGCAGCCGCTCGACGACGCCCGACGAGACGTCGTCGAGGACGACGACCCGCTCACCTGCTGTCGTCATGGCCCGCGCCACATGCGCGCCGATGTACCCCGCTCCACCTGTGATCAGCCAAGTCATGACCGCCACCCTAGGCGGCTCGGCCCGCGGTTTGTTAGGCAAGCCTCTGATCGACGATGATGATCTCGGCGGGCCCATGGTGGGCCATGTTCATGCCGAGCGGGGCGTGAACGGCCAGTGAAATCCCGCTTCCGTACATCCGATAGCCTCTGCCGACGAGCCGCCGCCCGTGTTACCGGGCCGTGCCGCCGCGCACCCGCACCCTCAGCTCCAAGGAGTGAGTTCGTCTGTCGACCGCCATCCTCACCGGTCCGCCGGTACCCGGATCGTCGCTCGAGGGCGATCTGCGGTCGCTGGGCTTTGACGTACGGATCGCCTCCGGCGCCCAGGACACCGCGGCGCTGATCGCCGCCGTCCCGGCCGCCGACCGCGTCGCCGTCGTCGACCCCCGCTTCGTCGGGCACGTCCACTCCCTGCGGCTGGCACTGACGGACCCCCGCTTCCCCGCTGCCGCGGTCCCCGGCGCACTGACGGCGCAGCCGGAGGCGCGGACGGCGCTGACCCGTGCCCTGACGGCCGTCGGCACCGGCACCCCATCCGGCGCCGGCGACATCCTGTCGGCAGTCCGGGCCGTGGTGCTGCCCGACGTGCTCGCCGACGCGCTCGACGCCGACGGCACCGCCGTGCACCGGCCCGAGCTGGGATCGCTCGTCGCGCGCGTGCCCGGTGACCCGCAGGCCCGTAACGAGGCCCGGCAGGCCGTCGAGGCCGTCGACGACGAGGCCATACGGCTGCGTTCCGCCGTGAAGGCCCGCGACGGCTTCTTCACGACCTTCTGCATCAGCCCGTACTCCCGCTATCTCGCCCGCTGGTGCGCACGCCGCGGACTGACTCCCAACCAGGTCACCACCGCCTCGCTGCTCACCGCGCTGATCGCGGCCGCCGCCGCGGCCACCGGAACGCGCGGCGGCTACATCGCCGCCGGCCTGCTGCTGCTCTTCTCCTTCGTCCTGGACTGCACGGACGGTCAGCTCGCCCGCTACTCGCTGCAGTACTCCACGCTGGGCGCCTGGCTCGACGCGACCTTCGACCGCGCCAAGGAGTACGCGTTCTACGCGGGCCTCGCCCTCGGCGCCGCCCGCGGCGGTGACGACGTATGGGCGCTGGCGCTCGGCGCGATGGTGCTGCAGACCTGCCGCCATGTCGTGGACTTCTCGTTCAACGAGGCGAACCACGACGCCGTGTCCAACACGAGCCCCACCGCCGCCCTCTCCGACAAGCTCGACAGCGTCGGCTGGACGGTCTGGGTGCGCAGGATGATCGTCCTGCCGATCGGCGAGCGCTGGGCGATGATCGCCGTGCTGACCGCCGTGACCACGCCCCGGATCGTCTTCTACGCCCTGCTCATCGGCTGCGCCTTCGCCGCCTGCTACACCACCGCGGGCCGCGTTCTGCGCTCGCTGACCCGCAAGGCACAGCGGACCGACCGCGCCGCCCAGGCGCTCGCCGACCTGGCCGACAGCGGCCCGCTCGCCGAGAGCGCCGCGGGAGCTCTCAGGGCGAAGGTGCGGCAGCTTCCCGCGTTCGCCCCGTTCGTGATCGCCCTGGCGGGTGGCGCCGCCGTGGTGGCGGCCGCCGCGTTCACCGACTACGGCTCGCCCTGGCCGGCCGTCGCGGCTGTGGCGTATGTCATCAGCTCGGGCATCGCCGTCGCCCGCCCCCTCAAGGGCGCCCTCGACTGGCTCGTCCCGCCCGTGCTCAGGGCCGCCGAATACGGCACCGTCCTGGCCCTGGCGGCCCGCGCCGAGGTGAACGGGGCTTTGCCCGCGGCCTTCGGCCTGGTGGCGGCTGTCGCCTACCATCACTACGACACGGTGTACCGCATCCGCGGCGGTACGGGCGCGCCCCCGCACTGGCTGGTGCGGGTCATCGGCGGGCACGAGGGGCGGACCCTGGCAGTCGCAGTGCTGGCCGCCCTGGTCACAGCCGCTCATTTCACGATCGCGCTGACGGCCCTCGCTGTGGCCGTCGCACTCGTGGTGCTCGCGGAGAGCATCCGCTTCTGGGTGTCCTCCGGAGCACCCGCCGTACATGACGAAGGAGAACCCGCATGATCGGCCTCGTACTGGCAGCCGGTGCCGGACGGCGTCTTCGCCCCTACACCGACACGCTTCCGAAGGCCCTCGTGCCCGTCGACGGCGACACCACCGTCCTCGATCTCACCCTGGGGAACTTCGCCGAGATCGGACTCACCGAGGCAGCCATCGTCGTCGGCTACCGCAAGGAGGCCGTCTACGAGCGCAAGGCCGCCCTGGAGGCGAAGTACGGCCTCAAGCTCACCCTCGTCGACAACGACAAGGCCGAGGAGTGGAACAACGCCTACTCCCTGTGGTGCGCGCGTGACGTCCTCAGGCAGGGCGTGATCCTCGCCAACGGCGACACCGTCCACCCCGTCTCCGTCGAGCGGACCCTGCTCGACGCCCGCGGCTACGGCCAGAAGATCATCCTCGCCCTCGACACGGTGAAGCACCTCGCCGACGAGGAGATGAAGGTCATCACCGAGGGCGACCAGGGTGTGCGGCGCATCACCAAGCTGATGGACCCGGCCACCGCCACCGGCGAGTACATCGGCGTCACCCTCATCGAGCCCGAGGCGGCCGACGAGCTCGCCGACGCGCTGAAGACCACCTTCGAGCGCGACCCCGACCTCTACTACGAGGACGGCTACCAGGAGCTCGTGAACCGCGGCTTCACCGTGGACGTGGCCCCCATCGGCGACGTCAAGTGGGTCGAGATCGACAACCACGAAGACCTCGCGAAGGGCCGTGAGATCGCGTGCCTGTACTGACCCGACTGATCCCGTCCCCGGTCGTCGTCGACATCACCCGCGGCGCCCTGGACGACCTGGCCGGTCTCCTGGCCGACCAGCGGATCTCCTCCTCCGGCAAGCTCGCGATCGCGATCAGCGCCGGCTCCGGCCAGTCGCTGCGCGAGAAGCTCGCGCCGGTCCTGCCGGGCGCCGACTGGTTCGCGGTCGCCGGGGGCACCATCGACTCCGCCGTCAAGCTCGCCGACGACATCAAGGGCAAGCGGTACGACGCCGTGGTCGGCCTCGGCGGCGGCAAGGTCATCGACGTGGCGAAGTACGCGGCCGCCCGGGTCGGCCTGCCCATGGTCTCCGTCGCGACGAACCTGTCCCACGACGGCCTGTGCTCGCCGGTGTCCACCCTGGACAACGACAACGGCCGCGGCTCCTACGGTGTCCCGACGCCGATCGCGATGGTCATCGACCTCGACGTCATCCGCGAGGCCCCGGTCCGTTTCGTACGCTCCGGCATCGGCGACGCGATCTCCAACATCTCGGCCATCGCGGACTGGGAGCTGTCCCACCGCGTCACCGGTGAGGCCGTCGACGGACTGGCCGCCGCCATGGGCCGCACCGCAGGGGAATCCGTACTGCGCCACCCCGGAGGCGTCGGCGACGACGAGTTCCTCACGGTCCTCGCCGAAGCACTCGTACTCTCCGGCGTTGCGATGTCGATCAGCGGGGACACCCGCCCCTCGTCCGGCGCCTGCCACGAGATCAGCCACGCCTTCGACCTGCTCTACCCCAAGCGGGCCGCCAGCCACGGTGAGCAGGTCGGCATCGGAGCCGCCTTTGCGATGCACCTGCGTGGCGCGCACGAGAAGTCCGGACTCTTCGCCGAGGTGCTCCGCAGGCACGGCCTGCCGGTGCTGCCCGAGGAAATCGGGTTCTCCACGGACGAGTTCGTCCGGGCCGTGGAGTACGCACCACAGACCCGTCCGGGCCGCTTCACCATCCTCGAGCACCTTGACCTCACCACCGATCAGATCAGGGACGCGTACGCCGACTATGCCAAGACCATCAGTAGCTGAACTCCGTCCGGTCGTTCACCCGGCGGGAGTGAAGGACCGGCGAAGCGGCGAGCACTGGGGCGGCCGCCTGTACATGCGCGAGATCTCCTTGCGCATCACCCGCCGCCTGGTCACCACCAAGGTCACGCCGAATCAGCTGACCTACCTGATGACCCTCTGCGGTGTCCTCGCCGCCCCGGCCCTGCTGGTGCCGGGCATCTGGGGCGCCGTCCTCGGCGTCGTGGCGGTCCAGCTCTACCTGCTGCTCGACTGTGTCGACGGCGAGGTCGCCCGCTGGAAGAAGCAGTTCTCGCTCTCCGGGGTCTACCTGGACAGGGTCGGCGCCTACCTGTGCGACGCGGCGGTCCTGGTCGGCTTCGGCCTGCGCGCCGCGGACCTGTGGGGCCCCGGGCAGATCGACTGGCTGTGGGCCTTCCTCGGCACTCTCGCCGCGCTCGGCGCGATCCTGATCAAGGCCGAGACCGACCTGGTCGGCGTCGCCCGCCACCAGGGCGGGCTTCCGCCGGTCAAGGAGGCGGCTGCCGAGCCCCGCTCGTCCGGCATGGCGCTCGCCCGCCGGGCCGCCGCCGCGCTGAAGTTCCACCGGCTTGTCCTCGGCATCGAGGCGTCGCTGCTGATCCTCGTGCTGGCCGTCGTGGACCAGATCCGGGGCGACCTGTATTTCACCCGCCTCGGCGTCGCCGTGCTGGCAGGCATCGCCCTGCTCCAGACGGTGCTGCACCTGGTGTCCATCCTGGCTTCGAGCAGGCTCAAATGAGTACGCCCATGAAGCTCGGCGCGGTCATCATCACCATGGGCAACCGCCCCGACGATCTGCGCGCCCTCCTCGACTCGGTCGCCAAGCAGGACGGCGACCCGATCGAGGTGGTCGTGGTCGGCAACGGCGCCCCGGTCACCGATGTCCCCGAGGGCGTACGCACCGTGGACCTTCCCGACAATCTGGGCATCCCGGGCGGCCGCAATGTCGGCATCGAGGCCTTCGGCCCCTCCGGCTCCGACGTCGACGCGCTGCTCTTCCTCGACGACGACGGTCTGCTGCCCAACAGCGACACCGGTGAGCTGGTGCGCAAGGCCTTCGCGGCCGATCCGAAGCTGGGCATCGTCAGCTTCCGTATCGCCGACCCGGAGACCGGGCTCACCCAGCGCCGCCACGTCCCGCGGCTGCGCGCCTCCGACCCGATGCGCTCCTCGCGGGTGACAACGTTTCTCGGCGGCGCCAACGCCGTGCGTACGAAGGTCCTCGCCGAGGTCGGCTCGCTTCCGGACGAGTTCTTCTACGCCCATGAGGAGACGGACCTCGCCTGGCGGGCGCTGGACGCGGGCTGGGCGATCGACTACCGCTCGGACATGGTGCTGTTCCACCCGACGATGCCGCCGTCCCGGCATGCGGTCTACCACCGCATGGTGGCCCGCAACCGGGTCTGGCTGGCCCGCCGCAACCTGCCCGCGCCCCTGATCCCCGTCTACCTCGGTGTCTGGGTGCTGCTCACGCTGCTGAGGCGGCCTTCGCTGCCCGCCCTGAAGGCCTGGTTCGGCGGATTCAAGGAAGGCTGGCAGACTCCCTGTGGTCCTCGTCGGCCCATCAGGTGGCGTACGGTGTGGCGCCTGACCCGGCTGGGCCGCCCTCCTGTCATCTGACATGCTCGGTCCTGAGAGCATCGGGCGTACTCCCGGGACCTGGACGTCTGAGCCTGCGCCCGACCGGCTGCGCATCTTGAACACGAAAGTTTCAACTTGTGAGTGACACAACCCATGACGGTGCGATCGTGACGAGCGCCCCGCCATCTCCCGACGACGGCCTGACGTCGGCGCAGCTCGCCGCCAAGTACGGCCTGTCGGTGAGCGGTGCCCGACCGGGTCTCGTCGAATACATCCGGCAGCTCTGGGGCCGGCGCCACTTCATTGTGGCGTTCGCCTCGGCGAAACTGACCGCCCAGTACAGCCAGGCCAAGCTCGGCCAGCTCTGGCAGGTGGCGACGCCGCTGCTGAACGCGGCCGTGTACTACTTGATCTTCGGGCTCATCCTGGGGACCAGGAAGGGCATCGCCAACGATGTCTTCATCCCCTTCCTGGTGACGGGCGTCTTCGTGTTCACCTTCACGCAGACCTCCGTGATGGCCGGTGTCCGCGCGATCTCGGGCAATCTCGGGCTGGTGCGGGCCCTGCACTTCCCCCGGGCGGCACTGCCGATCTCCTTCGCGCTTCAGCAGCTTCAGCAGCTGATGTTCTCGATGATCGTGCTGTTCATCATCGCGATGGCCTTCGGCAGCTATCCCTCGCTCAGCTGGCTGCTGATCGTGCCCGCGCTGGGCCTGCAGTTCGTCTTCAACATCGGCATCGCCCTGATGTTTGCGCGGCTGGGCAGCAAGACGCCCGACCTGGCCCAGCTGATGCCGTTCATCATGCGCACCTGGATGTACGCCTCGGGCGTCATGTACTCCATCCCGGTCATGCTGAAGGACAAGCCGGCCTGGATCTCCGATGTGCTGGGCTACAACCCGGCGGCGGTCTACATGGACTTGGTCCGCTTCGCGCTGATCGACGGGTACGGCGCGTCCAATCTGCCGTCGCACGTCTGGTTCGCGGCCGTCTTCTGGGCGATTCTCTTCGGCGTCGCCGGCTTTGTGTACTTCTGGAAGGCGGAGGAACGCTATGGACGTGGCTGACAGCAACCCGGGACGCATCCCGACCGTCATCGCCGACGACGTGCACATCGTGTACCGCGTGCACGGCGGCAGCGGCGGCAAGGGCAGCGCCACCGCGGCCCTCAGCCGGATACTCCGCCGCGACAAGGCCGAGGCGGCCCGCGGTATCCGCAAGGTCCACGCCGTACGCGGTGTCTCCTTCACCGCGTACCGCGGCGAGGCGATCGGCCTGATCGGAACCAACGGCTCCGGCAAGTCGACCCTGTTGCGTGCCATCGCCGGCCTGCTGCCGACCGAGAGCGGCATGGTGTACACCGACGGTCAGCCCTCCCTGCTCGGCGTCAACGCCGCGCTCATGGGCGACCTGACCGGCGAGCGCAACGTCATCCTCGGCGGCCTGGCGATGGGCATGTCGCGCGAGGAGGTCCGCGACCGGTACCAGGGGATCGTCGACTTCTCGGGCATCAACGAGAAGGGCGACTTCATCACCCTGCCGATGCGCACCTACTCCTCCGGCATGGGCGCCAGGCTCCGCTTCTCCATCGCCGCGGCCAAGGACCACGACGTCCTCATGATCGACGAGGCGCTGGCGACCGGTGACCGCAAGTTCCAGATCCGCTCCGAGGAGCGCATCCGCGAGCTGCGCAAGGAAGCCGGCACGGTCTTCCTGGTCAGCCACGGTGCCAAGACGATCAGGGACACCTGCGACCGCGTCCTGTGGCTGGAGCGGGGCGAACTCCTGATGGACGGCCCGACCGACGAGGTCCTGCGGGCCTACGAGAAGGAGACCGGCAAGTAGCTGGACCGCGAAGATCCAGGAATTCTCCCGAGACCGAGGATTCCTCCGAAGAAGACCCCCGTTGCCGCATCCCGGCGGGGGTCTTCTGCGTCCCTAGGGGGACACGGCCCGCGACCCGACAAAGGGGCCCCGATCGTCAAGCGAAGGTCAATTCCCCAGCCGCCGGGGAAGGTTGGCCAGGATTGAAGTGTTCTTGTAATGCACGCAACACCCGGACGTATCACCGCGCGTTGTACAACGTAAGCTGTACCGGTGCTGAATCGCGGCAATCGGGGCGATACCCCCTAGGCATCCCGTCCGCCAGGCGGTCTCCCCTCAGTCGGGAGGACCGGCGGCGTGTCCGAAATAGGATGGATTGGATCGGCAGTGTAGAACGGGAGACGTGACGGCAATGATGGGAAATCTCCAGCTCCGCGAGGCTTTCGCCGTCCCCGTACCGGGCAGCTCCGTATGACGGGCACCCGGCAGGCGCGCATCGAGGCCTCCGCGCGCGCCACACTCGACAAGGCCGCGGACGAGAACTTTCCCGTGGCTCCCTTCTTCCTGCCGCGAGCCTGGCGCGATGACCTGATGGCGGTGTACGGCTACGCCCGCCTTGTCGACGACATCGGCGACGGCGACCTCGCACCCGGCGGCGCGGACGCCCGTCACCTCGGCGTCGACCCCGCGAGGGCCGACGACCGGCTGCTGATGCTCGACGCGTTCGAGACGGATCTGCGCCGCGTTTTCGCCGCAGCCGGCGCCGATCCGCACCACCCGCTGCTGCGCGCCCTGAAGCCCGTCGTACGCCGCTGCTCCCTCACCCTCGAGCCCTTCATCGGGCTGATCGAGGCCAACCGCCAGGACCAGCTGGTGGGGCGTTACAAGACGTACGACGAGCTCGTCGCGTACTGCGAGCTCTCCGCCAACCCGGTCGGGCGTCTGGTGCTCCAGATCACCGGGACCGCCAGCCCCGAGCGCGTCCGCCGCTCCGACGCGGTCTGCACCGCCCTCCAGATCGTCGAGCACCTCCAGGACGTCAGCGAGGACCTGGGGCGCGACCGGATCTATCTGCCCGCCGAGGACATGCAGCGCTTCCATGTCACGGAGGAGGACCTCGCCGCACCGACCGCGGACGCGTCGGTGCGCGCACTGATCGCATACGAAGCCGAACGCGCCCGGCAACTGCTGAATGAAGGCACACCACTGGTGGGTAGCGTCCACGGCAGGCTGCGGCTGCTGCTCGCCGGGTTCGTGGCCGGCGGGCGCGCCGCCCTCACCGCGATCGCGGCTGCCGGACACGATGTGCTGCCCGGACCGCCCAAGGCGACCAAGGCCAATCTGCTGCGTGAAGTGGGAGCAGTCTTGCGAAGAGCGCGTAGAGAGGGGTGAGCCGGACGATGGAGGGACCGACGGAGGTGTCGGCGCCGGTGCAGGCCGCATACACCTACTGCGAGGCCGTCACCGGACAGCAGGCGCGCAACTTCGCCTACGGGATCAGGCTGCTGCCGACCGACAAGCGACAGGCCATGTCCGCGCTGTACGCGTTCTCGCGGCGCGTCGACGACATCGGTGACGGCGCGCTGGCGCCCGAGGCCAAGCTCAACCGGCTCGAAGGCACGCGTGAAGTGCTGGAACGCATCCGCCTGGGCACGGTCGACGAGGACGACACCGACCCGGTCGCGGTCGCCCTCACGGACGCGGCACGCCGCTTCCCGCTGCCGCTCGCCGGGCTCGACGAGCTCATTGACGGCGTCCTCATGGACGTGAGCGGCCAGACCTACGAGACCTGGGACGACCTCAAGGTCTACTGCCGGTGTGTCGCGGGCGCGATCGGGCGGCTCTCGCTCGGCGTGTTCGGCACCCAGCCCGGCGCGCGCGGCGTCGAGCGCGCCGCCGAGTACGCCGACACGCTGGGGTTGGCCCTTCAACTCACCAACATCCTCAGGGACGTTCGCGAGGACGCGGCCAACGGACGCACCTATCTGCCCGCCGACGACCTCGCCAAGTTCGGCTGTTCCACGGGCTTCCACACCGCCATCCCGCCGGCCGGCTCCGACTTCGCGGGCCTGGTGCACTTCGAAGTACGGCGCGCCCGCACCCTGTTCGCGGAGGGCTACCGCCTGCTGCCCATGCTCGACCGGCGCAGCGGCGCCTGTGTCGCCGCGATGGCCGGGATCTACCGGCGCCTTCTCGACCGCATCGAACGCGACCCCGAGGCGGTGCTGCGCGGCCGCGTCTCTCTGCCGGGGCGGGAGAAGGCGTACGTCGCCGTGCGCGGACTGTCCGGACTCGACGCCCGCCACATCACGCGGCAGACCCTCAGGGGGCGTGTCTGATGCGGGTGAACAACCGGCGGGCAACCGTCCGGTCCGAGGCGGCGTCCCTGACTGCAACAGCGGGCCTGGGGGAGGACGCATGACGGACGACGACATGCGGTCCCGGCACGCGGTGGTGGTCGGCGGAGGGCTCGCCGGAATCACCGCGGCGCTGCAACTCGCCGAAGCGGGAGTGAGCGTCACTCTGGTCGAAGGCCGCCCGCGACTGGGCGGCCTCGCCTTCTCCTTCCGCCGCGGCGACCTGACCATCGACAACGGCCAGCATGTGTATCTGCGCTGCTGCACCGCGTACCGCTGGTTCCTCGACCGGGTCGACGGCGCTCATCTCGCCCCGCTCCAGGACCGTTTGGACGTGCCGGTGCTGGACGTGGCACGCAAGCGCGGACCGCGTCTGGGCCGGCTGCGCCGCAGCGCGCTGCCCGTGCCGCTGCACCTCGCCGCCAGCCTCGCCACCTATCCGCACCTCTCGCTCGCCGAGCGCGCGGCCGTCGGGCGCGCCGCACTGGCGCTCAAGAAGCTCGACCCCGCCGACCCGGCACTGGACGGCATCGACTTCGGGACCTGGCTGGGCCGCCACGGCCAGTCGCAGCGCGCCATCGAGGCCCTGTGGGACCTCGTCGGCGTGGCGACACTGAACGCCACCGCGCCCAACGCCTCGATGGGGCTCGCCGCGATGGTCTTCAAGACCGGACTGCTCTCCGAGCCCGGAGCGGCCGACATCGGCTGGGCGCGGGTACCGCTCGGGGACCTGCACGACACGCTGGCCCGCAAGGCCCTCGACTCGGCCGGCGTACGCACCGAGCTCTCGACCCGTGTCCGCGGTATTTCCCGTGCGGAGTTCGGGCGCTGGCAGGTCGAGCTGGACCGCGAGCTGCTCGAGGTGGACACCGTCGTCCTCGCCGTACCGCAGCGCGAGGCCCACGCACTGCTGCCCGAGGGAGCCCTCGAGGACCCCGACAGGCTGCTCGACATCGGCACCGCGCCGATCCTCAACATCCATGTGCTGTACGACCGCAAGGTGCTGCGGCAGCCCTTCTTCGCCGCGCTGGGCACGCCGGTGCAATGGGTCTTCGACCGCACCGAGGCCTCGGGGCTCGCGGACGGCCAGTATCTGGCCCTGTCCCAGTCCGCCGCCGAGGACGAGATCGACGAGCCCGTCGCCGCACTGCGCGAGCGGTATCTGCCCGAGCTTGAGCGGCTGCTGCCCGCCGCGCGCGGCGCCCAGGTGCGGGACTTCTTCGTCACCCGGGAACGGACGGCGACCTTCGCCCCGACCCCGGGCGTCGGCAGGCTGCGACCCGGTGCGCGTACCAGAGCGCCGGGCCTGTACCTTGCGGGCGCGTGGACCGCCACCGGCTGGCCCGCGACCATGGAGGGTGCCGTACGCAGCGGCTTCAGCGCCGCCGGCGCCGCACTCTCCGCTCTCGGCCGTCCCCATGAACATCCGCTCAAGGAGGCGGCGTGAGCACCAGTACTGGAACAAGAGGAGAGATCGTGCCGACTGTGCCCTCGGCGAACCCGGCTGATGACACCGCAGCCGGAGGAGAGAGCCTGGACATCCTTGCGCTGCTGGAGCGCGGGCGGACCATGTCCACCCCGGTGCTGCGTGCCGCCATCAACCGGCTCGCGCCGCCCATGGACACCGTCGCCGCCTACCACTTCGGCTGGATCGACGCGCAGGGCCGGCCCGCCGACGGGGACGGCGGCAAGGCCGTACGCCCGGCGCTCGCGCTGCTGTCCGCCGAGGCCGCCGGAGCCGCCCCCGAGGTCGGCATCCCCGGTGCCGTCGCCGTGGAGCTGGTGCACAACTTCTCGCTGCTGCACGACGACCTGATGGACGGGGACGAGCAGCGCCGCCACCGCGACACCGTGTGGAAGGTGCACGGCCCTGCCCAGGCGATCCTCGTCGGCGACGCGCTGTTCGCGCTCGCGGGCGAGGTGCTTCTGGAGCTCGGCACGGTCGAGGCGGGCCGCGCCACGCGCCGCCTGACGACCGCAACGCGCAAGCTGATCGACGGCCAGGCCCAGGACATCTCCTACGAGCACCGCGAGCGGGTCACCGTCGAGGAGTGCCTGGAGATGGAGGGCAACAAGACGGGCGCGCTGCTGGCCTGCGCCTGCTCCATCGGCGCGGTGCTCGGCGGGGCGGACGACAAGATGGCCGACACGCTGGAGGCGTACGGCTACCACCTCGGCCTCGCCTTCCAGGCCGTCGACGATCTGCTCGGCATCTGGGGCGACCCGGAGGCCACCGGCAAGCAGACCTGGAGCGATCTGCGCCAGCGCAAGAAGTCCCTGCCGGTCGTCGCCGCGCTCGCGGCGGGCGGCCCGGCGTCGCAGCGTCTCGGGGAGCTGCTCGCGGCCGATGCCAAGAGCAATGACTTCGACAGCTTCTCCGAGGAGGAATTCGCCACCAGGGCAGCCCTGATCGAGGAGGCGGGCGGCCGCGAGTGGACCTCGCAGGAGGCCCGCAGGCAGCACGCGGTGGCGATCGAGGCCCTGAACGGTGTCGACATGCCGGAGCGGGTCCGGGCGCAGCTCGTCGCGCTCGCGGACTTCGTCGTCGTACGAAAGAGATGATCGCCATCATCCGTATATGACCTCGCAGTCGCCGGCCGGTGCACGGGCAACCGGGCGCCGGCCGACGGAGACCCCAGCACAGCAGAGAACCACTGCAACGAAGGGGAAGCCATGACAGCGACGACCGACGGAAGCAGCGGGCCCGTGGGGCTCGGGGCAGCCGCGGCCAGTGAAACAACCGACATCACAACTGCCACCAGTGAGGTCGTCGAGGCCGCCGCTCGGGCAGCGGAACGCTCCGTGGAGCATCTGCTGGGCCGTCAGGACGCCGAGGGCTGGTGGAAGGGCGACCTCGAGACCAATGTGACGATGGACGCCGAGGATCTGCTGCTGCGCCAGTTCCTCGGCATCCAGGACGAGCGGACCACCGAGGCGGCCGGCCGCTTCATCCGCGGCGAGCAGCGCGAGGACGGCACCTGGTCCACCTTCTACGGCGGGCCCGGCGAACTCTCCACCACCATCGAGGCATACGTCGCGCTGCGGCTGGCCGGTGACCGGCCGGACGAACTGCACATGTCACGCGCCTCCGCCTGGATCAGGGACCGCGGCGGCATCGCGGCGAGCCGGGTCTTCACCCGGATCTGGCTGGCGCTCTTCGGCTGGTGGAAGTGGGACGACCTCCCCGAGCTGCCGCCCGAGCTGATCTTCTTTCCCAAGTGGCTCCCGCTCAACATCTACGACTTCGGCTGCTGGGCGCGGCAGACGATCGTGCCGCTCACCGTCGTCTCGGCCAAGCGACCGGTACGGCCCGCGCCGTTCGCGCTCGACGAGCTGCACACCGACGCGCGGATCCCGAACCCGCCCAAGCCCCTTGCCCCCGCCGCGAGTTGGGACGGCTTCTTCCAGCGGGCCGACAAGGTGCTGCACGCCTATCACAAGATCGCGCCGCGCCGGCTGCGCCGGGTCGCGATGAACGCGGCCGCGCGCTGGATCATCGAGCGCCAGGAGAACGACGGCTGCTGGGGCGGCATCCAGCCGCCCGCCGTGTACTCCGTCATCGCTCTGCATCTGCTCGGCTACGACCTCCAGCACCCTGTCATGCGGGCGGGCCTGGAGTCGCTGGACCGTTTCGCCATCTGGCGCGACGACGGCGCCCGCATGATCGAGGCCTGTCAGTCGCCCGTCTGGGACACCTGCCTCGCCACCATCGCGCTCGCCGACGCGGGACTGGCACCCGACCACCCGGCCCTGGTCAAGGCCGCCGACTGGATGCTGGGCGAGGAGATCGTACGGCCCGGAGACTGGGCGGTACGCAAGCCCCAACTGGCCCCCGGTGGCTGGGCGTTCGAGTTCCACAACGACAACTACCCGGACATCGACGACACGGCCGAGGTCATCCTCGCCCTGCGGCGGGTCAAGCACCCTGACCCGCAGGCCGTCGACGCGGCGGTCGCGCGGGCGGGCCGCTGGACCATGGGCATGCAGTCCAGGAACGGCGCATGGGCAGCCTTCGACGCCGACAACACCAGCGCGTTCCCCAACCGGCTGCCGTTCTGCGACTTCGGCGAGGTGATCGACCCTCCGTCCGCGGACGTCACCGCGCATGTCGTCGAGATGCTGGCCTACGAGGGCAAGGCCCACCACCCCCGTACCCGCCGCGGCATCGAGTGGCTGCTCGCCGAACAGGAGCCGAGCGGCGCCTGGTTCGGCCGCTGGGGCGTCAACTACGTCTACGGAACGGGCTCGGTGGTCCCGGCGCTCACCGCGGCCGGACTGCCCGTCTCGCACCCGGCGATCCAGCGCGCCGTGCGCTGGCTCGAATCCGTCCAGAACGACGACGGAGGCTGGGGCGAGGATCTGCGCTCCTACCGCGAGCAGGAGTGGATCGGGCACGGCGAGTCCACCGCCTCCCAGACCGGGTGGGCGCTGCTCGCACTGCTCGCGGCGGGCGAGCGGGAGAGCAAGACGGTCGAGCGGGGTGTGGCCTGGCTCGCCGAGACCCAGCAGGCGGACGGGTCCTGGGACGAGCCGTACTTCACCGGCACCGGCTTCCCCTGGGACTTCTCGATCAACTACCACCTCTACCGGCAGGTCTTCCCGCTCACGGCGCTCGGCCGCTATGTGCACGGGGAACCCTTCGCCGACCGTGCGGGCAGCGCCTCCCACAGTGGCAAGGGGGGCTGATGGACCGAACCCCGGAGCCGTCCGGTTCCACTGCGCCGCTGCTGATCGCCTGTGCGCTCGGCATCGAGAAGCTCGCCCTGCGCAGCGGCGACCGCAGTGCCGCACGCGGACCGGTCACCGTGCTCCGTACCGGCATGGGTCCGCACAACGCGGAGCGTGCCGTCCTCGGAGCACTGGGTGAGGGGACGCTGCGGGACGCGGCGGTCGTCGCCTCCGGCTTCTGCGCCGGGCTCGCCCCGGGGATGCACCCCGGGGACCTCGTGGTCGCCGACGAGACCCGCCATACGGGCGGCTCCTCGGTCTGCACGGAAACTGAACTGCTGGTCAAGGCGGTGGCCCGGGCGGTGCCCGGTCGCACCGTGCACACCGGCCCGCTGACCGGCTCCGACCATGTCGTACGCGGACATGAACGGGCCGAGCTGCGGGCCACCGGGGCGATCGCGGTGGACATGGAGTCCGCGGCCACACTCCGCAGCGCTCTGAGTGCCGGGCCCCGCCCGGTTGCGGCCGTCCGGGTGGTCGTGGACGCTCCAGAGCATGAGCTGGTCCGTATTGGGACGGTGCGCGGTGGAATATCAGCCTTCCGTGTTCTTCGTGCCGTCCTTCCTGCTTTTTTCGAATGGCACCGTTCTTTGCTGCTCCCCAGGAGGTGAGCTAGATGGCCATGCCGCTCCGTCAGACCATCAGGGTCGGGACGTACCTCTTTGAACAGAAGCTGCGCAAGCGTGAGAAGTTCCCGCTGATCGTCGAGCTGGAGCCGCTCTTCGCCTGCAATCTGAAGTGCGAGGGGTGCGGGAAGATCCAGCATCCGGCCGGGATTCTGAAGCAGCGCATGCCGGTCGCGCAGGCGGTGGGGGCGGTGCTGGAGTCCGGGGCGCCCATGGTCTCCATCGCGGGCGGCGAGCCGCTGATGCACCCTCAGATCGATGAGATCGTGCGTCAGTTGGTGGCGAAGAAGAAGTACGTCTTCCTCTGCACCAACGCGATGCTGCTGCGGAAGAAGATCGAGAATTTCACCCCTTCTCCCTACTTCGCCTTTGCCGTGCACATCGACGGGCTGCGCGAGCGGCACGACGAATCGGTCGCCAAGGAAGGCGTTTTCGACGAGGCGGTGGAGGCGATCAAGGAAGCCAAGAAGCGGGGCTTCCGGGTCACCACCAATTCGACCTTCTTCAACACCGACACCCCGCAGACCGTGATCGAGGTGCTGAACTACCTCAATGACGACCTGAAGGTGGACGAGATGATGATCTCGCCCGCGTACGCCTACGAGAAGGCACCCGACCAGGAGCACTTCCTCGGTGTCGAGCAGACCCGCGAGCTGTTCAAGAAGTCCTTCGCGGGCGGCAACCGGCGGCGCTGGCGGCTCAACCACTCGCCGCTTTTCCTCGACTTCCTGGAGGGCAAGGCCGACTTCCCGTGCACGGCCTGGGCGATCCCGAACTACTCGCTCTTCGGATGGCAGCGCCCCTGCTATCTGATGGCCGACGGATACGTCCCCACGTACCGGGAGCTCATCGAGGAGACCGACTGGAGCAAGTACGGCCGCGGCAAGGACCCGCGCTGCGCCAACTGCATGGCGCACTGCGGCTACGAGCCCACCGCCGTCCTCGCCACCATGGGCTCCCTCAAGGAGTCCCTCAGGGCGGCACGCGAGACCGTCTCGGGAAACCGCGGGTGACGTGATGTCCCTAGGAGAGCCAGTCGCACTGGGGCTCCCGGAGCTGCCGGCCCGGCCGATCGCGATACGCCGCACCTCGCGGCGCATCCAGGTCGGCTCGGTGGCCGTCGGCGGGGATGCTCCGGTGTCGGTGCAGTCGATGACGACCACGCGGACCTCGGACATCGGCGCGACGCTGCAGCAGATCGCGGAGCTGACGGCTTCGGGCTGCCAGATCGTGCGGGTCGCGTGCCCCACGCAGGACGACGCCGACGCGCTTGCCAC